>JBGVMW010000086.1:0-42624 GCA_045125095.1 Lachnospiraceae bacterium
CCCTCTGAAAACGTCGGCACTTAGGCTGTGTATTTTACAGCCTTAGTGTCCGCTACGTTTGAAGGGAGCGAGAGCGCGTCAAATATAGACTATGTAGTAAGCAGTTATTTGCACAAACAATTCTGACAATTTGCGGATGGGTTTCAGTTTCGCAAACGCCTATATATAAATATAATGTGGAGGTAGCAGAATGAGAATACTTTTTTATGGAACAAAGCCATATGACAAAATCTGGTTTGAACCGTTGGCGGCTGAGTATGGGTATGAGATACATTTTTTGGAGGCGGCAACCAGCAAAGATACCATTAAGCTGTCAGCAGGCTATGATGCAGTATGCATATTTGTAAATGATTATCTGGATAAGGATATGATAGATACCCTGGTTAAAAATGGCGTAAAAGGGATTTTGCTTCGAAGTGCTGGTTTTAACCACGTGGATATAGAGGCTGCAAAAGGCAGAATTCGTGTCCTTCGTGTGCCGAGCTATTCACCGGAGGCAGTGGCAGAATATGCATTGGCAATGTTACTTACGGTAAACCGATATACGCACAAAGCATATACAAGAACGAGAGATTTTAATATGAGCATTCATGGACTAATGGGAGTAGATTTGTATCATAAGACCATTGGTATTATCGGAACGGGGAAAATCGGTCAGTCCATGGTACAGCTTATGAGTGGTTTCCAGATGGAAATTTTAGCTTATGATCCATATCCGGTGTCGGGGCTGCCTGTTCAGTATGTGGAATTAGATGAGCTGTTCAGGCGGTCAGATGTTATTTCCCTACATTGTCCGCTAACAAAGGAAACACAGCATATCATTAATGAGGAAAGTATAGCCAAAATGAAAGATGGTGTGTATTTAGTCAACACCTCAAGAGGTGGCTTGATTCATTCAGAATCGCTCATTCAGGGTCTGCTTGCCGGTAAGTTTAAAGGTGTAGGACTGGATGTATATGAGGAGGAGGACGGTGTTTTTTACGAAGACTGCTCCACACAGATTATGCAGGATGAGGTATTAGCCAGACTGGTAACCTTTCCAAATGTGTTGATTACGTCCCACATGGGATTTTTTACAGAAGAAGCAATGAAGGCAATTGCCAGCGAAACGCTTAAAAATGCACAGGCAGTGGAACAAAATCTAAAATCCCAAAATGCTGTTGTGTAATTTTTCAAGCTGAGTGTGAATTTAAGGCTTCTCTATGGTAACATTGATGAAATTGTAGAAAAAAGTTAAAAAATAGTTGACATTTTCTTTAGAATTAGAGAAACTAGTTGAGGTGGTTCGTATGCATGAAACTGTGCAGACTGTTGAATTTCGTCCAATATATCGGGAGGAATTTCAGACAGCACTGAATCTGGCGTGGAGAACTTTTTTACAGTTTGAAGCTGCCGATTACGAAGAAGAAGGTATGAGAAGTTTTTACCAGTTTATTAATGACCCTGTATTGCCCCGGGCTTTTGCGCTGGGTGAGTATCGTGTGTGGGGTGCGTTTATAAGCCGGCAGATGGTGGGAATGATATCCACCAGAAGTAAAAACTATATTTCCCTGTTGTTTGTGGACAGAGAGTATCATCACAGAGGTATTGGACGGGGTCTGGTGCGTCAGGTGTTTCGTCACTGTCGGGCGGAATGGGGATTGACAGAAGTAAGTGTACATGCTTCTCCGTATGCAGTTGGATTTTATCATAAGATAGGTTTTATGGATACGGATGTGGAATTGAAGCAGGATGGCATCCGCTATACGCCGATGTTATGCCATATACCGGCTTAATTGCTAGAACAGGATGATGAATCCATAAATAAGAAAGGTAGTAGGTAGAAAGATTATGAAGAAAACAAAAATTATTTGTACAATGGGACCTGGAGTAACAGACAGAGACAAAATGCGTGCATTAATGGAAAATGGTATGGATTGTGCCAGATTAAACTTTTCCCATGGTGACCATGAAGAGCAGCTTGAAAGAATTGTTTACTTAAAGGAAGTTAGAAAAGAATTAGGAATTCCATTCCCAATTTTATTAGATACAAAGGGTCCAGAAATCAGAATTCGTGATTTCTCCTGCGACAAGATTTTCTTAGAGAAGGGTGACACATTTACATTAACAACAGGTGATGTATTAGGTGACCAGACTAAAGTATCTGTAACTTATGAAAAATTATATGAAGCAGTATCCGTAGGAACTGAAATCTTAATTGATGACGGTTTAATCGGATTAGAAGTAAAAGAAATCGTTGGATCTGATATCGTATGTACAGTAAAATCCGGTGGAAAGTTAAGCCGTCGTAAGAGTATCAACGTACCAGGCGTTTCCATTCCTATGGATTATCTTTCAGAGAAAGATAAGTCTGATATCCTTTTCGGTATCGAGCAGGATTTAGACTTCATCGCAGCTTCTTTCGTTCGTTCTGCACAGGATGTTCGTGACGTAAGAAACTTATTAGATGCAAACGGTGGAGAAAAGATTAAGATTATTTCTAAGATTGAGAACGCAGAAGGTGTATCTAACTTAGATGAAATCATTGAATTATCTGATGGTGTTATGGTTGCTCGTGGTGACATGGGTGTTGAAATTCCATTCAAGGAATTACCAGCTATCCAGAAGAGAATGATCCAGGCTTGTTACAAGGCTGGTAAGATCGTTGTTACTGCAACACAGATGTTAGATTCTATGCAGAACAACCCAAGACCTACAAGAGCTGAGGTTACTGACGTTGCTAACGCTATCTACGATGGTACAACTGTTACTATGTTATCTGGCGAAACAGCTGCTGGTGATTACCCAATCGAAGCGGTACGTGCCATGAGAGAAATCGCTGACAGCACAGAAGCAGACATTAACTACAAGAAACGTTTCTTAGCACACAGCTTAGAATGTGTAACAGAAAAAGATATCCCAGAAGCAGTAGCTATCGCAGCTTGTAACGCAGCAGATTTAATTGAAGCTAAGGCTATCATCGCTGTAACAAGAAGCGGACGTACTGCTCGTATGATTTCTAAGTATCATCCATCTTGCCCAATCATCGCAGAAGTTGTAGATGAGAAGGAAGCAAGACAGTTAAATCTTGCATGGGGTGTTAAGCCGGTTGTAGTTCCAGCTCAGGATAACTATGATGATTTATTTAAGCAGACGATTGAAACAGCGAAGAACACAGGCTTAGTAAAAGAAGGCGACGTTGTAGTTATGGCATTAGGAAGCTCTGTTAAGTCTGGAGATAAGTCTGATATTTTAAGAATTCATCAGATCTAATTCCTGACTTGATATGACGAAGGAAGTGTTCGTATCCATATCCGGATTGCAATTTACAGAAGGTGATGACAATGCACCGGTTGAGGTGATTGCACCGGGTATGTATTATGAAAAAAATGGTAAAAAATATGTGCTGTATGAAGAAGTGGCAGATGGCTCTCTGGGCGTAACCAGGAATACGATACGTTTCTCAGAGGAGAGTCTTGATATTATCAAGAAAGGTGTCACCAATGTACATATGGTATTTGAAAAACAAAAGAAAAATGTGACCTTCTACGGTACTCCTTACGGTACAATTCAACTTGGTATTGATGGCAAGGATATCCGTATTGAGGAGGCTCCAGATAAGGTTGACATTTATGTGGATTATGGTCTGGAAATGAATTATCAATTTCTTTCTAACTGTAAAATTCATATCAGCGTATGTTCCAAAGGTTCTGAAACATTTAGCTTATGTGAGAAATTATAAATGTCGTGAAGCGCAAGGCTGTGTATACATGGAAACATGATACACAGCTTTTTGCGTGCAAAAAAAGAACGTTCTATTCTAAAATGCTTAAAATTTCCCAGAATATAAAAAAGTTAGTATTGCATACGTTATAAGTCTTTGTTATAATGTTGAGAACAAAAAGTTACAAA
Organism: Lachnospiraceae bacterium; assembly: GCA_045125095.1. Classification (GTDB taxonomy): domain Bacteria; phylum Bacillota; class Clostridia; order Lachnospirales; family Lachnospiraceae; genus JBGVMW01. The sequence goes on from JBGVMW010000086.1 coordinate 3,892, forward strand.
AATAAATATAGGATAAAGGTTAGGGTTTATGTATGGTACGAATAGGAATATGTGATAATGATAAACAAGCATTAGAAAGATTAGGCTTGTTGATGTCAAATATTGCAGGTGAGTATACGGTAGCATATTTTACAAATGGCTATGATATGATACAGGCGCATAAAGAGGAACAATTCGAAATTGCTTTTCTGGATATTGAAATGCCGGAGATTGATGGCATGGAGCTATCAAGAGAGTTGCATGTGATGAAAGCCGATATTCTGGTTATTTTTGTGTCAGATTATTATGAAAAAGTTTACCAGAGTTTTCAATACTCTCCATTTCGATTTTTACGAAAAGGCACATTGGAGCAAGAACTTGAAGAAGCGATGACAGCGGCACTTGCAAGTGTTTTGGAGAAGACACAGGTATATGAATTTAAGTGTGATGGATTTATAAAAAAGTTAAGAGTTTCTTCCATCATTTATGTAGAGACAAATGGTCATTATACAAATATTGTGACAGAAGAAAAGACATACAGTGTACGTCAGTCTTTGTCAGTGATGGAACATGATTTAAAACCGTATGATTTTGTGCGTTCCCATAAAAGTTATTTAGTAAATGTAGGATGGATTTTTATGATTGGGGATGATAATGTGCAGCTGACAAATGGACAGCAGATACCACTGAGCCGTGGAAGGCGAAAAGAGGTAAAACAGTATCTGGGAGAATATTTGGGGAGGCACTAATAATCATGACTGTATTTTATTGGCTTATGGAAGCTGTAACATGTGTAATTGACGGTTTACTGTATATTTATACATACCAAATTTTTTTAAAAGGGAAATGGAAATGTGGATGGAAAGAAATCAGATATATGATAGTGATTGCGCTGATGGGGATAATCAGTTTTGCTTCTCCTGATTGGGGCAACGTATTTTCTACTTTAGGAGTCTATATTATTTTGCTTATCTATGGGAAATCCTGTAAAGATGAAAATAATAAAAAAGTGATTTTACACATTACGATTTTATACTTGTCCATAGGTATTTTTATTGTATTGTTTATGAATCTTTTTCATGTGATAACCAAAATACCAATTTCGGAAATGACAGAATGTGCCAGTGGAAACGCCAGATTATACGCATTAATTATTTTAAAGATTACGTGCTTTTTTGGTGTTACTGTCATTATTCATTCAGACAAAAATAAAAAAGAGAGGCTTCATACTACAGAAAAGAACCAGCTTTTATTTGAATATATTTCTATGATGGTTATTATGGTGATAATTATGTATCTTATGGAAAATGAGAATCTTAAGCCGTTATCCCAGATATTATTAAATATTGTTTGTCTTGGTATATTTTCTGTGTTTGTGGAAACCTGTATTCTATTTCAGAGACTAAATGCGATGCATAGGGAGCGCACGGAATATAAGGCAATCACATATATGGAGCAGATAGAGCAGAAGAATGTGAAAGAACGAAAATATGAATATGAACGAATGCAGATGCTGAATCATGATATGAAGCATTACTTGAGTACGGCGATCGGTATGATTGGTAAAGAGGATTCCGCTGGTGTGAAGGATTATTTAGAAACGATATTACGGGAAAAAATCACCTTAAATCCGGTTGGTGTCTGCATTGGCAATAGTGTATTGGAAGCAGTGATTAACACAAAGGCAGCTGTGATGAAGGACAAGGGCATTGTGCTGGAAGCATTTCTTGCAGATGATATCAATTACGGCAACGCGATTAACCTGAGCATTATGCTTTCAAATTTGTTAGATAATGCGATTGAAGCCTGTCTTAATTGCGAGGAAAAGAAGAGGCTCATACGAATACAGAGCAGGAAGCAGAAAGGTTATATTCATTTCCAGATACAAAATACCATAGCAGACGATGTAATAAAAAAGAATCCAATGCTAAAAACGACGAAAAACGACAAAGAATTGCATGGATTAGGCATTCGAAGTGTTCGTTCCATGTTGGAAGAAGAACATGGTTTTATGAATCAATATCAAAATAAAATGTTCTTTATTTCCGACTTATACATACCAGTTGTGCCAAAAAATGACCAGTTGTGCCAAAGGGGTTGAATAAAGAAAAAAAATCCGTTACTATACAACGCAAGGGGGTGAAAAACATGGAAATGCTTGCGGAGGTGGTAACGGATTTTTTATTAAAGAAGCGTTACATTACGGCTGAGGAAAAAGAGGTATGCCGATATGGTTATGCAGTTTTGTTTTCGAATCTATTGGGACTTTTTATCATTGCGATAATGAGTGTATTGACAGGGCGTATTGCAGATGGAATCGTATTTGCTGTGGTCTTTGTGACAACTAGAAAGTACAGTGGAGGTTATCATGCTAATACATATTTACGTTGTAAGTTGACAGTGGCATGTGTCTATTGTTTTTATCTAATACTGTCAGCTGCAATAAGCGAACAGGATGCAGGAATTCTTTGCATTATGTATATTCTGTATATGCTTTGCGTGATTGAGAAGTCACCTGTTGAGAATAAAAATAAGCCGTTAGACGACGAAGAAAAAATCAAATATCACAAGATTAGTATTCTGTTAGGAATAGTTTGGGGCATTCTCTCGGTGATTGCCGGGCTATGTGCTTACAGATACGCAGTCATGGTAATTACGACATTGTTTTGTGTAGCCGGGTTAATACTGGTAGCAAGCAAAACAACTATGTAAGGAGGTGAAGGATATGAAGAAGGTGGGACAAATTTTAGCAGAAGTTGGAAAAAAGTCAGCTGAAACAGCATGCGATTCCGTATCAGCATGGTGGATACACCAGCCAAAGGAACCTGCATGCCTTAAGAAAAAAAAGACAAGCATTTCTAAGAACCAGTAATATCAAGCTATAATAATTGGTTCATAAAAATAATAGGATGTAAAACGAGATAAGAGAATGAGACTATAAATAACAGTAACATGTGTTTTATCCCCTAATTAAGAATAAGCCATATAATACGACAAAATTGCTTTTGTGAAACACAGAAAACTGGAACTAGTACATCATACTAGAAATAAAATAAGAAACAGCATTTGTACCTTGGGATGAGGAACAAATGCTGTTTTGTTTTTTATTTCTTTTTTGATTTTTTAGAAGCTTCCTTTTCTGTGGCTGATTCCTTCTGTAAATTTTCCTGAGCACTTACAAGTTTAGCACGCATCTTCTGTGAGAAAGATTTCTTTGTAGCAGGCGCCTCTAATGGACCACGCACACCTTTTACGTTTGTAATGTAAATACCACTTACAGTAGCCTTCACTTCCTTCTTTACTGGAACAAGGTCAAATATTTTTTCATCACAGATCAAGGTCATAATTTTAGGACCAACCTTTGCTTTTACGATTGGCATTTTCTGGCGACGCATAATCTTTGGAACCTGGTCAATAACTATCTGAGGAAGACCGGCATCTATAATCTTTAAACGCTTTTTGTCAATAATCAGCATAGAAACCGTCTGTGCGGCAGCATCCATTTGCTTCTGCTGCTCTGCCTGTTTCTTTTCCGCCTTTTTTCCAAAGAAATAAAGAGCAATGCAAGCGATTATAAGAATCACGCTTATTACAATCAATACGATAGACCATGTTGGTAAACCGGCTAATAGTACCATCGGTAACCCTCCTATTCTGTTTTCAATAAACTTTGCATATCAAAAGTGAGTATTAGACATACTGCACTATTATAGCATTGTTTTTAGGATTGCGCAAGCGTATTCGTTGCATTTATACAGGTTTTGTGCTACATTAAACAATAGTAAATATGTAGGAAGGACAGGTGGGAAAATGGATATTATATGGGATGGAATCGTACAAATATTCAATTGGGTATGGAATAATCTATTCATATTAAATATAATGTTAGCAATTATCATGGTTTTCTTTCAAAGACGTGACCCGCAGACATTGTGGACGTGGCTTCTAGTCCTCTATTTTATTCCGATTGTTGGATTTATTCTGTACCTGTTTATTGGTCAGGACATGCATAAAAGCAAGATGTTCCGCGTCAAGGAAGTGGAAGATGCATTCAACCAGTCCATTCGCGGAAATGAAAAGGAATTGATTAGTGAACAATATATGCCCGCAAGTATAAAATTGGAAGAATATCGTGATATGGTATATTACAATCTCAATGTTGGTGGAGCCGTATATACGGCCGATAACGAAGTGGAAGTTTATACAGATGGTCATGTGAAATTTGATGCATTGCGGAACGCTTTAAGAAAGGCAGAAAAATATATTCATATCCAGTATTATATTTTTCGTGATGATGATTTGTTCTGGAGCATTATAGATGTATTGATGGAGAAGGCAGCAGAAGGAGTAGAAGTTCGTATTTTATATGATGTACTGGGCAGCCTTGAGATTAAGAAACGTCACTGGAAAGCGATACAGGCATCTGGTATAAAGACAGCTGAATTTTTCCCGGCTGCCCTTAAGAAAGCACATCTTAGATTGAACTATAGAAATCATCGCAAAATTGTTGTAATAGATGGAGTGACTGGATTTGTAGGCGGCTTTAATGTTGGTAATGAGTATTTAGGACTCAGTCAGAAATTTGGTTATTGGCGTGATACCCATTTCAAAGTGGAGGGAAGTGCAGCACTTGGATTGCAGGTTCGATTTGCTCTTGACTGGAATCATGCTTCTGGAGAAAATTTATTTATGAATGCCGATTATTTTATGGCCAATCCTCCGGGAAATAACACAAAACATAAAGTGGGAATGCAGATTATTACCAGTGGTCCTGATTCTAAATGGCCGGTAATCCGTAACAATTACATTAAAATGATTCACAAGGCAAAAGACCATATTTATATTCAGACACCGTATTTTATACCGGATGAAGCCCTGGCAGAGGCATTAAAGGTGGCAGCTTCCTCCGGTGTTACGGTAAGGATTATGATACCTTGTATGCCGGATCATCCATTCGTGTATTGGGCAACGTATTCTTATATAGGGGATATGATAGATGCTGGTGCAGAGTGTTACACATATATGAATGGTTTTCTTCATGCAAAGGGAATCTGTGTGGATGGCATTGTGGCAAGCTATGGTACGGCTAATTTTGATATCCGCAGCTTTAAGTTGAATTTTGAAGTAAATGCAGTAGTATATGATGAGGTTTTGACTGGACAGCTAGAGCAGATATTTTTAGAGGATATGAAAAATTGTCAGAAGGTGACTAAGGAAGTGTATGAAAACAGAAGCCTTGTCATTCGTGTAAAAGAGCAGTTTTCGCGGTTGCTGTCTCCACTGCTATAAGGGAATTTGAAAGGAAGAAGCACTGCGCACTCGCGCCAAATGTAATATGTCGCAAGCGACCGTGCTCGGCGCGAGAGTTCTGCAAGCAGAACTCGTTAATAAAGTGTTTAGAATCATGAAAAAAATGTGAATTAGCAAAAAAAGCTTTCTTATTTCGCGTATTTATGGTATAACTGAACTTGTTTGTATTATTTGCCGTAGACGGCATAAAAAGAAAGGAATTATTCAGAATGAAAAGGAAAACATTAGTAGCGATATTAGCAGCAGTTATGGCAATGTCAGCATTTACTGGCTGTGGTTCAGGTAACAAAGATAAGGCGAACACGACAGCAGGAGATAGTGCAGTAACAGCAGGAGATACTACAGCAGGCGATGCTACAGCGGAAATAACAATCAGTGCTTCTTTTGAAAATTTGACAGAAGGAGAACCGGAGGTTACAGATGTTACAATTGAAACAGACAAGATTGTAATTGGTCAGTATAAGGGTGTAGAGATTGAAAAAGTAGAGACAGTGGCTGTTACAGAGGAAGATATTGATGAAGCTGTGGAGTCTTTGGTTGATGAGTATACTACAACAGAAGAAATTACAGATCGTACAGATGTACAGAACGGTGATATTGCGAACATTGATTATGAAGGAAAAATAGATGGAGTAGCATTCGAAGGCGGTACCGATACAGGATTTGATTTGGAAATCGGTTCTGATTCATTTATTGATGGATTTGAAGATGGGTTGATTGGTGCAAAAGTTGGCGAGACTGTTGATGTAAAAGTTACATTCCCGGATCCATATCTGAATAATACAGAGTTATCTGGTAAAGAGGCAGTGTTTACAGTAACTGTTAACGCTATCCAGAAGGAAGTAGTACCGGAATTAACAGATGCATTTATCGCTGAGAAGACAGACAGTGCAACAATTGCAGAATATCGCGAAGCACAGCGTACACAGTTAGAAACAGATAATGCAGAATATGCACAGTATGAAAAGGAAGAAGCTGCCTGGAGTGCTGTTTTGGCAAATTGTGCAGTGAAAGAATATGATAAGGATTTAGTAAAGTCCAATGCGATATCTTATAAAGAATATGTATCATATATGGTGTCATACTCTGGAGTAAGTTTAGAGGATTATGTAGCAGAGCAGATGGGAAGCACAATGGAAGAGTTTGATGCTGAAGCTGTAGAACAGGGAAAAATAGCTCAAAAAGAAGAATTGTTAGTAGAAGCAATTGCAGAAAAAGAAGGTTTAGAGTTAACGGATGAAGAATATGCAGAAGGCGTAAAGGATACATACGAAAACTATGGCTATGACAATGAAGATGATTTCTGGGCAGCCGTAGAAGAACAGGGTATCGACCGCGAGGAAATGGAAAAAAATATTAGAGACAGTAAGTTATACGAAAAAGTAGTTAAAATGGTTGCAGAAAATGCAATTGAAGTAGAGCCGGCAACAACAGATGGTGATGCGGAATAAGGAATAAAAATGGACAACCCGTAGCAGTACTGCTACGGGTTGTTTTTGTATACGAGGAAATTGCAACAGTTTATTGTAAAATGTAAAACTCGAAATTTCCTGGTATATTATAATGCACACAGATTTGAAAGGAAGATGCACAGTGTGCCAAATTCAGTGCGACAAAGCGTGTATGAAATGCTTTGTTCGGAACTTAAATTGGTTCATAACGATCGTGAAACTTTTCATCTCCACATACGTGACGTTCCCCATTTTCCTCTGAAATAATGTAATCTCCATAGCGTATAAATGTAAGACCACGTTTGTTGCGGATAAATGGGCATACAATGGAGCCATTTTCTCTGGTAATTTTTACAAGATTATCTGTCGTAATATAACCATTAGTGATGACTTCGCTCCATAACTGGCAACCATCCTCGATACCAGAACCAATCTCGTATTGTACAGCATCCACAATAAATTCTTTTCGTTTACACTTCATATGTTACCCCTCCTCATGCATGAATTATAGACGAAATACACAAACTTAATTATATTATACACTGTATATTGATAAAAAACAACAAAAAAATGGAAGCGAAAAAGAACTATTTTATGTATAAAAAAGCCGTTGTCTGTTTTCTTTACAAAGAGTAGGGCTTTTGTTATAATGAGTTCATTTCAAAGCAGTGATAGAAGGAGAGAGACAATGAAATTAGTAAATATAAGAGATATTTTTCGAAATCAGGATGTATATATAGGAAAAAAGATAACCATTGGGGGCTGGGTGAGAAGTCTTCGGGACTCAAAAACCTTTGGATTTATTGTAGTAAATGATGGTACATTTTTTGAGCCAATTCAGGTGGTATTTCATGATGTCATGGATAATTTTCAGGAAGTGGCAAAGTTAAATGTAGGAGCAGCGATTGTCGTGACCGGTGAATTGGTGGCAACACCCGATGCAAAGCAGCCATTTGAGATTCAGGCAGAGCGCATCGAGATTGAAGGTGCTTCCACTCCGGATTATCCTTTGCAGAAGAAACGCCACTCCTTTGAATATTTAAGAACCATTTCCCATCTGCGTCCGAGAACGAACACCTTTGAAGCGGTATTTCGTGTTCGTTCCCTGGCGGCATATGCCATCCACAAGTTTTTTCAGGAAAGAGACTTTGTCTATGTACACACACCATTGATTACCGGAAGCGATTGTGAGGGTGCTGGGGAAATGTTTCGTGTTACTACATTAGACATGGTAAACCCGCCATTGACGGAAGATGGTAAGGTGGATGTAACAAAGGATTTCTTTGGTAAAGAAACGAACTTGACGGTAAGTGGGCAGTTAAATGGGGAAACATACGCCATGGCGTTTAAAAATATTTATACATTTGGTCCTACTTTTAGAGCGGAGAATTCCAATACGACAAGACACGCAGCAGAGTTCTGGATGATTGAGCCGGAAATTGCATTTGCAGATTTGCAGGATGATATGATTCTGGCTGAGAGTATGTTAAAATATGTGATTCGCTATGTTATGGAGAATGCACCGGAGGAAATGGCGTTCTTTAACCAGTTTGTGGACAAGAAGTTGTTAGAGCGGTTACAGCATGTGCTGGATTCTGATTTCGGTCGTGTGACCTACACGGAAGCGGTAGAACTCTTAGAAAAGCACAATGAAGAATTTGAGTATCCGGTAAGCTGGGGCTGTGATTTACAGACAGAGCATGAGCGGTATCTCACAGAAAAAATATACAAGCGTCCGGTGTTTGTGACAGATTATCCAAAGGAAATCAAGGCATTTTATATGAAGCTCAATGAGGACAACAAGACGGTAGCTGCTATGGATTGCCTTGTACCGGGCATAGGTGAGATTATCGGTGGAAGCCAGCGTGAAGACGATTATGACAAATTACTTAGTCGCATGGAGGAAGCTGGGCTTAAGAGAGAGGACTATGAATTCTATTTAGACCTCCGTAAATACGGTTCAGCAAGACACGCCGGATTCGGACTGGGATTTGAGCGTATGGTGATGTATCTCACCGGCATCGGAAACATTCGCGATGTCATTCCATTTCCTAGAACAGTTAATAATTGTGAGTTATAAAATGGCTAAAGAATCTGCAGATACAAATACGCCCACCCACAAATCCAAATTTATTTAAAAGTTCCGTAACTATTCAGTACCCTCATAGTTACAAGCTAAAATCCATGCAGAATCACCTACGGTGATGGATTTTGGCCTGCTGCCACTACGTTTTATACGGACTGTGCAGTTCAGCACAGTCCTGTTCTGAATAGTTACAAAGTTCGAATGAAAGAAACACCATGCGAAAAAACTTCCTTGACGCCACCAGTTAAATATGTTAGCCTAGAGAAAGTGACAAACACAAAGACGTAAGAGAGTACGAATTTAATTCTTATTACAGAGAAGTCTTTAAGTGCATGAACACCTGCATTTGCTGGGAGAAGACGTAAGAACGAATTCAGAAGATGGCTTACAGAGTGGCGCACCGAACGGAACCTGTTCCCTTAGGCTGCGACAGGATCGCCTGTTATAGCGAAAGAGTGTGGAGAGACCGCACTCGGTAAGGTTTGTCCTGTGAGGGGCAGACGAATAGAAGTGGTATCGCGGATTATTCGCCTTCTAAGCTGTGTGAAATATATGGCTTAGAAGGCTTTTTATTTATATACAAGGGAAAAAACAGTTTATTGTAAGAATGTAATGCATGAAATTTCCTGGTATATAAAAATGTGATGCGCACTCGCGCGAAATGTAGTATGTCGCAAGCGACCGCGCTTGGCGCGAGAGTTCTGCAAGCAGAACTCTTTCTTATTAGAAAATCTTTCTTACCACAAAATAGAAAGTGAGGAAAACAATCATGGAAAAAAAGAAATTTTACATTTCAACAGCAATTGCTTACACATCCGGTAAGCCGCACATTGGTAACACATACGAAATCATTTTAGCAGACAGTATTGCGCGCTATAAGCGTATGCAGGGTTATGATGTATATTTCCAGACAGGAACGGATGAGCATGGACAGAAAATCGAATTAAAGGCAGCAGAAGCCGGAATCACACCAAAGGAATTCGTAGACGGAACAGCCGGTGAAATTCATCGCATCTGGGATTTGATGAATACCTCTTATGATAAATTTATTCGTACCACAGATGCAGACCATGAAGCACAGGTGCAGAAGATATTCAAGAAATTATATGAACAGGGCGATATTTACAAGGGACATTATGAAGGGCTTTACTGTACCCCATGTGAATCCTTCTTCACAGAATCCCAGTTAGTAGATGGAAAATGTCCGGATTGTGGACGTGAAGTACAGCCGGCGAAGGAAGAAGCATATTTCTTCAAAATGAGCAAGTATGCAGACAGACTTATTGATCATATCAATACACATCCGGAATTCATTCAGCCGGTTTCACGTAAAAATGAGATGATGAATAACTTCTTACTTCCGGGATTACAGGATTTGTGCGTATCAAGAACATCCTTCACATGGGGTATTCCGGTTGATTTTGATCCGAAGCATGTAACATATGTATGGTTAGACGCACTTACCAACTATATTACAGGATTAGGTTATGACTGCACAGGGGACAGTTCTGACAAATTTAACCAGTACTGGCCGGCTGACCTGCATCTGATTGGTAAAGACATTATCCGTTTCCATACAATCTATTGGCCAATCTTCCTTATGGCACTGGATTTGCCATTACCGAAGCAGGTATTTGGTCATCCATGGCTGTTACAGGGTGATGGCAAGATGAGTAAGTCAAAGGGAAATGTAATTTATGCAGATGACCTTGCAGATATGTTTGGTGTCGATGCCGTTCGTTACTTCGTATTGCATGAGATGCCGTTTGAAAATGATGGTGTAATCACATGGGATCTGATGGTAGAAAGAATGAACTCCGACCTTGCGAACACCTTAGGTAATCTGGTCAATCGTACAATTTCTATGTCTAACAAATATTTTGGCGGTGTCGTAAAGAATGCCGGAGTGGAAGCAGATGTAGATGCTGACTTAAAGGCTGTGGTATTAGAGACGGTGAAGAAAGCGGATGCCAAGATGGCAGAGCTTCGTGTGGCAGATGCGATCACAGAGATTTTCAATCTGTTCAAACGCTGTAATAAATACATTGATGAGACAACACCTTGGATTCTTGCTAAGAACGAAGCAGATTTACCAAGGTTAGAGACCGTACTTTACAATCTGGTGGAAAGTATCGTAATAGGTGCATCCTTGTTAGAAGCTTATATGCCGGATACTGCTGCAAAAATCTGCGCACAGCTTAATACAGAAAAGAGAACATATGAAGATATGGATAAATTCGGTTTATATCCATCTGGTAATAAAGTGACAGAGACACCAGAGATTCTCTTTGCACGTTTAGACTTAGAAGAAGTAAAAAAGCAGGTTGCAGAAAGAATGCCAAAGCCTGTAGAGGAGAAGAAGGAAGAAAATGTAATTGATATTGAGCCAAAGGAAGAAATCACGTATGATGACTTTGCCAAATTACAGTTCCAGGTAGGCGAGATTATTGCCTGTGAGGAAGTAAAGAAATCAAAGAAATTACTTTGTTCTCAGGTAAAAGTAGGAAGCCAGGTGAAGCAGATTGTATCTGGTATCAAGCAGTACTATTCCGCAGAAGAAATGGTAGGCAAAAAGGTTATGGTAGTAGTGAACTTAAAGCCAGCCAAATTAGCAGGTGTTCTCTCAGAAGGTATGTTGCTTTGTGCAGAGGATGAAAATGGAAACTTAGCATTGATGACACCGGAAAAAGATATGCCGGCAGGTGCTGAAATCTGCTAATGATTATGATGCAGTGTTTCAAAGATTGTTCTTTGAGACACTGCACCATTGTATAAGGATATGGAGGATGATATGTGGTATTATAGGATATTTGGATTGACTGTGTTATCTGATTATGAGTTACAGGAAGCGTATGCCATTGAGCCTACCGACGAGGTGGATGTTACCATTGCCTGGGAAGATATGGCAGATGAATATAAAAATCCAACAGAGATGGAGATACAAAAAGGCTCCGGACATATCAGACATATGGAAAAAGACTGGAGCTGTGTACGCTATGTAAGATGTGGAACCTTCATTATGTCACATGGAAATAAGATTGCTTATTATTTGTTTGATGGCTATGACAAGGTATTGGTGAACCAGATTATGTTATGCTACTGCATGACGGTAATCTTATTTCAGCGAAAACGTCTTATCATACATGGCAGTGGTATTTACTACAAAGGAAAAACTCTCATAATCAGTGGAGATAGTGGTGCAGGAAAGTCCTCTCTGGCTTCAGAAATTATGAGCAGAAATTACTTGCAGATGGCAGACGATCAGGTAGTAATAGACATTGAGGAAAACTGTGCGATCGCATACCCGGCATTTCCAATTCGTAAACTTTGTGTAGATATGGTAGAGAAATTAAATATACCAAAAGAACGCCTGTTGCCAATGCCGGATTTAGAAGAAGAAAAATACGGTCTTATCCTGAAAGATGAATATTACAACCGGAAGGCAGAATTAGGTGGAATGGTAATTTTGCAGGTGGGTGATGTGAAAGAGCCTAAGATTCGGGAAATTACAGGAAGTGAGAAATTAAAATACATAGCAAGTAATTTCTTCCGCAAGGAAATGTATGAGACAGAAGGGTTTCCTCCGGAATTATTTATGAAGACAGTAGTGGTAGCAAACCAGATGCCTGTATTTATCATTACAAGACCGGATGGAAAAATGACGATAAAAGAGCAGGCAGATTTAGTAGAGCAGGTATTGTAATATTGCTCCAGAAGGGTATGAGGCAATGAGAAAGATAACATACATTTCCAGACTGATTTATAATTTTATGTTTACCAATAGAAGTAAACGATTGACCATACGGGTTCTTTTTTTGGCGGCATGGTATCGCATGCGAATTCTCCGTGTTCCTATGAAAAAATTAGAGCCAACCTTTGGTGAACGCGACAAGGAATCCCCGGAACAGGATACCTTTGAGAATACAAAGCATGCATACTGGATAGGTCGCCGTGTAGAGCGTGTATGTGATAAAACTCCATGGGAGAGCAAATGTCTGGTCAAAGCACTGATAGCACAACATATATTGTATAAAGAGGGCATTCATACAACGCTGTATCTTGGTGTAGAGAATTCAACAGGAAAGATGACAGCACATGCATGGCTTCGCTGTGGAACCGTGTATGTGACAGGTGGAGATGGTGGAAATAATGTAATGGTGGCAAAGTTTTATAAGTAATGAAGCGTAATAGCTGCCGGAAAGTTGTTTTGAAAATGAGGAAAAGAAAAATAGCAGGTGTCATAATAATGTTAGCGGTTATCGTATTGTGGGTAGTTATGGGATTGCACAATACACTGGAGGTCACTTCGTATGTGATAAAGATTTCTGACTTGCCAAAAGAATTGGATGGAACAAAGATTGTACAGCTATCAGATTTGCATTATCAATGTTTCGGGGAACAGAATGAAAAGCTGGCAGAACTGATTGAAGCAGAAAATCCGGATGTCATTGTAATTACTGGTGATACTATTGATGGAACGAAGGAATATTTCACACCCATTGCTTGTCTTCTGGCAAGGATTTCTAAGATATGTCCTGTTTATGCGGTAAGTGGTAATCATGAATTGGATAGTGAATATTATTATGGAAAATTATTGCAACTGTATGAAAAATATGGTGTGAAAGAGTTGCGCAATGAGAGTGTACATTTTACAAAAAACGATGCAGATATCGTGTTCTACGGCATTCCCTATGGAATGGGTTTAGAAAACATGAAGATGGCAGAGGAAGCGGATGTGGCGGTCTTGCTGGCACATGATCCGCAGATAGCAGAGTATGTGACAAATTATGGATACGATGTAATGTTCTCCGGTCATTTGCATGGAGGCGTAGTACGCATTCCTTTTGTGGGAGGATTGCTTGGAACGGACCGGGAATTTTTTCCAAAGTATGACGGTGGTTTGTATCGCTGTGGTAATATGACGATGGTGAATGCAAGAGGCTTAGGACAATCGCCTTTTGCACCACGATTCTATAATAATCCGGAGATTGTATCTGTGACATTATCAGCAGCTTCTTAGATGAAAAGATAATGTATGAGGTAACAAATGGAAGGAATTGCATATTATAACGTGGAATTTGTGTCAGTACACAAAATTCCTCCTGTTGGAAAAGTCGTTAGAGCGGTAGAATGAGAGGAAAAAATGAGAAAATTGCTTGCTTTTTTTAAGGACTGGCGAGCCCAGTCGGGATATTTTGTATGGTTAATGCGGTATTCGAAACCTTTTTTGGGAAGAATGACAATTTTGTTAATCATAGATATACTGTTGTCCCTTTCATCTGTTGTGCTTGCGTTAGTATCGAAGCACATTATTGATACATCGGTGCAGGGTGCCAATGTAATGGTTTATATCGGTGCATATGTGGTAGTTGTATTACTCAGTGAGTTATTGACTGTCGTGTCCTCACTGATGTCTGTTATGGTGAATGAGAGATTTTCGTTTGGTATTCGAAAACAATTGTATGAAAAAATTATTCATTGTCATTGGATGGATGTTAAAAAATATCACACAGGCGATTTGATGACAAGATTAACAAGCGATGCCGGAAATATTGCAGATGGTATTATATATACGATACCAAGTATTATTCAGTTAATCGTGGAATTGTTAGTAACGTTTTGTACCTTGTTTTATTTTGAACCATTGCTGGCAGTACTGGCATTACTGATTGCACCTATTGCGGCATTGGTATCTGTGCTTGTAGGTAGAAGATTGAAAAAATTACAGATTAAGGTGCAGCAGACAGAGGCAGCATACCGTTCGTATTTGCAGGAAAGTCTGGCGAATCTTTTAGTGGTAAAATCGTTTGCTAATGAGGAGTATGCAGTAGACCGTCTGGTAGATTTGAGAGAAGACCGTTTTAAATGGGTGTTGAAAAAGAACCGTCTTGGGGTGGTCAGTTCTACTATTATGGGACTGGCATTTCAGCTTGGCTACATTGCAGCCTATACAGTAGGTTCTATTCAGTTATCAAGAAATGAAATCAGTTATGGTACCATGTCTGTATTTATTACATTGGTCAACCGTGTGCAGGCACCGATTATGGGGTTGGCGCAGAATCTTCCTAAGATAGTATCTATTTTAGCATCTGCCGGACGTATTATAGAGCTTGAAAACATGGAAGAAGAGGAGCGGGCAGAGGACAATATCGATACTACACAGATAGGTGTGGAAATGAAGGATGTTACCTTTGGCTATGTGCCAATGGAACATGTACTTGAGGAAGCCAGTCTTACAATCAGACCGGGAGAATTCGTGGCAATTGTAGGGGAATCCGGTATTGGTAAGACAACATTAATTCGATTAATTATGTCCTTTATGAGTAATTATGATGGAACAATTACCTTTACCAATGCCCAGGGAGAGAAAGAGACAGCAAATGCATTGACAAGACAGTTTATATCCTATGTTCCACAGGGCAACACGCTGTTTAGTGGGACTATTCGGGAAAATATACATATGGGGGCATTAGGGGCAACAGAGGAAGAAATGATAGAAGCTTTGAAGCTGGCTTCGGCTTATGATTTTGTAATGGAACTGCCGAATGGAATTGATACGGTAATCGGCGAGCGTGGACATGGCATTTCAGAAGGTCAGGCGCAGCGTATTGCCATTGCAAGAGCATTAGTCAGAAAAGCGCCATTTCTTGTGCTGGACGAAGCAACCTCCTCGTTGGATGAAAAAACAGAATTAGCAGTATTACAGGGCATACAAAATCTGACACCAAAACCAACCTGTTTATTGATTACCCATAGAAGGTCTGTGCTTTCGTATTGCGACCGTGAAATTCGCCTGTCAAATGGTAAAATAGAAGAAATAACGGAGTAATTTCACATGAAAAATGAAGAACATGAGTATACAAAACGTTATAGCATGACAAAATATAAATGGAACAATCTATCCATGTTTTATCTGGCGCGTGGCATGATTGTAAGTTTTATAGTCGTGTATGGTGTATTTTTTGAACAGTTCTGTCATGAGCCGTGGTTTTATCTGCCTGGTCGTGTAATTACCACCTGTCTGGTGCCTATGGTATTGATAATGAGTGGCTATTATATCAAGAAAAGAAGCATTTTTTCACAACTTTTTCGAAATTGTCGCAAGTATCTGCTGCCTTATATTGTGGCAGCAGCAGCCACTGGTGGAATTATGTATGTGAGAATTATGCGGTGGGCAGGAGATGGTAGCAGCGAATTGCGAAAAGTAATCTGGGGCTATGTCTATGGAACCTCTTACCGAACGCTTGTTGGAAAGGAAGAAACCTACGGCGTACAGGAATTGTGGATTTTGCTGACCTTGTTTGTTGGCTTGCTGTTGATGAATCTATTGATTCGTTTACCAGTTCTGTTGCAGTATGCAGGTGGAATTCTCCTTGTGGGATTGGGCTATTATCTCCCAAATGCAGGTGTAGAGGTGTACTGTCTGCCACAAGCATGCATAGCGTGTGGATTTCTTCTGGTGGGATACCGTCTTCGGGAAAGTCGATGGTACGAAAAAAGCATTCCGAAGGATCGTCTGCTGTTGCTTGGCATGGCAGGTCTTGTTGGCGTATGTATTGGCAGGATGGACATGGAGTGGCATGTGTATCGTTTTCCGATGCTTGTGATTCCATGTGCTTGTTTTGCTGCTGTGTTTCTTTTGTATGTTTGCATTCATGCCGGTTGGAGATGGCAGAATTACCTGATTGTGAAAGTCGTAAAAGCAATTGGACATTATAGCTTTTGGATTACAATTTTATTTCATATTGTGAATCGGTGTCTGCCGATGCGAAAGGTATTGCGCGGAATTGGAGTACCGGAACACCTGATGGGTATTCTCAGCTTATTATATACCGTGTTATATCTGGTAATTGGTTGTGCAGCATTCAGTTATCTGGGTCGAATGTTGCGAAAAAGAAAGCAAAAAACAATAATTGAAACATGGAAAAAGTAGCAAAATTGTTATGACAAAATATAGTAAAAATGTATTATAGAAAAATACTGGACAAGTGTTTGAAAATTATATATACTATTAAATATGAGTGGGAAATTGTAAAAAAATGTAAAAAAATTATGAAAATTTAACAAATGAGTAGGAATTATATTTTTTTAGGAGGGGGATAAATGAAATATAAGAAGAGCGTCTATAAATCTTTTGCAATGATCACGCAATTTAGTCTCAATATGATTATCCCTATTTTATTATGTTCACTCATAGGTGTCTGGATTGATAAAAAATTTGGCACTTGGTTTGTGATACCTTTATTCTTCTTAGGAGCAATGGCAGGTTTTCGCAATATCTATATTATGGCGAAAGGAATTTATGATGATGACAAAGATTCTGGACATGATAAGAAGATGTAACAAGGTATTATTACAATTGATTATAGGTATTCTACTATATGGAATACTTATACAGATAGTAGGATTGTTTTTAGTGAAGGACAAGATATTCTTTTCCTATAGCTTATGGGTAGGAATTATCATGGCGATAGCTATGGCGATCCACATGCAGTTTTCCATTGAAAAGGCGGTAAATCAGGAAGGCAGAGCCGCACAGACAGTTTTGTCAAGAGCGTATTTAATACGAACGGTGGTGATTTTTCTGATAATGGGAACAGGGGCTTATTTTGAATTTTTATCCATTATCCCTTGTTTTATCGGTCTGATGGGATTGAAGGCTGCAGCTATTCTACAACCAAAGATGGATAAGCTTTGGAGAAAAAATATGAAAGAAGGAGGGGATGAAGCATGTTAGACACTTTTGCCGGGACGGCTTCACAGACTGCTGCATTATTAGCGGGAAGCAGTGAAGAAAGTATGGGTTTCATGATTAAGGGCTTATTTAAGTTCCATTTGTTTGGTCAGGAACTGTGGATTACCACTTCGCATGTATGTATATTCATTGTGGATATCATAATCATTGCTTTCTTGATTGCTGCAAACCGCAAAATGAAAAAGGCGCAGGAGATTCCTAAGGGGTTCCAAAATGTTATTGAAATGATTGTGGAAATGATTGATAACTTAGCGAACAGCAATATGGGGAAAAACGGAGCAAAGTTCGCAAACTACATTGGAAGTATCTTCATTTTCATACTAGTGAGCAATTTATCCGGTCTCTTTGGATTGCGACCGCCAACAGCAGATTATGAAGTGACATTACCATTAGGTCTTATGACATTTTGCATCATTCAGTACAATAATGTAAAGCATAATAAGATGGGTGCATTGAAATCATTGTTTGAACCAGTTCCGGTGTTCTTCCCAGTTAACTTAATTGGTGAAGTAGCAGTGCCGATTTCATTGTCATTGCGTCTGTTTGGTAATGTATTATCTGGTACAGTTCTGATGTCATTGCTGTATGCATTGGTACCAGTGTTTATCCAGATTGGTTTGCCAGCTGTTCTGCATGTATACTTTGATATATTCGCAGGGGCAATCCAAGCCTATGTATTCTGTATGCTTACAATGGCATATGTAAATGATAAGATAGCAGAAGAATAGTAATTAATAAGTGTAATTATAAGGAGGACATAACTATGAACATTTCAGGTGAAGAATTAATTTTAGCATGCTCAGCAATTGGTGCAGGTATTGCAGTTTGTTCCGGTATCGGTACTGGTATTGGACAGGGTATCGCAGCAGGTTACGCAGCTTCCGCAGTTTCCAGAAACCCAGGTGCCAAGTCTGACGTTACAACCACTTTATTATTAGGTGATGCGGTTGCCGAGACATCTGCTATTTACGGTTTGTTAATTTCCATCTTATTACTTTTCGTAAAACCTTTATCATAAGAGAAATTACAAGCATTTACGAAAAAAAAGCCGAAAGGAGGCTGAACCTTGGAAAGATTATTTAACCTTGATGCACAACTGCTTTTTGGTACGGCAATGACTGCTGTGAATGTTTTCATTATCTTCCTGTTGGCTTCGTATTTCTTATTTAACCCAGTAAGAGAATTTTTGAAGAAAAGGGAAAATAAAGTTCGTGACCAGTTAGAAAGTGCAGAACGAGCAAATACAGAAGCAGATGCATTGAAGCAGGAATATGAAGAAAAGCTGAAGCTTGTCAATAAAGAAGCAGAAGAAATCTTAAGTGCGGCAAGAAAGAAGGCACAGCAGAACGAGAACAGAATCGTAAGTGCTGCTAAGGAAGAAGCAGCAATGATCATTGCGCAGGCACGTAAGGAAGCAGAGTTAGAAAAGAAGCGTGTCGCAGATGATGTGAAGAAGGAAATGATTCAGATTGCTTCTGTTATGGCAGGGAAAGTGGTTTCTGCCGCTATAGAT
Organism: Lachnospiraceae bacterium; assembly: GCA_045125095.1. Lineage (GTDB taxonomy): Bacteria > Bacillota > Clostridia > Lachnospirales > Lachnospiraceae > JBGVMW01. The sequence continues at coordinate 22,986 of JBGVMW010000086.1, forward strand.
ACAACTGTTCAGGAATCTTTAGTTGAGGAAACATTAAAGGAAATAGGTGATAGCACATGGGCAAATTAGCAGCCAACACATATGGTGAGGCGTTATTTTCCCTGGCTATGGAAGAAAATAAGGTAGATGCGCTGTATCAGGAAGCGAAAGTCGTGATTCAGGCGTTAGAGGAAAACACAGATTTTGTGAAACTCTTAACTCATCCTCAGATTACGAAGGAGGAGAAAGCCAGACTCATGGAAGAAGTATTCAAAGGCAAGGTAATGGATGAATTAACCGGACTTATGAATATGGCAGTATTAAAAGGGCACAGCAAGGAAATTGCAGCTATCTTAACATATTTCACAGAACAAGTGAAGGAATATAAAAAGATAGGAACTGCCTATGTGACGACTGCCGCAGAGCTGAACGACAAACAGAAAGCAGATACCGTGGCGAAATTAATACAGACCACACCATATGTCGAAATGGAAATGCACTATGCGGTGGATACTTCCCTTATCGGAGGTATGGTGATTCGTATAGGTGACAGAGTTGTCGACAGCAGTATAAAAACAAAATTAAACGATTTAGCTAAAGTGTTAGTTGATTGTGATTTAGATTACAATGCACTTGGCATATAAAATGAATTTAAAAGCGAAAGAAGGTGCCAAAGCTTCATGAATTTAAAACCAGAAGAAATAAGTTCTGTTATTAAAGAACAGATTAAAAGATATGCATCACAGCTTGAAGTGTCTGATGTGGGTACCGTAATCCAGGTAGCCGATGGTATTGCACGTATTCATGGCTTGGAAAACGCAATGCAGGGTGAATTACTTGAATTCCCAGGCGGCGTATATGGTATGATATTGAACTTAGAAGAAGACAATGTCGGTGCTGTATTGCTTGGTGATGCCAAAAATATTAATGAAGGTGACATCGTAAAGACAACAGGACGTGTAGTTGAGGTTCCTGTTGGAGATGCGTTGTTAGGACGAGTTGTAAATGCCTTGGGACAGCCAATTGATGGCAAGGGTCCAATTGAAACAAAGAAATACCGCCAGATTGAGCGAGTTGCTTCCGGTGTTATTTCCAGAAAATCTGTTGATACCCCATTACAGACAGGTATCAAGGCGATAGATGCCATGGTTCCAATCGGACGTGGACAGCGTGAGTTAATCATCGGTGACCGTCAGACTGGTAAAACAGCGATTGCGATTGATACCATTATTAACCAGAAGGGTCAGAATGTAAAATGTATTTACGTTGCCATCGGGCAGAAAGCTTCTACCGTTGCCAGCATTGTAAAAACATTAGAAGAATTCGGTGCAATGGCATATACCACGGTAGTAGCTTCTACTGCCAGTGAATTAGCACCATTGCAGTATATTGCTCCATATGCAGGATGCGCCATCGGTGAGGAATGGATGGAGAATGGTGAAGATGTACTGATTGTGTATGATGATTTAAGTAAGCACGCAACGGCATACCGTACCCTGTCCTTGCTGTTAAAGAGACCACCTGGACGTGAAGCATATCCTGGTGATGTTTTCTATCTGCATTCCAGATTGTTAGAGAGAGCAGCCAGATTGTCTGATGAATTAGGAGGTGGTTCCTTAACTGCACTTCCTATTATCGAAACTCAGGCTGGTGATGTTTCTGCTTATATTCCGACTAACGTAATTTCTATTACAGACGGTCAGATTTACTTAGAGACAGAGATGTTCAATGCTGGTTTCAGACCGGCCGTTAATGCTGGTTTGTCTGTATCACGAGTTGGTGGTTCCGCACAGATTAAGGCGATGAAGAAAATTGCCGCTCCGATCCGTGTGGAATTGGCGCAGTATCGTGAATTAGCATCCTTTGCACAGTTTGGTTCTGATTTGGATGCAGATACCAAAGAAAAACTTGCACAGGGTGAGCGTTTAAAAGAAATGTTAAAGCAGCCGCAGTATAAGCCGATGCCGGTTGAATATCAGGTAATCATTATTTATGCGGCAACACAGAAATATCTGTTAGATGTTCCTGTGGAAGATATCCAAAGATATGAAGAAGAGCTTTTCGCCTTCCTTGATACAAAGTATCCTGAGATTCCTCAGAAGATTCGTGATGAAAAGGTAATCAGTGAGGAAAATGAGGCTGCTTTAGTGAAAGCGATTACAGAGTTTACAAAAAGCTTTAAGTAAAAGCAAAGGAAAGAGGTGAAGTTATGGGCTCAATGAGAGACATAAAGCGGCGGAAAAGCAGTATACAAAGTACGCAGCAGATTACAAAAGCCATGAAGCTTACAGCTACGGTAAAATTACAGAGAGCAAAGTTAAGAGCAGAACAGGCGCAGCCGTATTTTGATGCTATGTATGCTACCGTTACCTCAATGCTTGCAAAGACTGGAAACATTGACCATCCATATTTACAATCCGGTGGTACGGGAAAGAAAGCAATTATTGTGATTACCGGTAACCGTGGACTGGCAGGTGGTTATAATTCTAACATCATTAAGCTGGTGAAAGGATTAGAGTTTCCAAAAGAAGATATTGTACTGTATACCATTGGTTCAAAAGGAAGAGATGCATTAAGTGCGAAGGGGTATACCGTTGCACATGACTATTCCGAGATCGTAGAAGACCCTATGTATAGTGATGCGATGGTGATTGGAAAAAGATTGCTGGACGCATTTGCTGCCGGGGAAATCAGTGAGATTTATTTAGCATATACTTTCTTTAAGAACACGGTAAGCCATGATCCGCGTATCATTAAGCTTTTGCCGGTTGAAATTAATCCAGAGGAGTCAGAAGCCTCCGCAGAGACAACGGGAAGCTCAGCTCCAATGAATTATGAGCCGGAGGAAGAAGAAGCATTAGGGCTGATTATTCCAAAGTATATTACCAGCCTGTTGTATGGCGCGCTGGTACAGTCAGTGGCAAGTGAAAATGGTGCACGTATGCAGGCAATGGATTCTGCAACAAGCAATGCAGATGCAATGATTGAAGAATTGTCATTGTTATATAACAGAGCACGCCAAGGCTCCATTACACAGGAGTTGACGGAGATTATAGCCGGGGCGAATGCAATCAGCTAAAGGAGTGAGCAGGAAAATGGCAGATAGAAATGTAGGAAAAGTTACACAGATTATCGGTGCCGTCCTCGACGTGAAGTATTCGAACGGAAAGCTTCCGGAGATTAACGAAGCGATTGAGATTACAAGAAAAGATGGCGATAAACTGGTTGTTGAGGTATCTCAGCATTTAGGTGATGATATCGTAAGATGTATTGCTATGGGACCTACAGATGGTTTAGTAAGAGGCATGGATGCTGTAGCAACCGGTGCCCCAATTACTGTTCCAGTAGGTGAAAATACCCTTGGCCGTATTTTTAACGTATTAGGAGAAACAATTGATAATGGAGCTGCACCAACTGATGTTGAGTATGCTCCGATTCATAGAAAGGCACCATCCTTTGATGAGCAGTCTACTTCCACGGAAATGTTGGAAACAGGTATTAAAGTCGTTGACTTGTTATGCCCATACCAGAAAGGTGGTAAGGTTGGTCTGTTTGGCGGTGCCGGTGTAGGTAAGACCGTATTAATTCAGGAGTTAATCCGTAACATTGCAACAGAGCACGGTGGATATTCTGTATTTACTGGTGTAGGTGAGCGCACCAGAGAGGGAAATGACCTGTATCATGAAATGAGTGATTCTGGTGTTATCAATAAGACTACCATGGTATTTGGTCAGATGAATGAGCCGCCTGGAGCGCGTATGCGTGTTGGTTTAACAGGCCTTACTATGGCGGAATATTTCCGTGATAAAGGTGGTAAGGATGTATTATTATTCATTGATAATATCTTCCGTTTCACACAGGCAGGTTCCGAGGTGTCAGCGTTGTTAGGTCGTATGCCATCTGCGGTAGGTTACCAGCCAACATTACAGACAGAAATGGGTGCGTTACAGGAACGTATCACATCCACAAAAAATGGTTCTATCACATCCGTTCAGGCAGTATATGTGCCAGCCGATGACTTAACTGACCCGGCTCCGGCAACAACATTTGCCCACTTGGATGCTAAGACGGTATTATCTCGTTCTATCGTGGAATTAGGTATTTATCCTGCGGTAGACCCATTAGAATCTTCTTCACGTATCTTAGACCCACGTATTGTAGGTGAGGAGCATTACAAGGTTGCTCGTGGTGTACAGGAGATTTTACAGCGTTACAAAGAGTTACAGGATATCATTGCAATCTTAGGTATGGATGAACTTTCAGAAGAAGATAAGTTAGTCGTGTCCAGAGCGAGAAAGGTACAGAGATTCTTATCTCAGCCATTCTTCGTTGCAACGCAGTTTACTGGTCTGGAAGGTCGCTATGTACCGATAGCTGAGACAATTCAGGGATTCAAGGAGATTCTTGAAGGAAAGCATGATGATGTACCGGAAAGTTACTTCTTAAATGCTGGTAATATTGATGATGTATTAGCGAAAATGAAATAGTCATTGGGAAGGAAATCCCCTTGATTGAAATACCGCTTAAGCGGTAGAATGAGAGGTATGTATGGCAGATTTATTTGATTTAACCGTGATCTGTCCTGACCGCATCTTCTATGAAGGCAAGGCAAGCATGTTAGAGTTAAATACGACAGAAGGTGAAGTTGGTATTTACAAAAAGCATGTTCCGACCACAATGATTATTGCACCGGGAATCATGACGATTACTGAGGAAGATGGTCCTAAAAATGCTGCACTCCATGCAGGATTTGTCCAGATATTAGAGGATAAGATAACTGTTTTGGCAGAAGTGGCAGAATGGCCAGGTGAAATCGATATGAACCGTGCACAGGCCGCTAAGGAGCGTGCAGAAGGAAGATTACGGGACAAGGATCCGAATACAGATTATGCGAGAGCAGAAACTGCTTTGCATAGAGCAATTGCACGTATTAATGTATTAAAATAAAATTAGTAAAACTGGTTGCTACGCAGGAAATGTGTAGTGACCAGTTTTTGTATATTAGGATATTATGTAACTACAATACTTTATGGCATAAAAAATGCTTCCACCATCAAAGGCTGGAAGCATTTTTATATACTAGAGCGACCACGCTCGGCGCGAGAGTTCTGCAAGCAGAACGCTGTCGTGTATGTAATATAAGAGAGGTTATCCTTCTGCTGTTGTATTATTTAAAACGGCTGACAAATGTTCAATTCCACGTTGTACGGTTTCCATTGATTCGATAATAATGGCAACAGCTGCAACCTGTTCCTCTGTGGAAGCATTGATTTCTTGCGTAGAAGAAGCGGAGCGTTCCGATACTTCGGTCAGTGTATTCATGGATGTGAGAAGATTTTCCTTCATGTCTACAATTTTTTTCAATTCATCTTCTAAAGTATGGGTTACTTTAATAACATTTTCAGAGGAAGCTAACATGTTATGGAAAATATCCACAGTATTATCTAATTTAGAATGCGTCTGGTTTACAATGTCATTATTGTGGTCAATAATCTGGCTGGCCTTTTCAACTGTGACAATAATATCTTTTAAGATCTCGTCAATTTTTTGGGTAGCCTCTGTAGACTGGGTAGATAGTGCATTGATTTCATCTGCAACTACCGCAAATCCTTTTCCGGCTTCGCCGGCTCTGGCAGCTTCAATTGCTGCATTTAAAGCAAGTAAATTCGTTTGTTGTGCAATTTCATGGATGCTGTCTACAATTCCACTAATAAGAGCTGATTTTTGAGACAGTGTATTGATTTCTGTGACAACCTTCTGGTTTGAAGCAATCGTTTCCTGAAATTGCTGTGATAATTCGTTAATGGAAGTGATACCTTTATCATTCTTTTCCCGCAGACTATTCATGGTAGCAACCGTTTCCTCAACACGGTTTTCAGATGACATAATCATATCTGCTAAATTATTGCAGATGGCAAAACTGCCTTCCACTTCACTTGTCTGTGTTTCTGTATTTTCAGAAATTTCTCCGGTAGCATTCGCAATTTCTTTAGAAATGGTTTCAAAGGAATGAAGGGAGCTATAAATGCTACTGGAGGATTGCTGTAAGCTTTCAAATGCTTCACGAACATTTTCCAACAATCCAGCCATTGCCTGTTCTTTTGCTGCAGATTCCTCGAAAGAATGATAAGTTCTTGTACTAATAATCGTTGCTGCAAAAGCAGATAGGATATAAATAATAAGAATAAATACCCAGACTGGTATATTATGCATTTTTAAAAATGGTTCTGGGAATATTATCATAGCAATCGTGTTTAAACCAATCGTTACAATAGCATTCACTTTTACCACGGATGCATCATAATATGCGATTGCGAGAATCATTACAAATACATACGCCTGTGTCATGGCACCGAATTTTCCATCATTAGGAATAACAATTGTAAGTACACCGGTAATCGGCAGGGCACAGGTATAAACATATTTTGCGTATTTCCCCAGTTTTTTTTCAAAAATCCTTGTTATAACCGCAATAACTGCCATAACAAATATCATGCCGTCTATGAGAGTTCCCTGCAAAAAAAGCATAACAAAAGTAAATGCAGAAATGGCAATACCGATATTACCAATAAACATAAAAAAATTCATATGTTTTTCATCGTTTCTTAAAATATTTCCATTCATAGTAATCCCCCTTGATTATATTGTTCTTAATAATTTTAAAAATTTTTCCCCAATGTAAGCTTTGTTTGTTCTCCCCTTTCGTAATTAAGTAATTTTAGGTAATTGCGAAACGCCAATAAGGTAGTGAATTGTCAGAATTGTTTGTGACAGATAGCTGTTTGCTACATAGTCTATATGTGACCCTCTGAAAACGTCGGCACTTAGGCTGTGTATTTTACAGCCTTAGTGTCCGCTACGTTTGAAGGGAGCGAGAGCGCGTCGAATATAGACTATGTAGTAAGCAGCTATTTGCACAAACAATTCTGACAATTCGCTAGCTTGTTGGCGTTTCGCAATTACCTAATAAATTGAATGATAGGAAGGAGACCTCACATATGAAATTAACATATTTATTAGAACGAATCCCATACACCTGTATGCAGGGAGACACCGACATTGAAGTAACCGCAATCGCAAATGATTCCAGAAAAGTAACAGAAGGCTGTCTTTTCTTCTGCATCACGGGAACCGCATTTGACGGTCATTCTGTAACCATGGAGGTTGCAAAGCAAGGTGCCAGAGTAGTAGTGGCAGAAAAGGAAGTAGAAGTTCCGGCAGATGTAACGGTAATTCGTGTAGAAAACACACGCTATGCCATGGCATGTATTTCAGCAGCATACTATGGACATCCGGCAGAGAAATTAAAAGTAATCGGTGTCACAGGAACCAAGGGCAAGACAACCACCACCTATATGATAAAATCCATTTTAGAAAATGCTGGACATAAAGTAGGCCTGATAGGAACCATTGAAACTATCATAGGAGAAAAAGTCATTCCATCGGCCAATACAACACCGGAATCCATGTTAGTACAGCAGTATTTCGCAGAAATGTTAGAAGCAGGCTGTGACTGCGTAGTTATGGAAGTGTCATCACAGGGCTTGATGATGCACCGTACCGCAGGATTTACCTTTGAAATAGGTATATTCATGAACTTAGAACCAGATCACATCGGCCCAAATGAGCATGCAAGCTTTGAGGAGTATTTGAACTGCAAAGCAATGTTGTTCAGCCAGTGTAAGCTTGGAATCGGTAACTTAGATGATGAACAGTTTGCGGAGATTATGAAGAATCACACCTGTGAATTAGAAACCATTGGTTTTCATGAGGAAGCCGATCTGTGTGCAAAAAACATGCAGTTAATTACCGGTGCAGGTTATTTAGGGGTGTCTTATGAGATTTCAGGTAAGATGAACATGAAGGTAGAAGTAGACGTTCCGGGCAAATTCAGCGTATACAATTCACTGACAGCCATTGCTGTATGTCGTCATTTTGGTGTGTCTGAGGAAAATATCAAGAAAGCATTAAAAGCAGCTAAGGTTAAGGGTAGAATTGAAATGGTCAAGGTGTCAGATGAATTTACACTGATGATTGATTATGCGCATAATGCCATGAGTTTAGAAAGTTTATTAACTACCTTAAAAGAATATAAACCGCACAGATTAATCTGTCTGTTTGGCTGTGGTGGTAATCGTTCCAAATTAAGACGCTATGAGATGGGGGAAGTTGCCGGCAGATTAGCAGATTTAACGGTAATCACATCGGATAATCCACGTTTTGAGGAGCCACAGGATATCATTAATGATATTAAGACAGGCATCAGCAAGACCACAGGAAACTATGTGGAGATTATCAACCGCAAAGATGCGATCCGGTATGTTATTGAGCATGGCGAGCCGGGAGATATCATTGTATTGGCAGGAAAAGGACACGAAGATTACCAGGAAATCAAAGGCGTAAAATATCCGATGGATGAGCGTGTACTGATTCAGGAAATTTTAAATGCATAAAATCAGGTGAGAGAATGTTATTTGCAAATGTAATTGTAGAAATCTCCCACGAAAAAGTGGATAAAGTGTTTCAATACCGCATACCGGAAGGGTTATGTAAGGAATTAGCAGTAGGGATGGTGGTAACCTTCCCGTTTGGCAGAGGAAACCGACCAACCAAGGGGTATGTGGTGGAAATCACAGAAAAGCCGGAATACGACATCACCAAAATGAAAGAGCTGAGTGGTGTTGCAGCAGGTGAATTAGCGGTGGAGTCTGAATTAATCAGTCTTGCATGGTGGATAAAAGAAAACTATGGAGGAACAATGATTCAGGCGCTCCGCACCGTCCTTCCGGTGAAACGAAAAATGGAAGCCAAACAAAAAAAGTATGTCAGCCTTCTTTTGCCGAAGAATACGGCAGAAGAACTGGCAACAGAATGGGAAGCAAAGCATAAGACTGCAAGAGCAAGACTTCTACGGGCATTGATAGAAAATGAAACTGTGGAAGGGGAGGTACTTACAAAAAAACTCCACATTACTCCGGCAGTCATTCGTGTGTTAGAGGAACAACAGATTCTTTCTGTGCGGTCGGAGAGAGTGTTCCGTAATCCGGTGAACGCTGCGAATAAAGATACCTATGAAGTGGTATTGAATGAAGGTCAGCAGGGCTTTGTCAATCTGGTAAAGGACAAGCATTCAGAGGGGCAGCATGCGACCTATCTTCTCCATGGCATTACAGGTAGCGGAAAGACGGAAGTGTACATTGAACTGGCAAGACAGGCAGCATTAGAAGGAAAGCAATCCATTATTTTGATACCGGAAATTGCATTGACCTTTCAGACAATCCAGCGGTTTAAACGGTGTTTTGGCAACCGGGTATCCATATTACATTCCCGTATGTCAGAGGGGGAACGTTATGATCAGTTTGCAAGGGCAAAGGAAGGCTTGTTAGACGTGATGATTGGACCGCGCTCTGTCTTGTTCACACCATTTAAGAATATAGGCTTGATTGTGATTGACGAGGAGCATGAAGGCGCCTATAAGAGTGAGGGTGTGCCAAAATACCATGCAAGGGAAACTGCTATAAAACGGGCCTCCATCCATGGTGCAGATGTGGTGTTAGGTTCTGCCACACCATCAGTAGAAGCCTATTATAAAGCATTGCATGGTGAGTATGTGTTATATGAACTGAAGGAGCGTTTTCAGAAGGAGAATCAGAAAAAAGAATTGGCGAAAGTATCAATTGTGGATTTAAGGGAAGAATTAAAATGTGGGAATCGTTCCATCATCAGCCGGAGTCTTCATGATGCCATTTTGAGCCGCTTAGAAAAACGTCAACAGACTATGTTATTTATCAACCGGAGAGGGTATGCGGGATTTCTTTCCTGCAGAAGCTGTGGAAAAGCAGTGACCTGTCCTCATTGCGATGTGTCCTTGTCGCTACATAATAATGGAAAATGTGTCTGTCACTATTGTGGTTATGAGGTGGCAGCGCCGAAGCTTTGTCCATCCTGCAACTCTAAGTATATTGCACCATTTAAAGCAGGAACCCAGCAGATCGAGGAATTACTGAAAAAATCCTATCCCAATGCAAGAATTTTACGAATGGATATGGATACCACAAAGAATAAAAACGGACATGAAGCGATTCTTTCGGCATTTGCCAACCATGAAGCAGACATACTGGTAGGAACCCAGATGATTGTTAAAGGACATGATTTTCCGGATGTTACACTGGTAGGTGTGCTGGCAGCAGACATGTCATTGTATGCGAATGATTATCGGGCGTGTGAGCGGACCTTTCAATTGCTTACCCAGGCGGCAGGCAGAGCAGGAAGGGGTACAGAAAAAGGAGAAGTATTTTTCCAGACATACCGTCCGGAGCATTACAGTATACAGACAGCAGCAGAACAGGATTATAAGTCCTTCTACAAGCAGGAAATTGCATACCGCCAATTGTTAGGCTATCCGCCGGCAGTTCATCTGCTTGCAGTGTTAGTGTCTTCCCTGAACGAAACGTGTGCAGACCGTTTGACAGAGAAGTTGAAGCAGTCAGCCATGAAGGCGGGAAGCAGTATGGAAATACAGGTGTTAGGTGCCGGTAAAGCAGCAATAGGAAAAATAAACGATTATCACAGACGAGTGGTATATATGAAGCATGAGGAATATACGGTACTGACCTGTGTAAAAAATCAGTTGGAAGATATGCTACAACAGGCAGAAGAAAAAGAAAACTGTCAGGTTTACTTTGATTTTGATCCGATGATGGGGTACTAGTACATCGTTTTGCAAATAATTATACCATTCACGCAGAATATTTTTTCTGAGAGTACAGGACAAAAAATGTAGACTTATTGGTATACATGTTATACTAGAGCGAGTTGCTTTGTGAAAATCCTTGCATAAACAAAAAACTACTGTTATTATAAATTTAACACAATAAAGTTTTGTAGTGTGAAAGTGAATGCACTGCAAATAGAAATAGAGGTAAGAGATGGCATTAAGAAATATAAAATTTTTAGGCGAAGATTGTTTAAGAAAGAAATGTAAGGAAGTCAGTGAAATCACACCAAGAGTACAGGTGTTAATAGAGGATATGTTAGATACCATGTATGAAGCAAATGGTGTAGGACTTGCGGCACCGCAGGTTGGTATCTTGAAGCGTATCGTTGTCATTGATGTGGGAGAAGGTCCGATTGTTATGATCAATCCTGTTATTATAGAGACATCCGGGGAGCAGACAGGAGAGGAAGGATGCTTAAGCGTACCAGGCAAGGCTGGTATTGTTACAAGACCAAATTATGTAAAAGCAAAAGCTATGGATGAAAATATGCAGGAATTTGAGATTGAAGGAGAAGGACTTCTTGCACGTGCAATCTGCCATGAATGTGACCACTTAGATGGAATTGTGTATGTGGATAAGGCAGAAGGTGGTATCCATGATGTAAATTATGATGTGGACTAAAACATTGCGTGAAGTTATTTGCGAAATGTTATAGCAGTGTATTGCTAGCATGAAATAGTCTGCGAACAGGAGGTATACAATTTGAAAGTAATTTTTATGGGAACACCGGACTTTGCGGTGGGAACATTAGAAGCGATTATAGAAGCGGGACACGAAGTAACCCTTGTCGTTACACAGCCTGATAAGCCAAAGGGCAGAGGGAAAGCCATGCAGTTTACACCGGTAAAAGAATGTGCTGTTGCACACGATATACCAGTATTTCAGCCGGTAAAGATTCGAGAGCCGGAATGCATTGCGGAATTGCGAAAATATGAAGCAGATATTATGATTGTAGTTGCCTTTGGTCAAATTCTTCCGAAAGAAATTTTAGAGATGCCGAAGTACGGATGTTTTAATGTACATGCATCGCTCCTTCCTAAATATAGAGGAGCAGCACCAATACAGTGGGTAATTATTGATGGTGAGAAAGAATCCGGTGTAACGATTATGCAGATGAATGAAGGATTAGATACCGGGGATATGCTGTTAAAGGTGGTTGTACCAATCGAAGCGAATGAAACAGGCGGTTCTTATCATGACAAGTTATCTGCGGCTGGCGCAAAGCTGTGTGTGGAGGCAATGAAGCAGGCAGAAGCAGGCACTTTACAGCCGGAAAAACAGGATGACAGTTTATCCTGCTATGCAAAAATGCTAGATAAAAAATTAGGTGAAATTGACTGGTCTAAGGAAGCAGCTGTAATCGAACGTCTTGTGAGAGGTTTAAATCCATGGCCAAGTGCGTATAGTCATTTACACGGGAAAACCTTGAAAATCTGGTCAGCAGATGTGCTTGATAAACAATATGAAGCACAACCGGGACAGGTGGCAGAGGTTACAAAAGATGCAGTGATTATCCAGACAGGAAAAGGTGCACTGGCTGTAAAAGAATTACAGTTAGAAGGAAAAAAACGTATGGCGGCAGGTGATTTTCTTCGTGGATATCAGGTGGAAATTGGCACTGCGTTGGAATAGCAGGAGGGTAAGATGAATAAGAAATTGCATACGGAGGCAGTTGACCGTTTATTTGATGCGATTTTAAGTCTCCAGAACAGAGAAGAATGTTACAGCTTTTTAGAGGATGTTTGTACAGTAAATGAATTGTTGTCTTTAGCACAGCGGTTCGAGGTGGCAAGCATGTTAAGAGAGCGAAAAACATATATGGAAATTGCAGAAAAAACAGGAGCATCTACTGCGACAATCAGCCGTGTGAATCGTTCCTTGAACTATGGCAATGACGGATATGATATGGTGTTTGAGCGTATAAAGTGATAAAAAAAGAACCTTTCGGGGCATATGGTTAAGAAACCAACAATCCCTTTCAAGGTTCTTTTTTCGTATATTTATTCTTGTTCTTTACGAAGTTCATCAATTAATTTTTCGATGAGCAGTCGTTTCATAAATACATCAAAGCTCAATGCACAGATAAAAGAAAAAATCTGTAAGAACGCAGCTTCTTCCCCTTCTGCCTCTGGGAAGGTTTCGCTTGCTAACTTGTATTGCTGTTTGATATCTTCCTTTAGTGCATCTACCTGACTGTCCTCCATACTGAACACTTCTGTATAAATGCGTTCAATGGTAAGTCCCTCTTTTTTTTTGAAATAGTTCTCTGTCAGAGGATTCAGTAAGGTCTGAATATCTGTAATGGAAAGAATGCTTTTAAAATGATAAATAAAAATCAAAATCAGCATATGTTCCTTTGAATATTTCTTTTTATCCGGAGGAGGAAGGAGGTTGTTCTTCGCATAATTGTTAATCATGGTCTTAGTAAGAATCTTATCATCTTCGTAACGTTTTGTCTTGTTAAGATGAGATTCCATAAAAGTAGTTACCTGATCCATATATAATTCAATATTCGGAATGTCTTCCGCTTTTACATGTTCAATTCTGGAAAAACTGCTTAAAATACTGTTCAAACAGTCATTGATGTCGATTGTCATATGTGCCTCCTGTTTTCTGTAGATGAATACACGTTATCCACACAAGATTATATAGTATTCAAAACTATATGTCAACATATGGGAATAAATAAAATGATGCCACCGCATCGCCTCATTCAGACGCCTTATTGCTGAAAAATTACTCTGTAGAATTTTGCCAGATAGCAACGGTGTAATAATGGTGAAATTGGAATAATATAGAAAATAATCATAAAAATTTAAGAAAGAAAATAGTGACAGTAATACAAAAATATATTATAATTTATCTGTAAATTGTAGAAAACGTGTAACGATAAGCGTGAGAAATCGTTATAAAGTCGTTTTATAATGTAGGAGGATAAAAAATGGCAGGAATTTTAAAGAGATTTGGGGATATTATGGCATCTAACATCAATGCATTACTGGATAAAGCAGAAGATCCGGCAAAGATGATTGACCAATATTTAAGAAACTTAGAGAGTGATTTAGGAAAAGTAAAAGCTGAGACAGCAGCGGTCATGGCTGAGGAAACAAAGTGTAAGAGACAGTTAGACGAATGCAATCAGGAAATGGAAAAGATGCAGAAGTATGCAGAGAAGGCTGTTATGGCTGGTAACGATGCAGATGCACGCCAGTTCTTAGAGAAAAAGCAACAGTTAGCAATGAAACAAACAGGTCTTCAGCAGGCATATGATGCTGCAGCAGAAAATGCATCAAAGATGAGAACGATGCATGATAAGCTGGTTAAAGATATCAATGAACTGAATGCAAGACGTGATGCAATTAAGGCAAAGGTACAGGTTGCAAAAACACAGGAGAAATTAAATAAGATTGGTGCAAGCCTTAATGGAGCACAGGACAGCTTATCCGCATTTGACAGAATGGAAGCGAAAGCAAATAAGATGTTAGATGAAGCGAATGCAATGGCAGAATTAAATGCAGGAACAGAAAGCGGTTTTGAAGATTTGAAATCTAAGTATGACAGCGATCCGGCTTCTTCTGGTGTTGATGATGAGTTAGCAGCATTAAAAGCGCAGATGGGTATGTAAGATGAATGAGAAAGGTGTCTGGTAGCAGGCACTTTTTTCATCTGCTAGTGTAATGACACATTCATTACTACAGGTGAATTCTGTAAATCGAAATAAGCTTCGATTAGATTTTTGCCGTTAACTTAGATAAATGTGAAGTGTGTAAGGTAGATACGATAAAACAGGATGATACAGGAGGCGTTCATGAAAGAGACATACAAATGTGAAAAATGTGGCGGCATTTTAGAATATGATGTGGCGAGCCAGTCATTAAAATGTGCGAATTGTGACACCGAAGTACAGATTACTGCAGAAAATAAAAAAATAAGAGAGCATAATCTGACCAGACAGGCAAAAAGAGAAAAGAAAGCAGAAGTTCATGAAAAGGTTACCATGCGCTGTGAGGGTTGTGGTGCCATGGTAGAGTTTGATGAAACATGTACTGCAAAAGAGTGTCCTTATTGTGGTTCTAATTATGTTCTGGCTGACAAGCAGGTGCAAAGCATAGTACCGGATGGTCTGTTGCCATTTCAGATTGATAAACATGAAGTGGGGCGGATTTTTGCAAAATGGATAAAGGGCAGATGGTTAGCACCGGGAGAATTGAAAAATCTTTACCAGCAGGATAAGCTACATGGAATCTATATGCCGTACTGGACATTTGATGCAAAAGCAGATTGTCACTATACAGCTATGGGTGGTAGAGATAGAAAGGTTACCCGCAAGAACAGTAAAGGGGAAGAAGAAACGATTATCGAAACTGACTGGTTTTTTACAAAAGGTCATGTAAAGAAAAGCTTTGATGATATATTAGAGCCGGCGTCAGATAAATTGAAACTTTCTCTGTTAGAAGGCGTAGAACCATACAATACAAAAGAGGTAAAACCATATTCGCCGGACTACATGGCAGGCTATTTATCTGAGGTGTATACGATTGATTTGGATTCGGCACATCACCAGGCAAGAAGAGAAATGCAGTCTGAATTACATAGAATGGCAGAACAGGATGTAAGACGCAAATATGACAGAGTAAAAGATATGCAATTGGACGTGGAGTATCGAGAAGAAACCTACAAGCATATTTTACTGCCAGTGTATTCCACGGCATATTATTATAAGGGAAAGCAATATACTGTACTGATTAATGGACAGACTGGTAAAATGAAGGGCGATTATCCGAAAAGCCCATTAAAAATAGGAATTTTAATCGCCATCGTGGCTGTTATTTTAGGTGTTGTCTTCTTTGCAATGACGTCAGATGCGAAAGCATTAGAGGAAACAGCAATACAGACAGAGGTGGTTGCGGAATATGATTTCACGTAGTAATGAATGGCAAAAGCCATATTCACATAATTGATGAAAAATAGGGAGGTTTATCATGGGATTATTTGGTGGACAGTTTTCAAATGTAGTAGAGTGGGAAGAATACAGAGAAGATGTTCTATTCTGGAAATGGACCAATAAAGAGATTAAAAAAGGAAGTAAACTGATTATTCGTCCGGGCCAGGATGCCATTTTCATGTATAATGGCAAGGTAGAGGGGATTTTTACAGATGAAGGAAGTTATGACATTGAGTCACAGATTATTCCGTTTCTTTCCACATTAAAAGGATTCAAATTCGGATTTAACAGTGGAATCCGTGCAGAAGTGTTATTTATCAATACGAAAGAGATTACAGTAAAATGGGGCACAAAAAATGCAATTCGTGTTCCGGCACCAAATCTTCCGGGAGGTTTGCCAATTCGTGCATTTGGGACATTTGCCTGCAAGATTAGTGACCATGATGCGTTAATTGAGAAAATTGCTGGTGTGAAGCAACAGTTTGTAATTGGCGATGTAAAAGAACGTGTTGTTTCTAAATTAGACCAGCTTTTGATGAAATGGATTGCAAGAGAAGGCAAGGATGTTATGAATCTCCAGATAAATGCAGATTCTATTGCAAGAGGTATTCAGGAAGAATTAGACATGGAGATGTGCAAGTTAGGTATTGCCATTACAGCGTTCAATATAGAGCAGTTTTCTTACCCGGAGGAAGTGGAGAAAATGGCAGATAAAGCGGCTTCCCAGAGTATGGTTGGAGATATGGGACGTTATGCACAGATGGCGATGTTTGACAATATGAGCAATAACCGTGGCGGTGCAGGTAGTGTGGCTTCTGATATGATGAATATGCAGATGGGCATGATGATGGGGCAGCAGATGATGAACCAGATGGGTCAGCAGATGAATGCACAGCCGGGGGCAGGAACATCGACAGGTGGTGCGGCTCCAAAATTCTGTCCGAATTGCGGTACAAAAAATGAAGGTTCCAGGTTCTGTCCAAATTGTGGTACACAGCTTGGTTAATGGTAGATAATAATGAGCAATATATATGATACATTAAATGATAAACAGCGGGAAGCCGTGTTTCAAACAGAAGGCCCTGTGTTGATACTGGCTGGCGCAGGCTCTGGTAAGACCAGAGTGCTGACACACCGAATCGCCTATCTGATTGAAGAAGCAGGTGTAAATCCATGGAATATTATGGCGATTACATTTACCAATAAGGCGGCTTCCGAAATGCGGGAACGAGTGGATAAAATCGTAGATTTTGGTTCAGAATCTATCTGGGTCAGTACATTCCATTCTACCTGTGTTCGAATCCTAAGACGGTATATTGACCGCATTGGGTTTGGTACAAATTTTTCTATTTATGATACCGAAGACCAGAAATCGGTGATGAAAGATGTTTGCAGAAGATTGCAGATTGACACAAAGATTTACAAGGAAAAAGTGCTGTTAGCACAGATTTCGAAAGCAAAGGATGAGATGATAACGCCGGATGAATTTGAACTCAATGCAGCCGGTGACTTTGCAAAGAAAAAAATTGCTATGGTGTATAGAGAATACCAGAAACAGCTTAAGAGCAATAATGCGTTGGATTTTGATGATTTGTTAATGAAAACAGTGGAGTTATTCCGTCTGTGTCCTGACGTATTAGAGTCATACCAGAATCGTTTTCGCTATATTATGGTGGATGAGTATCAGGATACCAATTCCGTGCAGTTTGCATTTATCCGCCTTCTGGCTGATAAATACAGGAATCTTTGCGTGGTTGGTGATGATGACCAGTCCATATACAAATTCCGTGGAGCTAATATTAGAAATATTTTAGACTTTGAAAAGGTGTTTGAGGAGGCTACGGTAATTAAGCTTGAGCAGAATTACCGCTCCAGCCAGAATATTCTGGATGCTGCAAATGGCGTTATCCATAACAATCATGGAAGAAAAGAAAAATCTCTCTGGACAGAGCAGGAAGCGGGAGAATCCATAGGTTTTGAGCAATTTGACACTGCTTTTGAGGAAGCGGAATATATTGTAGGAGACATTCGTCACAGAGTGGATATGGGAGAGGGCGGTTATAACCAATTTGCCATTCTATACCGTACCAATGCCCAGTCTCGTTTATTTGAAGAAAAATTTGTCACTGCGAACATTCCCTATAAGATTGTGGGCGGTGTGAATTTCTATGCCCGTAAAGAAATCAAAGACGTGTTAGCTTACTTAAAGACAATTGATAATGGCATGGATAATATTGCTGTGAAGCGTATTATTAACATACCAAAACGTGGAATTGGTGCGACTACCATATCAAAGGTGGAGGATTTTTCCGTTGCCCATGCCATGAGCTTCTATGATGCATTAAAAAATGCGGACCAGATAGAGACGTTGGGCAGAGCAGCAGCAAAGGTAAAGCCATTTGTTACCATGATACAGACCTTTCGTTCAAAAGTGGGACTTATGCCACTTGTGAACCTGGTGGAAGAAGTATTGGATGAAACCGGATATCTGGCAGAACTACAGGCAGAGGGAACGGAAGAAGCAAAGGCAAGAATTGAAAATATCGATGAATTAATCAGTAAGGTAGCGGCATATGAGAATACCCAAGAGAACCCTTCTTTAAGTGGCTTCTTAGAAGAGGTGGCGTTGGTTGCTGATATTGACAGCCTGAATGAAAACGCAGATTATGTGGTACTTATGACACTTCACAGTGCGAAAGGGTTGGAATTCCCGTATGTCTACTTAGCTGGTATGGAGGATGGTATTTTCCCTAGTTACATGACAATCACATCAGATGATCCTTCTGAAATTGAGGAGGAGAGACGTTTGTGTTATGTGGGAATCACCAGAGCTATGAAGCGGTTGAATTTGTCCTGTGCCAGAATGCGTATGATACGTGGGGAAACACAATATAATGCTATGAGTCGTTTTATAAAAGAGATTCCAAAAGAGTTATTTGCCGTTCAGCCTGCAAAGGAAAAAGTAAGAGAAGTGCCAAAGACGAATTCTTTTTCACAGGCGAAAGCACAATTCCGTGGCAAATCCATGCTGACCAAGCAATTTACCGTAAAGAAAGCTGAAGGATTGGAGTATGGCATTGGTGACAGGGTTTCTCATGTGAAATTTGGTCAGGGAACGGTGTTAGACATTACAGAAGGCGGCAGAGATTATGAAGTGCAGGTTGAATTTGATACAGCAGGTATTAAAAAAATGTTTGCTTCCTTTGCTAAATTGCAAAAATTATAATTCCCATCTTTTGTTTAAAAAATTGTGGTAAATGTGTTCCAAATGTGGTACACTAGAAGTATGAAATTGAAAGATTCTCATATACTAAATAATATTCGTAAAATAAGGCAAAAGCCTAAAAATAAAGAGAGGAGTGTGAGGTGCATGAGTAAATTAGAAGAATTAATTGAAAGCGCAAGAATCAACGAATTAATCAATAAGAAGGAAGAAGAGAAGCCGAAGAAGACTATCCTTTGGATTTTAGCCGTAATCGGTGCAGTAGCAGCAGTAGCAGCGATTGCCTATGCAGTATATCGCTTCTTTACACCGGATTATTTAGAAGATTTTGAAGATGATTTTGATGACGATTTCGATGATGATTTCTTCGATGATGAGGATGAGGATATCATAGTAAAAGCTCCAGAAGCTGCTATGGATTCTGATGATTCCGATGATGCTGAGTAAAAAAGTTTAAGAGAGGCTGTCATGTGACAGCCTCTTTTTTCAAGCAATGTAATAGGTAATTGCGAAACGCCAACAAGCTAGCAAATACCTAAAGCAATGTAATAGGCATTTGCGAAAGTGAAAGCCAGCCGCAAATTGTCAGAATTGTTTGTGCAAATAGCTGCTTACTACATAGTCTATATTTGACGCGCTCTCGCTCCCTTCAAACGTAGCGGACACTAAGGCTGCAAAATACACAGCCCAAGTGCCGACGTTTTCAGAGGGTCA
>JBGVMW010000087.1:0-7587 GCA_045125095.1 Lachnospiraceae bacterium
GGCAGAACAGTACATCTTGCCATGAAGGATAATCCAAGATTAATTAACATACCGCCTCGTGACAGTGCGGAATGGAAAACGGAATTTAATGCAAGAACTTCTGCGGAACGTTCCAATAAACGGGAGAAATTAGACTTTAAATTAGAAGACGGCAGACACCGCTCTACTAAGATGTGGTATTGCCGCCTCTATCACATCATGATGCTACAGCATCTTGATGCATGGATTTGCCATATGAATCCGCCCTGAGAAAGTTGATTCTACAAACGACATAATCCTCTTTAGATTATACACTCTTTCTCGGCATAGCGACAACCGTTATGTCTATTTCCTCATGTCTTTTTTTATCTTTCTCGGATAATATTCACTTTTCAATATTCATTGTCAACTGTGTTGACCATAATCACTCGGGATTCCGAGAGATTATTAATCTCCTTGCAAATGTTGGCACCTTTTGATATGATTATTTTGCGAAAAATAACGTCAAAGGGCAACTTTGACAAAGGAATGAGCTAGAGCTTACGCTCTGGCTTTTTCTATGTTAAGAGTATCCTCTTACATAACTTATACAATTTGCAACTTACTACTGATATATTTTTTTATACCATCAACACTGTCTATTTCATAATTTCTAGCAACTTCTGAAAAATACTCTTTAATTGCTTCTTTTGATATTACCTCATTAGATGGTTCTCCCGGCAAACAATTTTCTCTAGCATCCAGCCAAGGAGATTCACCATGCGTAATCCGCTCCAATGTCTTTCCACTATACATACCAAAGGATTCTACTACTAAATCTATAACCCTCTTTTCATTATCTGATAATTCATTAAATCTATTTTGAAGCATTGAAAAACGTGTATCATCAATCGGATTATATTTAAAACTTTTGAACACTTCATATACATCCTTAAATACCGGGCCGTGTGCCCATGCTTCACACTCTTCGCTAAATAATTCCACACCAAACAAAACCATATATATTCCCTGAATAAAATAAAGCATCTTCTGTAATGCTAACGGCGTAACTTCTTCTGCTTTTTTAAAAATGTAAGATATAGTCAACAACATTTTCTCAGATAATGCAAATAATGGTTCCACTTCCTTTGCTGCATTCATCGCTTTCTTATAAGCCGTTTCACCTATTTTATCTATATTCTCATTCAATTTCTCTATCATAAACATAGGTGATTCCAAAGCTTTTCTAATAATATCGGAATATTCTTTTGATGGAACCTGCCCTGAAAGATATCTGGTAATTGTAATTTCTCCAAATCCTAGTGCTAAAGACAATGGAGCTTTTCCAATTTTATAAACTTCCATCAAATCATGTATATCATCAATGCTAACAATCCCCTCCTGCAATCTATACTGTCTATCCACCTCCTGTGCATTACTGTCCATGAGTCCCGGAATATTTACAGTTTCTCCACACTTTTCACAAACAGCCTCTGAGATTATAAATTCATACTCCTTATCCTTAATACACTTTCTACACGAAACATGTTGTATTCGATACATTGTTTCTTCTCTGCATTCAATACAGAATTGTGTTCTCTCCTTTGCCATTTTTGTGTCCTCCTTTTTTAATCTCCATATATGTTTAAATTACTTGAATTTATAAGTTAATGAATATTCCTGTTTATGAAATGAAATAACAATCACATACTGATTAGTTAATTTGTTAAACTTAATATATAACGAAACCTTCTCCTCTGAATCACCATATCTTGGCATTAAGTTAATATCTTTGCCAAATATGTATAGTATCTCCTCTGGATGCTGTGGATGGTCATTTTGCACTGCATCTGAAAAATCATATGCAGTCAGAGAAAGTATTACTTCTTTTGCATCCTCTTCTGTAAATACATAATCCATGTATATGTCTTGATTTTTCTGTCGTGGTGATATCTGGTATCTTCCTGCATTAACAGCAGCGAATACATCAGACAAGTACTGTTCTATATCGGATTTAGTAACGTTCAATAGATTTAACCTCCTGTAAAAAATATTATATGATAAACTTTTTCTTTTATTCTATCATCATTATATGGCAATGATAGGTTTTTGTCAATAGTCTATCATTCCTCATTTAAAAATTCTTACACCAGCTACAATAACCTAAATAATATTGTAGTTATCTAATTACAAAAACCTCACCAAGTAGCATACACCACCTTATGAGGTCTATAAAAATCATATCATATTGAGCCTCTATCCTAAAAACGTGTAGTAAGTGTGTAGTAGAAGCTTTTTCAATTCTGGAAACCGCTTATTTACTGGGCTTGTAGCACTTCTTTACAATACTGCCGTGGCAGATGAAAAGTACCTTTATCATAGTAATTGTTTGCTCCTTTTTGCCCGGAAATGCCCAGTTTTAGCCTGTTTTCAAGGCATTTGTATTTTTCTTCAAAAATCAGTTACTGGGCAAATTATAGCATACTTTTGCAAGTTGTTGCGACCTAATAGTAGTAAAATTCGTAGTAAAACGAAAATTCCTACTACTAAGGATTTTAAAGTACAATCTTCTTCAATGCTTCCAATACATTCTCATATGAAATGTCACTGGCATATGCGAACTTCTTCTGATACTTTCGCCACATATCCTTAAGATCATCACTCTCTGAAATCTGTTGCAAAATACCCTTTACATCAGAAATCTGTTCTGTGCTTCCGCGATGCTCTGTTGTGGCTTTCAAAGCTTCTTTAAAAGTTTTCTTATCATATTCCTGCGTTGTTCCGAGTATGTAAACATCATAATAATCTCTTGCTCTTGTGGTAAACACACCCCTGTGCAGAATTGTCTCGACCTTCTCAGCTATAACCGTCTCAATATTATATCCCCATAAACTAATTCGAATATCTTCATCAAAAATACCACTAAATCCATCGTAGAACGGGTGTCCAATCCAACAATAGCTGCTATCAGCATTCCACCCTTCACAACAAATTTCTCACTGTATTCTGACACTGATAACCTTGCAAGGAGACATTCAAACATATAATTTTGAAGTACTACCTGAGCTGCTATGTTATTGTTCTTCGCATAATTTTTAATTCTACCCTTTAAACTCATAGCAACGGCAGGATTTCTTGTTCCATTCTCCAACTTGCTAATATCTGCCTGGTTAATCCCTGTACGTTCTGCAAGTTCTTTCTGTGTCATATTCTGTGAAGTCCTTGCTTCTACAATTGCTCTAATCACATCAAGTTCAGGTTGGATGTCTTCATACTCTTTTACAAAATCTGCATCTTTCATTTGTTCTTCTTTAAATTGTTTTAATGATTTCATGACTTTCCCATCCTTTCCCTGAAATTTCTATGATATTATTTTCTGAAACAGAAACTGTTATGACCGCTTTTTTATATTAAATCGATAGACTACATCTGTATCCCGGATAAGACGGTGAAAATACTCTTACAAGACACCCTTAAGAAAAATCTCAATTCCAATCACAATCAAAATAGCCCCTCCCACAATCTCTGCCTTGTTAGAAACTTTTGTTCCAAATTTTTTGCCAATTGCAACTCCGCCCATACAGATAATAAATGTCACAACTGCAATCAGCAATGAACAGACTAATGCCATAATCCAATTGTACTCTACAATAGTAAATCCTACTGACAATGCATCAATAGAAGTGGCAATACCCTGTACTAACAGTGTCATAACCCCCATTTTACTCACGTTTTCTTCCTCATCGTTCTTGTGCTTTATGCTTCCAATTATCATACTACCACCAATATAGCAAAGCAAAATCAGCGCAATCCATGGAATAAATCTTTCAAATACTTGGAAATATTGTACGATGGTATGTACACATATCCAGCCTATCATTGGCATGGCTGCCTGAAAAAAAGCAAACACGCCTGCTATTCCACACATATTTCTGCTTTTCATCTTTGGGTCATTCAATCCATTTGCCAATGATACGGAAAAAGCATCCATAGCAAGCCCAACTCCTAATAATATACTGTTAAAGAAAAATAAAAAACTCCAATTCATATTCTTTGTGTCCTTCCTCTAAATCTTTTTACTCATTTTGGATTGTAAGGTATTATTTTTAGATGTTATTATGGCGGTATTGTCTTTTTCTTACTATCATCTATATGATTCAAACCATTTTTCATAGAATCCCTCCTTGGTACGAATTACAAAACCCAAGCACAGTCGAACACTATACTTGGGTTTCAAAAAAATAGAGACTCCATGTATAGCTTTTACATCTATACATGAGTCTCGTAATTTAAAACAAGCCAGACCTTCCCGGTCAGTATGTTGACTTGTTACGCACTACGTTTGCACGCTTACTACTCCCTCATGGGGCTTTATCTCAACATATTACCATTTTTTTCAAATACTGTCAATCAATTTTATCACCACTGTGTACATACTCCAACTGTTCTGCCAGACATTCTTTTAATATCTGGTATGGAACCGCTCCAGTACAATGTCCAGTATAAAATTTTGTATCTGTTTTCTTTAATTCCAATGCAATTTTTCTTACAACCTCTAAATCTTCCTCCGCATATCCGGATTTCTGTTCCATATGAAAACCACTTATCACAACATCAGGATAAGAACCGTAAATTTCCCTATATTTCTCCAATATATTTAAAATGCCATTATGAGCACAGCCTGATAGCAGTACTTTCCTATTGTCTTCCTCAATCACCAGGCACTGTTCATGCAGAAATTCGTCCTGATAAAATGTATCTCCTCTTTTTAACTTTAACGCTAAATTTCCAGAGGGCCATAATTTTCTTCCACGAATGCCACTAAATAAAAACAATTCCTCATCAATTCTTTTATCACCATCCACATATTCTACTTGTGACAGCTCCATAATCTTCTTGTTGATGCCTATGTATTTTTCTACATCTTCACTTTTTCGATAATACTCTTCACATGCCAAACGTTGCATCCATATCTTTGCTGTTGAATTCTGCTCCACAAATCCCAACACACCACCTGCATGGTCATAATGTCCGTGACTCAAAATTACGGTATCTACCTGCTTCAAATCCACTCCAAGCTTCTCTGCATTTACCATAAAAGCATTCGTTGCACCCGTGTCAACAAGTAATTTATGATTTTTTGTCTCCACATAAAAGCTAAGTCCATGTTCAAACAGACAACCATTACTACCTTCTGTATTTTCAATTAAATTCATAATTTTCATATTTTCGTATCTCCAAATACAACTTAGTGATTACCACATCCATGTTCTCCGCATTTGCCATGATGATGGGCTCCATGATGATTACAATGGACATTCAGATTACATATTAATTCATCTTTTAATAATGCATCCACCGCTGCATCGGCATCAGCAGATACGCCACCGTACAACTGAATTCCAGCTTCTCTCAATGCCATTTGTGCACCACCACCAATGCCACCACAAATCAATATCTCTACCTGATGACTCTGTAAGAATCCGGCTAATGCTCCATGACCATATCCATTGGTATCAACAACTGTCCCGGAAATGATATTTTTTTCCTGAATATCATAAATTTTAAATTGTTCTGTATGACCAAAATGCTGAAAAATCTGTCCGTTTTCGTAGGTTACTGCTATTTTCATTTCAGAATATCTCCTTTATGTCTATTTCTTTTTATGGAATTTATTGTATCTGATGCCACTTGTATTCAAACTATGTACATACGATGTCCGTTACATTCATTTTTCTATATTTCATTGTTGCAATGTAACTATTCAGAACCTTCGTAGTGAAACCAAAAAGCCACAGCACTCATATCAAAAAGTACTTAGCTTTAAACAGGAAAAAAAGCCTTGAAAATCAAGGCTTTTCTAAAAGTTATACTGCGGAAGATGGGACTTGAACCCACACGGTATTGCTACCACAAGAACCTGAATCTTGCTCGTCTGCCAATTCCGACACTTCCGCGTTTACTCATGACTGGGAACGTATTCCCAATGACTAATTTATTATACTTTGATTTTTTTCAGAAGTCAAGCTAAAATTTTACAGAAGTACAAATATTCACAATAATTAAAAAAATCAAAAAAATTAAATAAAATCCTTGACAACCCAACTTTCTCATAGTATACTAAATCATGTGCTTAGGGCACGTAAGAAACGCGGAAGTGTCGGAATTGGCAGACGAGCAAGACTAAGGATCTTGTGGCAGCAATGTCGTGTGGGTTCAAGTCCCATCTTCCGCATTAACCTTTTAAGAAAAAGCCTTGAATTTCAAGGCTTTTTTCTTTTGTCCTTATGAAATTTTTTGTTACACCGCCTTTGGCTTGAAAACTTTGGCAAATACATCCGCTTTATCTGTAAGTGATGTAACAGAATGAATATAATATTTCTTACGCCGTTACATCTACGAAGTCCATTATTCACAGCATATTCATGCATTCTTTCACCAGACTTATTAACAAAGATATAATCTTTATCACTTCGTCCATTGGCTTTGTTTTCATCAAGTGCCATTTTAATATACTTTTTGGCGTCTGGTGTTAAAACCAAGGTTCTAGTGCCTGCGTCTGTTTTTGGGTTTTGGGTGTTGTGCAATTCTATATCCGTCTGCGTGTAACCAAAGAACTAATTACCATGTCAAAAGGACAACACCGCTATTTATACAGCAAGAACCTAGCCAAGCCACAAAGTGAAACACTATTTGAAGAAGATTTAAAATTTATGGAGTTGCTTCTTTCAAAGAATAAAAACCTTGTGAAGATTAAAAAGGTAAAAGATGAAGATAGTGGAATTGAAACCACATATATCACGATTAAGAAAACAGAATAAAATTTGATTGCTTATGACAAGAAGAATGATTATAATGATATCTGGAATAAAGTTTATGGAGGTCTATTATGAAAAAAGTGCTTGTAACTGGTGGAACAGTATTTGTGAGCAGATATATTGCAGAATATTATGTTGCACAAAATTATGATGTATATGTACTTAATAGAAACAGTAGAGAACAGTCCAAAGGTGTAACGCTTATCCAAGCGGACAGATACAATCTTGGAGAAATACTTAAAGAATTTGATTTTGATGTTGTTATTGATACAGCTTACAATTCCGATGATGTTGAATTATTGCTTAATGCACTTGGGAGTTATAAAGATTATATTTTAATTAGTTCAAGTGCGGTATATCCAGAATATGCTCCACAACCTTTTGAAGAAAATGAAACATTAGGAATAAACAAATATTGGGGTAAATATGGAACAGATAAAATAGAAGCAGAAAATACTTTATTAAAAAGAAACCCTAATGCGTATGTATTAAGACCACCATATTTATATGGACCAATGAATAATGTTTATAGAGAAGCATTTGTTTTTGATTGTGCATTAGAAAGTAGAAAGTTTTACTTGCCTAAAAATGGAGATATGAAATTACAGTTTTTTCATATAAATGATTTGTGTAGATTTATAGATATAATTTTGGACAAAAAACCTTCACAGCATATTTTTAATGTGGGAAACGAGATTGCTATATCTGTTAGGGAATGGGTTGAACTTTGTTATGAAGTTACAGGTAATGAAGTAAGTTTTGTTAATGTAGATGATGATATTGAGCAAAGAAATTATTTTAGTTTCTATAA
>JBGVMW010000088.1:0-22527 GCA_045125095.1 Lachnospiraceae bacterium
GGCACTTGGGCTGTGTATTTTACAGCCTTAGTGTCCGCTACGTTTGAAGGGAGCGAGAGCGCGTCAAATATAGACTATGTAGTAAGCAGCTATTTGCACAAACAATTCTGACAATTTGCGGCTGGCTTTCACTTTCGCAAACGCTTACTAATATATTATAGGCGTTTCGCAATTACCTATAATATATTATCATAGAAAATAAGAGCGGAGACCATGATGAGAATCTTCCGCTCAATCCGTAACATAGAAGCGTTTATGTTATATTTATATATCGTCATTTAGTAACTGTATATTTAGATTAAGGTGACTTATTCTCCATAAGCGCTGAATAATAGGGTATACTCCACAAAAAATCCTAGTGTTCCCGGATTCTCAGCACAATTATGATTTATTTACGCAACACTCCTGAACCTTTGGATTCCAATGGGCCATGTTTCCAAGTTCTTCGTCCGACATGTTTTCGTTCGGTCTTGCCTTCAAAAGATATTCCAGATAATTCTGAGGACTCAGACCATTTGCTCTTGCAGTTTCAAGAAGTGAATAAACCATCATACTGGCATCAGACTTGAGAATATCACGAATGCTATGCACAATCATAGTTCTGCAAACGTATTTTCCATACATTAACTATTTTGTATAAATAATGTATAATATAAACAATAATTTTATGCACTTTTTTGCAATTTTTATTAAAACAAAGCTGTCTATATTATTCAATTATTACAAAATCCTCATATTCCACATCACCATAATTCTACTCAACATGGGAGTTTTGTAAATCATATGCACACATGCAAAAAGCAGCATAGTGCATGTACGGAGCGCCTAACTGGGTGAGCAATCCTGTTTGAAATTAATTGAATAATAAATAGAAATCAAATTGTAACTATTCAGAACCAGGACAATACAAGCTTGTATTGTCCTGAACTGCACAGTCCGTATAAAAACGTAGTGGCAGCAGGCCAAAATCCATCACCGTTGGTGATTCTGCATGGATTTTGGCATGTTATTATGAATGTAATTCATAATAACATTGGTAACCTATGAGGGTACTGAATAGTTACACCAAATTTTATATTCTCATAGAAAGGATAGGGACTTACATGAAAAAGAAATTAACAGCAATTACCATGTCACTTTTACTTGCAGCTACCATGATTTTAACAGTTACACCAACCACAGCAGACGCAGCAAGTACATCCGTAAGCATCAACAAGAGTTCAGCTAATCAGGTAATGACTTATAAGCCAAGAGACAAATATGATAGCTATGAAACAGCTATCCGGATTAATGGATGCACACAGAAATCCCAAATTAAAAATCTAAAGAGCAGTAATAAGAACGTAACAGTGACTGCACAAAACGGTTGGATTAAGGCTGTTTACAAAGATAAAGCCTTGAAAACCACAATTACTTGTACAGTAAAAGGTGCAAAGTTAAAGACAACTTTAACTGTAAAAAAATATATAAACCCTATCAAGGTCTTAAAGATAGGTACTTATAACTTAACTTCAAAATTCAATAAAACAAATAAGCTTAGTCAAAATAAGATTTACACAAATAAAAAGTTAAACATACAGACAAAGGCTGGCTGGAAAATCACATCTGTAGTTATATGTGAAAATAAAAAAGTGCAATCATACAATGATTTAAACACCTCGAAATTTACAGATAAAGTAACCTTAAAAAACAAGGATATTGACTACATTGACATCTATTGTAAGAACAATAAGACAGGTGTTTCTGAATGTATCTCAATATCTGCTGGCACCACATCTACCGTAAATCCTAAAAAAACAGAACCTACACATACACACAGCTATACTGCAAGTGTAACGAAAAAAGTAACATGCAGCGACAATGGTGTCAGAACATATAAGTGCAGTTGTGGTGATAGCTATACAGAGAGCATTGCTGCAACTGGACATAATTGGATCGATAATGGGCCGGATGTCTGGTGTGATTGGGCATCTGCAATGCAGGAAGATACTGGCTATACATCAAATGTTGAAATTGTTACTTCTATTCATACGTGCAGAACTTGTGGTTATTATCTTGGACATGAGGATAAACTCACGGAACGTTATTGTATACATTTTTTGAATGAATCTTCGACCTGTCCGGGATCTTATACTACTGTTCCTGTCTATGAAGTACATAATCTTTTATCCTGTTCCAAATGCGGTGCATACAAACGTGGCGATTTCGTATATTACCAATATCCCACATGGTATAATGGTAATTTTAATTTAACACCTGTTTATGTAAATCTTAATGAATGGCAAATTCAAGAATTAGGATTAATTCCAACCAGCGATTAGACTGAAAGAATTTCCCCTATTATTTGCGTGATAGGTTAGGAAATATAATCTATTTATTGAGACGATACCATTCACCAAATGCCAGAATATAGAATAGGAAAGTTTTTTCGTGTATGTTAGTATTATACAACTTATAAGGTCAGTATTCGCCTGCTTAAGAAGTGCCACGAACTCAGAGTTGGCAAACATTGTGGTTGCAGTATAGTTCTGTGTGATACCCGTACATAAGCCACCCTGCTTCTGGCACTTCTTGATTTGCATATTCTAAATAGTTATGTTGTATTTATATTTATCAACGTAATGTATATGTACACTTACTTATACATTACGTTGATAAATATCATTGAACTATAAAATTATACAATTGAAAAAATTGCCCCTGGTAAGTCAGTTTTTCATTTCTAACTTATCAGGGGCATCTTTCACCCAGTCTTGGATTCTTATAAATCTAACTCTTATTCAGTTCTAAGCGCCACAACCGGATCTTTCTTCGCTGCACTCTTAGATGGAATAAATCCGGAGAACAGTGTTAAGATAACGCTGATAGCAATCAGTATTACTGCTACCGGAATCGGTAAAAATGCATTCAGGTTGTTGATACCTGTCAAGCTGTGAACCACTGCATTGATAGGAATACATAACAGATAGGTTACAATATCACCTAATGCACCTGCCGCAAAACCAATGATAATGGTTTCTGCATTAAACATGCTGGATACATCATGTTTAGAAGCTCCCATTGCACGTAAGATACCAATTTCTTTTGTTCTCTCCTGAACAGAGATCAAGGTGATAACACCAATCATAATAGAAGAAACAATTAAAGAAATTGCTACAAAGGCAATTAATACATAGGTAATTACATTAATGATAGATGTAATGGATGACATCATCAGTCCTACATAATCGGTGTATTTAATCTGTGAAATTTCGTCTACCGTATCATTGTAAGCGGAAATTGCATCTTCAATAATATCTTTATTTTCAAAACTTGATGCATACAGATTAATGCTTGCCGGATCTTCTAAATCTACATAACCCAATTCACTTAAGTTACTTTCATAAGTAGAATCAGAAAATTCTAATATTTCATCATAATATACCGCACAATTCTCTGTAGAGAATCCGTCCTTAGCTGCATCTAATGCAGCAACAAGCTGTTCTTCTGTCATAGCTGCCATCTGCTGCTGTACCTGTGCAGCATACTGAGCCTTAATCTGCTCTTTTAACATCTCAGTAAAGATAGAAGTAAGGTCTTCATCTGACATGGAACCAAGATAATCTTTAATATCATCTTCTGCCATGCCCATCTGCTCTGTCAAAGCCTGGATCATTACTTCTTCAATTTTCGTTCTGTCCATACCAGTCATCTGCTGGTCAACCATTGTGTTTAATTCCTCTTCAGCCGGAATACTCATAATTTTCACATATGTTTCTGCTTTTCCTGCTTTATCAAGAGTATCAAGGTATGCAAGAAACTCTGTTTCCTTCTCTGCATCTGTAAGATTTCCTGTATTTTCTTCAAATGGAAGATTTGTGAAAATATCTACAGATGGATCTTTTAACTGTGCAGTAATTGCTTCGGAGTTCTTTGAATTTTCAATTACATACTCTGTCAGCTTGCTTGTGTAACCAATGGAACCTGTCAGCATGGTTGTCTGTGCATCCTCATTTGGACGGATGATACCGGATACCTTAAGTGGTACTCCATTGTCATATAAATATTTTAAGCCTGCATCTGTTTCTCTTAAATCTGTATACAAGTCACTGTTCTGATCATAGCTGTAGCAGTCAGAGTTTAACACAATCTTAAATTCCATATTGCAAATGTCTTCATAAGACCAGCTTGCATTGCTTGCTTCTAACTCTGTACCATTCTTTGCTGCATCCATAATTGCGTCAATCTGGTCTTTGGACTCTAAACCTAATGCATACAAAGTCAAATCATCCAGCTCATTGTTTTCATCTAATACTAAAACGATTTCATCATAGCTGGTTGGCCAGCTTCCGTATACAACATCATACTGTTTCTCTAATAAATCATTTACCAGCTTGCCATTTTCTCCCGGAAGCATTTCCTGCCAGAGACTCATGCCGGTACTGCCCATCGACATCATAGAAGTCATAGAAGAACTTCCGGATTGGCTCATATTTGTCATAGAGGAAGCATCCATTCCCATGTATTCAATGAGCATTTCCTGCAATAATTCCTGTGTATCCGATTTTACAATGGTTCCATCTACATTTTCTGTGTACACCTGTAAATCCAAATCATATGTATACTGAATGCCGTTAAGAGCCTTATTCAAATCGCTTTCTTCCTTTGCATACTCTTTTTCAAGATATGTCTTAAAGGATTTCAAATCATTTTCAGATGTTTCTATGTTGTTCATGGCATCAATAATGTCATACACTACTGATTTTGTGTAAACAGCATCTTTCTCATGTTCAATTTCATTTTCTGCCAGACCCATGAATGTTTCCATTAAGGTTCCTACATCTACATTGGTAGATTCTATGGTCAATGGATAAGAAGACAATGTTTCTTCCTGGACGGTATCAATATAGGTAGTAAGACCATTAGATACTGCAGTAATAAGTGCAATACCAATAATACCAATACTTCCTGCAAATGCGGTAAGGGTCGTTCTTCCTTTCTTTGTAAAAAGATTGCGTAAAGAAAGTGAAAATGCCGTTCCAAAGGACATAGATGGCTTCTTTTCCTTTTTATTTCCGCTGTGTTCCGCTTTTTCTGCTGCACGTTCTGACTGGAGTTCTTTTTTGTCTAATGGCATCGAATCTTCTTTTATTTCACCATCTAGCACACGAATAATTCTTGAGGAATACTTCTCTGCCAATTCTGGGTTATGGGTAACCATGATGATTAACTTATCTTTTGAAATCTCTTTCAAAAGGTCCATTACCTGTACACTGGTTTCTGTATCTAACGCACCGGTAGGCTCATCTGCTAAAATGATATCCGGATTGTTGACAAGGGCACGGGCGATGGCAACTCGCTGCATCTGACCACCAGACATTTCGCTTGGTCTCTTATGTAACTGGTTTCCAAGTCCTACCTGCTCTAATGCTTTTTTTGCACGTTCGCGGCGTTCACTCTTTGACACACCAGTAAGGGTAAGTGCTAATTCTACATTCTGTAATACAGTCTGGTGTGGTATCAGATTATAGCTCTGAAATACGAATCCAATGGAATGGTTACGATACGTATCCCAATCTCTGTCTTTAAAGTCCTTTGTTGATTTACCGTTGATAATCAAATCTCCGGATGTATAGTGATCCAGACCACCAATAATATTCAACATGGTAGTTTTACCACATCCTGAAGGACCAAGGATAGAGACAAATTCGTTCTTACGGAATTGCAGATTAATGCCTTTCAACGCATGGACGATGGTGTCACCAGCACTGTAATCCTTCTTGATATTTTTCAATTCAAGCATGATTCAACCTCCTAAAAATATTGTATTGTATTCTCATTCCGCCACTCTAGAGCGTGTTTTAAATTCATCAATAGACTTCTTTGTGGAGACAGCGGAACAAATAGCTATATGCCATCAATAGGTAACTGTACCAGAAATTATCTTCTGTTGTCCTCTTTGATAACACAATGTTTTTTCATCAACACACACCATTGAAATATGTAGCTACATCACTTGTCTTGCCTTGCTATTTGTACTATGATTAAGTCATGTTCGTATATCTACAAAAACAAGGAGGCTTTCACATGAAAACAAACGAGGATGAATTATCCCAGGCACTTTATGACGAAATTGAACAACGAATCGTACAGATGGAATCAAATGACTACCTATTTCCAAAACGATTCTCTAAGAAAGATTATATGGTTGTTGTACTTGTTGTGGTAGTCTGTCTTGTACTTATTATATTAGGGGCTTTTCTCTAGAGCGCGTCCCCAAATTCAGCATGTACACACATACATTTCAGAAACTGTATGAATGCAGACGAAAGAAAGGATTTCATATGAAAAAAGAAATTAATAAACAAATTGAAAAAGAAGCCTTTTTCGGCACGGCTCCTGTCTTAAGCAAGGAACGATTGTATGGCTTTTTCGATGCACTGCTTGTCTTGTCCGGCTACTGTATTGCCACATGGAGTTATACACAAGGCTCTTATCTTGCTACTTTGGTAGGATTCAAACAACTTTTAATCGGTGCTTTTTTAGGTGCTATTCTTATGCTTGCTATCTACCAGCTTCCGGTTATCTTATCCGTCCGGTACGGCATTGATATCTGGGTGTGGCTAAAAGCGGTCTTTGGCCATAAAGGCGTTACCATTATGACCGTCATTATTATACTGATTAATTACCCCTGGTATGCCGTCTGTGCTGACCTGTTTGCTTCTTCTATGGGAAATCTTGCATCGCTGTTTGGCATCACTCTACCGGACAATGCCCATGTTATTCTGGCGATTTCCTGTGTTGTAATTGGAACGCTGATTGCATACAAGGGTCTGTCTGCCATTACATGGACCACTCGTGTTCTGGTTCCGCTGCTGCTTCTTCTGGGTGCTATGGTAGTTGTGGTAGGTTTTACCTCTGTTCCTTTTGATGCCATATGGAACTATAAACCAGCTGATACCGGATATGATAACAATATTATACCTTATATCATTTCTATTGAAGCTAATTTTGCTTTTGTCATAACTCTTGTAGGTGGTATGGCAGAGGTGCCTCGCCTTACGAAAAAAGAAAACTCCGGTTACTGGGCTGGGGTGCTAGGTCAGGGACTGGCTGGATCTTTCTTTGTGGTAGTGGGTGCTGTTATGGCAATTGCCATGCAGTATGTCACCGGAGAAATGATTGATGACCCTACATTAATGCTCATGACTCTTTCTGTGCCTGCACTTGCTTTAAGTTCCTTACTTTTAGTGGCATTTGCCAATATTGGAACCCAGGCTGTAGGCTCCTACATATATGGTGTTATGCTGAAAACTTCCTTTAAAAAGGCTAGCTACCGCGTGCTGATACTGATTCTTGCTCTGTATGTGATTATACTTTGCATATGGGGTAAAATCATCGATTATTTTGGTTCTTTCCTTACTATCAGTGCCTGTGTATATGCGCCCCTTGCGGCACTATTATTCACCGACTTCTTTCTGGTACGTAAGCAAAGGCTGTCACTTCGTTCTGCGTATCAGCTAAAGAACCATCATGCATATGACTACACAAAAGGCTTCAACATCGTTGGTCTTCTTTGCGTGATTTTTGGATTTTTCCTGTCTTTGGCAATTTATAATCCGGTTACCGGGGAAATTCACAATATGTATTTGTTTTATCTGACACCAACCGGATGCTCTTTCCTTGGAACTGGACTGCTTTACTTTATTTTAAGCAAAATACCTTGTATCCGAAGATACCTGCTCCGGGACAGAGAGGAGCTTACTATTCAGGATAAAAAGCCGAATACTACACCCTTTGACCGCTTCAAGGTGCCACCGAAGCAGAACCTGTTTGCCATGCCATTTATCTGGCTGTGCTGCTTTTTTGCCACCAGACAGGGAAAATTAAAAATTACCAAAGAACGTATGAAAGGGTTAAAACCCCCTTATCTAGTCCTTGGTACCCACCATGCGTTTATGGACTTTTTAGTAACACCACTGGCACTGTTTCCACACAGAGCTAATTATGTTTCTGAATTAGAAGGCTTTGAGGCATATGGTGAATGGCTTTACCGGCAAGCCGGCTGCTTAGGTACCAGAAAATTCGTGGATGATCTGGCCCTTGTAAAAAATATCAAACGCGTCATTAACCGCAAAGGTATTCTTGTGTTATATCCGGAAGCCAGATACGCCAATGCCGGTACAAGCTGTCAGCTTCCAGATTCTGTGGGCAAGCTTGCTAAAATGCTAAATGTACCGGTTGTTGTTATCAATATGCATGGCAATTATCTACGCTCTCCAATCTGGAACTTAGCTGTACGAAAGGAAGCCAAATTAGAAGCCACCATCACACAGGTATTCACAACAGAGGAATTGAAACATGCAACGGTAGAGGAAATCAACCATACCCTTGCCGATGCCTTATCCTATGATGAATACAAATGGCAGAAAGCTACGAAGAACGCCATCACCTACCCAAAACGTGCTGAGGGCTTAGAACTTGTTCTCTACCGCTGCCCTTCCTGCGAAACAGAATTCCAGATGGCTACGAAAGGAGCCGATATCTACTGTAAGCATTGTGGTGTCAGATATCAGATGACTGAATATGGAGACTTAATTTCTCTGTCTCAGGATAATAATCCACATCTGCCTTTTTTCCATATCCCGGATTGGTATGAATGGCAGCGAAATTGTGTCATAGAAGATATTAAAAATGGCATTTATAACCTCCATATGGGTGTACGTGTAGAAGCTTTGCCCAATGCAGTCAACTTTATTGACCTTGGAGAAGGCGTATTAATCCACAACAAAGATGGCTTTTCCCTGACTTTCCACGATTATGGACAGCCAACGGAAAAGCTGAAATATCTACAGACAGTAACCAATGATGCAGGAGAAACCACCATTACATTTCCTCCCATTGCCACTTTTTCTGTCCACACAGAATATAATTACCGCGGCAAAGGGCAATGTATTACCCTTTCCACACTGGATAACACCTATTTCCTGTTCCCTTTAGAAGAAGGATTTAATGTCACAAAAATCCAATTTGCAACAGAATATCTTCATGAGGTGGCAAAATCTTCTAAATAATTTTATGTTATTCCGTCGTTTTTCTCCACAACTCGGACTGTACAGAGAGGGGAATTTTTGCTATACTATTGAAGATGTGTGGCTATAAGGAAACTGCATAGTCACATAATATTAAAATGAAAAGAAAGAGGTATTGGACATGGTAGACGAGATTATGAAAAGCTTAGCTGAATTTGACCCGGAAGTAGGAGCTGCCATTCAGGATGAATGTAAAAGACAGCGCCGCAACTTAGAGTTGATTGCATCGGAAAATATTGTATCCGAGCCTGTCATGATGGCTATGGGTTCTGTTCTGACAAATAAATATGCTGAAGGATATCCGGGAAAACGTTACTATGGCGGCTGTGAATGCGTAGATGTAGTAGAAACATTAGCAATTGAACGTGCAAAACAGTTATTTGGATGTGATTACGCAAACGTACAGCCACACTCTGGTGCACAGGCAAATATGGCAGTTTTCTTCGCTATGTTAGAGCCAGGCGATACCGTTATGGGAATGAACTTAGACCATGGCGGACATTTAACACACGGAAGCCCGGTCAACATGTCCGGTAAGTACTTCAAGGTAGTACCTTATGGTGTAAACGACGACGGTTTCATTGATTATGATGAGCTTCGCAGAATTGCGTTAGAAGCAAAACCAAAGTTAATCGTAGCCGGTGCTTCTGCGTACTGCCGTACAATAGATTTCAAAAAATTCCGTGAGGTCGCTGACGAAGTTGGTGCTTACCTTATGGTAGATATGGCTCACATTGCAGGTCTTGTTGCTGCCGGTGAACATCCAAGCCCAATTCCATATGCAGATGTGGTAACTACTACTACTCATAAGACTTTAAGAGGTCCTAGAGGTGGTCTTATCCTTGCTAACAAAGAAGCTGCTGAGAAGTTCAACTTCAACAAAGCAATTTTCCCAGGTATTCAGGGTGGTCCTTTGATGCATGTAATTGCAAGTAAAGCCGTATGCTTTGGCGAAGCATTAAAGCCAGAATTCAAAGCTTACCAGCACCAGATTGTATTAAATGCACAGGCTCTTGCCAAAGCGTTAATGGAACAGGGCTTCAAGCTTTTAACAGGTGGTACAGACAACCACTTAATGTTGTTAGATTTAACAAATATGGATATCTCTGGTAAAGAATTACAGAACCGTTGTGATGAAGTATTCATTACCCTAAATAAAAACACAATTCCAAACGATCCAAGAAGTCCTTTCGTTACTTCTGGTGTACGTATTGGTACTCCTGCTATTACTTCACGTGGTCTTGTAGAAGCAGATATGCCTAAGATTGCAGAATGCATCTACTTAGCTGCAACAGATTTCGAGAATAAAGCAGATTATATTCGTGAGGAAGTTACAAAGATTTGTGACCGTTATCCATTATATGAAGCATAAGTAACTATTCACAACAGGACTGTGCTGAACTGCACAGTCCGTATGAAAACATAGTGATAGCAGGCAAAAATCCATTACCGTAGGTGAGTTTAGCAAATCGAAGTAAACTTCGATTGGATTTTTGCTTGTCAATATGACACGATAGGGAATTTCCACATTCCCTATCGTAGTATATTTTAAGGAAGGTACAATATGAAAACAGATATTGAAATTGCTCAGGAAGCCGTAATGGAGCCAATTACCAAGGTAGCTGCTTCTATCGGCTTAACAGAAGACGATATTGAATTATACGGAAAGTACAAAGCTAAGCTTTCTGAAGATTTATGGAACCGCATTAAGAACGAAAAAGACGGTAAGCTTGTTCTTGTAACTGCTATCAACCCTACTCCTGCCGGCGAAGGTAAGACAACTACAAGCGTTGGTTTAGGTCAGGCGTTCGGCAAATTAGGAAAGAAAGCCATCATCGCTCTCCGCGAGCCATCTTTAGGACCTTGCTTCGGTATCAAGGGTGGTGCTGCCGGCGGTGGATATGCACAGGTCGTTCCAATGGAAGATTTGAACCTGCATTTCACAGGTGATTTTCATGCTATCACTTCTGCCAACAACTTGTTAGCAGCACTTCTTGACAACCACATCCAGCAGGGCAACGTTTTGAATATTGATACCAGACAGATTGTATGGAAACGTTGTTTAGACATGAACGATCGTGTACTTCGTAATATCGTAGTTGGCATGGGTTCTAAAATGGACGGTGTCGTACGTGAAGACCACTTTGTCATCACAGTAGCATCTGAAATTATGGCAATCCTTTGTCTTGCAAACGATATGGAAGACTTAAAGGAACGTTTAGGTCGTATCATTGTTGCTTACACATTTGACGGTAAGCCTGTAACAGCCAAAGACTTAAATGCCGTTGGTTCTATGGCTGCACTTCTTAAGGATGCCATTAAACCTAACCTCATTCAGACATTAGAACATACACCTGCTTTAGTTCACGGTGGTCCATTTGCTAACATTGCACACGGCTGTAACAGTGTCCGTGCTACAAAGACAGCTTTGAAATTTGCTGACATTGTAGTGACAGAAGCTGGTTTCGGTGCCGACCTTGGTGCAGAGAAATTCTTCGATATCAAGTGTCGCATGGCTGATTTACATCCAGACGCTGTTGTTCTGGTTGCTACTGTTCGTGCATTAAAATACAATGGTGGCGTTGCAAAGGCTGACCTTGGCACAGAGAACTTAGACGCTCTCAAGGCTGGTATTGTCAACCTTGAAAAACACATTGAAAACTTACAGAAATTTGGCGTTCCTGTAATTGTTACACTGAATTCCTTTATCACAGATACAGATGCAGAAATCTCCTACATCAAAAAATTCTGCGAAGAAAGAAATTGTGAATTCGCATTATCTGAGGTATGGGAAAAAGGTGGCGAAGGCGGTATTGCTTTAGCTGAAAAGGTATTAAAAACTTTAGATGAGAAGCCATCTAACTTCAAACCTATTTATGACTGTGACTTATCTATCAAAGACAAGATTAAGACAATTGCTCAGGAAATCTACGGTGCCGATGATGTTACTTACTCTCCTGCTGCTTCGAAGGAAATCAAACGTTTAGAAGAGTTAGGATTTGGCAACCTTCCAATCTGTATGGCAAAAACACAGTACTCCTTCTCTGATGATGCAACAAAATTAGGAAGACCTACCGGATTCACTATCAATATTCGTGAAATCAATGTTTCTGCAGGCGCAGGATTTATCGTTGCTATCACAGGCGCAATTATGACTATGCCTGGCTTACCAAAAGTTCCTGCTGCTAATAATATTGATGTAAATGAAGACGGCGTTATCACCGGTTTATTCTAATACATCATCATTTTCGATTAGAACAAAGTGGACAAGTCCACTTCAACTCCCTAAATCCCTCATTCATGAGGGACTTGCTCCACTTTGCGAGCCGAACGCGGTCGCTTGCGACATACTACATTTCGCGCGAATGCGCATCACCTTTTATATACTAGAAATTTCGAGTATTACATCATATAATAAACTGTTGTTTCTCTTGGTATATAAAAAACTACCACATTTATCAGATTATTTTCTGATTGAATGTGGTAGTTTTTGTTTTACAGCATACCTCAAGAAACACTTTAGTTATGGGGTTTTTTAGCGGATTCTCCCGATATTTCACACTAGGTTTTCCTTTACTTTTGCCCCATTATGTGCTATTCTAAGAAAGGTCGCAAGAGCGGTCAGACATATTTAATTTTTTGGAGGTATCATCATGAACAAAGGTACAGTAAAATGGTTCAACAACCAGAAGGGCTATGGTTTCATCTCTGATGAAGCTGGCAACGATGTATTCGTACACTACACAGGACTTGCTATGGAAGGTTTCAAATCCTTAGAAGAAGGTCAGGCTGTAGAGTTCGATATCGTTGATGGAGCAAAGGGCCCACAGGCAACTAACGTAGTTAAGTGCTAATCTAATCCACTTAAGTAATGTACCTTTTTTTAAATATAAATTCTTGCTTTATCAATTTTTAAGTAATATCATATTTAGAACGAGTCATACATTTATAAGCAATAGGATAGAAAAGAAGCAGTCAGTTTCGTGCTGGCTGCTTTTTCTGTGCGCTTTAACTGGCTATTCTATTTTGTTGGTTACCCGAACACTGGTGACAGACACAGAAGCTTCTGCCTGCCACCGGCTATGGGTTGGCTACATATAGCTCGCTCAAGCGGATTCGTTTAAACGTTCCAGAACGGTCAACAGGTATTTCCACACTCGTTCTACGGAGGAAATACTTAGGCGTTCCTGAGCTGTGTGGATATCTTTCATGTCCGGGCCGAAAGAGACGCAGTCTAAGTCTTCTATTTTTGATGAAAGGATTCCACATTCTAAGCCTGCGTGGATGGCTTCTATCTTTGGTTTGTTTCCGGTCTGTTCCTCGTAGACGGCTGTCATTACGTCACGAAGCTTAGACTCTGGTCTATATTCCCAACCTGGATAATCACCAATTTCTGTGTATTCTCCACCTAAAAATTCTGTCAGATAGGCGATTCGTTCACTTAAATCGTACTTTTCTGATTCTACCGAACTTCTTACAGATGATACTGCATGAAGCCTGTCTAGGGTTATTTTTAAGATGCCTAAGTTATTGGATGTCTGTACTAAATTGTCTATCTCAGTGCTTCTTTTGGCTACGCCATTTGGTAGGTTTCGCAGAAAGAATATGACACGTTCCTTGTCTCCCGGTACTAGCATTCTGCCGGATGCTTCCGGTAATTTACGGTACCGTGCTTTAAAATCCGGATCACTAACACGAAGTTCTTTTTTCACTTCTTCTTCAAAATCTTCTATGACTTCTTTCAATACTGCTTCATTTTCTTCCTCTAACCAGATTATGGCCTTAGAAGCCCTTGGAATAGCATTGTCTTTGGTGCCGCCTTCCACCGACTCCAGACCATAACCTAAATGCTGACTGAGTGAATATAACAACCTTCCCATTAAGATATTGGCATTTCCACGTTCCTTTTGAATCTCTACGCCAGAATGACCACCAGTTAAGCCTTCTACGGATAATTCTATATGCAATCCTTCAATTTCACGGCTTGATAATTCTATATCACAATGCCCGGCTACTCCTCCGGCGCAACCTACTGTTAAAATACCTTCCTCCTCTGAATCCGCATTTAACAGATATTTTGCCTGAGACTGGCTTAAATCTACTGCTGTTGCACCAAGCATTCCGATTTCTTCATCTACAGTTATCAGTACTTCCAACCGTGGATGAGCATAATTGCCTTCTAAAAGCGCAAGGGCATAGGCAACTGCAATTCCATCGTCACCGCCAAGAGTGGTATTTTTCGCATATATCCAGTCTCCGTCTATTGCTAATTCCAATCCATCTTTTGAAAAATCAATGGTACTTTCTGCCGTTTTTTCACATACCATATCCATATGCCCCTGAAGCATAACGGTAGGTGCATTTTCATATCCTGCTGAAGCTTCCTTTACTATAAATATATTGTATGCTTCATCCTGCTTCACATACAAATTGTGTTCTTCCGCAAATGATTTCAAGTAATCACTGATAGCCTTTACATTACCTGAGCCATGAGGAATCTTGCAAATCTCCTCAAAATAATGAAACACTCTGGTTGGCTCTAACGCTCCTAATACTGCCATATCTTCCTCCGTCTACGATTCTTTTTGCCTTAACGCTTCCTTATATTCTGCAATTCTCTCATTTGCTGCATTAATACTATCGATAATTCCAATACATTCTGCATCTGGCGCATCCTTAAACTGCTCATAATACTGTCTTCCTAACTGGTAATAATGCTCTTTTATTTTCACTTCTTCTGCAGTAATCGAGGCACGAATCTTTGCTGCCTCAGCCACTACTTTTGCCTTCTCTCCGATTTCCTTCCCCACACTGCCAAATTTGTCACTGAGACTATCAAAAAATTCTTTGTCCATAACTTATTCTCCCCGTATTATTTCATATATTCAATTACTTTTTCAAATTCCATCGTACCGCCAAAAATATCAAGAGCACTTCCGATGGTTACATCCACATGATTATTTCCTAACTCCCGAAGCATATCTAAATCTTCAAAATTATGAACACCACCAGCATAGGTAATTGGGATATTCGGGAATTTTCCGAGCATTCTTGCCAGATATTTTTCAATACCGGACGCTTTTCCCTCTACATCAACTGCATGAATCAAAAATTCATCGCAATAACCAGCCAGCTTCTTCATGGTATCCTTACAAATCGCTACATCTGTATATTTCTGCCATCTATCTGTGACAATATAGTATTTATCATCTTTTTTGCGGCAGCTTAAATCAAGTACCAAATGTTCTTTTCCCACAGCTGCTACCATTTTATCAAGATTTCCCCAATCAATCCTGCCATCTTTAAACACAAACGACGTTACAATTACATGACTTGCTCCGGCATCTAAAAATTCTTTCGCATTTTTATCATTAATACCGCCACCTACCATCAATCCTCCCGGATATGCTGAAAGGGCAAGTAATGCCTGCTTTTTTGTCTCCTCATAATATTCAGAAGAAGGAGGATTTAACAAAATTACATGTCCACCTTTTAATCCCCTGTTTTTATAAAGTTCTGCAAAGAAAACGGCATCCTGCTTTGACACAAAATTTTCTTTCACCTGATGCTTTACCTCTGATAAACTTCCACCAACAATCTGCTTTACCTTACCATTATGAATATCAATACACGGTCTGAATTCCATAAGTTTTTCTCCATTCTGAAAACAAAAATAATGTATACGCCTTTTAACGCTACATTATAGTATATGATATTACCGTTATTTCTTCAATAGTTTTTTCCATTTAAAAAAAGGCAAAAATTTACCAAAAATAGAGAAAAGGCTGTGCCAAATTGCACAACCTTTTTCCTTATCTGTTGTTATCCGTTTTTGTTGTTGTATCTGTCTTCGTTTCCGTCGTTGTATTGTCATTAACTGTATTTGTATCATTCACAGCATTGTCTGTGTGATCGGTGTTTTCATTTCCGGTCACATCCTCTACGATATTTTCAACTCCATTTGCTGCATCATCCACTACATCACCCAATACGCTGTCATTTCCATCGTTGTTGCCAGCTGTTCCATTTCCACCATTATTAGTAGTTGTGTTCTGGTCTGTTGTAGTATTGTCTACTTTGTCATTCACAGTTCCATTCGTTGTTCCATTTGTTGTAGTGTTTCCAGTTGTTGTGTTACCATCTGTACCATTTCCATCGTTTGTTCCGTTTTCTGTACCAGATGTCGCATCATTGACCTTGTTATTGTCATTTGATCTTCCACAGCCTGCCATACTGCAAGCAGTAGATACACAAAGCATACCAGCAAGCATAACGCTCATCCATTTTTTTCTCATAATACACTCTCCTTGTTCTTAATTTAGAACTGAATGTGACGCTCCCGAAGTAAAGCACATCAGCTCTCTCATTAAACTAGTATATCCGAGAAAATGTATTCTATACATATATTGTAAAAAACAAAGCAATTGCGAATTTTTATACAGATGCATCAATTACATCCCGCATATCATAACGACCCGCAGATTTTCCTGCAAGGAATTTTGCAGCCTGCACTGCACCCTTTGCAAATATTGCCTTTGAGTATGCTGTATGCTTAAATTCAATTACTTCATCCGTTCCTGCAAAGATCACTTCATGCTCACCAACAATCGTACCACCACGAACAGCACTGATACCTAACTCTTTTGCATCACGACGCTGTCTTACCTGACTTCTGTCATATACATATTCATACTGGTTATCCATAGCTTCATTGATCGAATCTGCCAATGCCAATGCCGTTCCACTTGGTGCATCTACCTTAAGATTGT
The DNA here is from genome assembly GCA_045125095.1 of Lachnospiraceae bacterium. GTDB lineage: Bacteria > Bacillota > Clostridia > Lachnospirales > Lachnospiraceae > JBGVMW01. The sequence continues at coordinate 16,841 of JBGVMW010000088.1, forward strand.
GATGTTTTTCTACGATTTCCACATCAAATCCAGCTGGTGCCAATGTCTTTACTGCATCCTGTAAAAGACGAAGCAACATATTGACACCTAATGACATGTTGGCAGATTTTAAAACAGCAGTCTGCTTTGCAGCTTCTTCCACCTTAGCTAATTGCTCCTCCGAAAGACCTGTTGTGCATAAAACAACCGGCATTTTCTTTTCCACACAATAGTCAAGCAAATCATCAACTGCTACTGCTGCTGCAAAATCAATTACTACATCTGCTTCTACATCACAATCCTTAATGCTTGCAAAAACAGGATATGCATTCTGAATGTGATTCGATACATCAATACCTGCTACTATTTCAGCTCCTTCATCGTTTTTTACAATATCGGTAATAACCTGTCCCATCTTACCATTACATCCGTGCATTATAATTTTAACCATTGTATCCTCGCATTCTGCCGTCAAAACGACTCTTTTATTCAGTAGTAACTTTTGTGCAACAAAATTTTTGTACTAGTACATGCGGCTGAAAACCGGTTTACAATCAATACCGACTTCCAGCCTTCTACGATACACAATTATATTTACACAAGCTTAATACCAAACTTCTTCATTTCTTCTGCTAAGTTAGCAGCATTGTCTTCTTCCATTTCAGTAAGCGGCATACGAAGTCCACCAACTTCTTTTCCCATAAGGTTCAACGCTTTCTTAACTGGGATTGGATTCACTTCGCAGAATAACTGCTTCACTAATGGGATTGCCTTTAACTGGATATCCAAGCTTCCCTTAGTATCTCCATCTAAGAACTTCTGTACCATATCATGTGTTTCTTTTGGTGCAACATTAGATAATACAGAAATTACTCCTTTACCTCCTAAGGAAAGAATCGGCACTACCTGGTCATCATTACCTGAATACACATCAATGCATCCATCAGCAAGAGACATCAATTTTGCAACCTGTGAAATATCTCCACTTGCTTCCTTGATAGCTACTATGTTTTCCACATTCTTTGCCAGATATACCGCTGTCTCCGGTAAAATATTACATCCGGTACGACTTGCTACATTATATAAAACAATTGGAATCTTAACTGCATTTGCTACTGTTGTAAAATGCTTAATTAAGCCCTTCTGTGTTGCTTTATTATAATATGGTGTCACTAACAACAATCCATCTGCACCATATTTTTCTGCTTCTGTAGATAAATATACAGCTGTCTCTGTACAGTTAGAACCTGTTCCTGCAATAACTGGCACTCTGCCAGCAACTTTTTCAATTGCAAAACGGATACATTCTAAATGTTCTTCATGGGATAACGTAGAAGATTCTCCGGTTGTTCCACAGATAATAATTGCATCTGTGCTGTTTTCAATCTGAAAATTGATTAACTCTTCTAACTTTTCGTAGTTTACTTCCCCATTTGCCTTAAAAGGTGTTACAATCGCAACGCCAGCGCCTTCAAAAATTGCCATAAAATCCTCCATTCTGCCCATAGGGCAACTATAAGTATGTAAAATTTTTATATACTAGGAAATTGCATGTATCATATTCTACAATAATCTGTTGTGATTTCCTGGTATATAAAAAATGGGAATCGACCTGCGCCGATTCCCAAAGAACATCTTCATTCAAAATTCTTCAGATAGCGCACCACCTTGATTATACAAGGTGACAGTCATAGATCTCTTAAACCTATGCCCAAGAATACAAACCGCAGCATCTATATTCTTTCGGCACTCTCCCCTTTCAGCTGAACTCTTCTGTCCTGCAACATCCTTCAGCGTACTCATGAATCATGCAACCTCTATCATTTGCAGCAAATAATCACATTTTATCCGCCACCATATTCATATGACAAGTAAAGAATATCATTTCTCATTTCTCTTGTCAACTCTTATTTCATTTCTACTTCATGCACTGAATTTGGTATACTTCATCTGCCAAACAAACCAGCGCATCCTTTATGGAATTTCCGGTTAACAGAATCTCCTGGTCTCCCTGCTTACAGCCCAGCAGCTCCTTAACCTGTTCCATTGTAATAATCTGATTATCTACAACGCCTAGCAATTCATCCAAAATCAGTACATCACACTCACCGGTGGACAATACCTTTCTCGCAAAATTCAAGGCATTAATAACATTCAGGTTTTCTTCCTGACGCTCTGCATCATTCAAATCCTGATAAGGCACTTCGGCTTTTTCAAAACAAAAACATTTCATCTCCGGTTCTAATCGACTTAACAACTTTGTTTCAAATTTACCTTTTAAAAACTGAATCATGAAAACTGTTTTTCCCTGATCTGCATATTGTAACCCTTGCCCTATTACGGCTGCTGTCTTTCCTTTTCCGTCACCGCAGTAGATTCTGATAAGTCCCATTTCACACCTCATACAGGCAGTATATACACTGCACAATCTGTTATTTTGTATTTTTCACATTCCCACAACTTGCATTTTATGGGAATTTATATGAAATTTTTCCTGTCATAGTATCAGATTATAACATTGGTAATACAAAAATGCAACAATTATTTAATATCTTTGTAATAAGCCTACAGCATTTCATAATCTAATTTGCTGACTGAAACCTCGTAAGCAACTCTCTTTTCACTCTCTTCCTCACTGATTTTTTTCATATATTCCCGGCTCTGAATGCGTCCCCATATCTGAATATGACCTCCCACTTCAAATTCTGAAGCAAATCTGGCATTTCTGCCCCAACAGATACACGGTATGTAATCTGACTTTCCATATGGGCGGTTGACTGCAATCAACAAATCCGCTATTTCCCTTCCCAGCGGTGTTTTACGATAAACCGGATTTTTACAGATATATCCATCCAGGAAAATCTGGTTTGTTTTACTTCCCTCACTTAACTCCTCTGTAAACTCAATCTCTCTTGCAAATACGGATAATACCAATCGGTTCTTTCTCTCCTCATGTCTGTTATAGGAACGGAACTGACCCATAATCTGCACATAGGCGCCCCTGTAATCCTGTTTAACATCCACCAGGCGTTCGGATATCATAATCGGAATAATATCCACGCAGTCACTTAAGCGCTGCACACGGATATCTACCATATAAAAACCTTCTCCGAACACATCATGGCTGTGAGTAAATCCACTCACAATTTCCCCCATGATTACAACCTGATTGTTTTCAATTACCTTATCTGTCATATATAGTTCTCCCTTCTTCTTGTGGTTCACACAATTAAGTATATGCAGGATTTTCCACTTTAGAACCAAAAAATTAAAAAAACACTTGTAAAATCATCATTTTATGATAGACTATGTACTTGACGGTCTTTTCTACCTATTAACATGTGAAATGGAAAATATGCTTAAACTCATGAAACTTTCGCATTTCTCAATGTTAATTCTGTACAATGCGAAAAGCAATACTAAGTATATATCGGACAGAGTTGAAAAGAACTATATCCATCAAACGTACTATTTTTTACTTGTGCATATTTTTATGAATATTCACAAGACGAGGACTTGTTAAAATCGAAGAAAGGAACATTATCATGAAAAGAGAAGACATCCGTAATATTGCCATTATCGCACACGTTGACCACGGTAAAACCACTTTAGTTGATGAATTATTAAAGCAAAGTGGCGTATTCCGTTCTAACCAGGAGGTTGCCGAACGTGTCATGGACTCTAATGATATTGAACGTGAACGTGGTATCACTATTTTATCAAAAAATACAGCCATTGCTTATAAAGACACAAAAATAAACATCATCGATACACCAGGACATGCTGATTTCGGCGGTGAAGTGGAACGTGTATTAAAAATGGTAGATGGTGTTGTTTTAGTTGTTGATGCATTTGAAGGGCCAATGCCACAGACGAAATTTGTATTAAAAAAAGCATTAGAATTAGATTTATCTGTTATTGTTTGTATCAACAAAATTGACAGACCAGAGGCTCGCCCAGATGAAGTAATTGATGAAGTATTAGAGTTGTTAATGGACTTAGATGCTTCTGAGGAACAGCTTGACTGTCCATTTATTTATGCTTCTGCAAAATCCGGTTACGCTATGTTAGATTTAGCAGACGAAAAGAAAGATATGCAACCTTTATTCGAAACAATTTTGTCTCATATCCCAGCACCGGAAGGTAATCCAGACGCAGGAACACAGGTGTTAATCAGTACAATTGATTATAACGAATACGTTGGACGTATTGGTGTAGGTAAAGTTGATAACGGTGTCATCCGTGTCAATCAGGATGCTGTCATGGTAAATGCTCATGAACCAGACAAAAAACAACGTGTAAAAATTAGTAAACTTTATGAATTTGATGGTTTGAACAAAGTAGAAGTAAGTGAAGCTTCTGTTGGTTCTATCGTAGCCATTGCAGGTATTGCAGATATCCATATTGGTGATACAATCTGCTCCCCAGAAAATCCGGAAGCAATTCCTTTCCAGAAGATTTCTGAACCTACAATTGCTATGCACTTTATTGTAAATGATAGTCCTTTAGCCGGACAGGAAGGTAAATTCGTTACTTCCCGCCACTTAAGAGATCGTCTGCTCCGTGAATTAAATACGGATGTTTCTCTCCGTGTAGAGGAGACAGAAAATGCAGATTCCTTCAAGGTATCTGGTCGTGGTGAACTTCATCTTTCTGTTTTAATTGAAAACATGCGCCGTGAAGGCTTTGAATTTGCTGTCAGCAAAGCTGAAGTATTATACCAAAAGGATGAGAATGGAAAATTATTAGAGCCTATGGAAGTTGCTGTCATTGATGTTCCAGATGAATTCTCTGGTGTTGTTATTGAAAAATTAAGCCAGCGTAAGGGTGAATTACAGAACATGGGGGCAGGTCAAGGCGGCTATACGCGTCTTGAGTTCAAGATTCCTTCCCGTGGTCTGATTGGTTACCGTGGTGATTTCTTAACAGATACTAAGGGTAATGGTATCATGAATACTATTTTTGATGGATATGGACCTTACAAGGGTGATATCCAGTATCGTAAGCAGGGTTCTCTCATTGCATTTGAGGCTGGTGAGGCAATTACTTACGGTCTGTACAACGCACAGGAACGTGGTACACTGTTCATTGGACCTGGTCAGAAGGTTTACGCTGGTATGGTTGTTGGACAGAATGGTAAAGCAGAAGATATTGAGTTGAATGTATGTAAGACAAAGCATCTCACCAACACTCGTTCTTCTAGTGCAGACGAAGCTCTCCGCTTGACTCCTCCTAGAGTATTAAGTCTTGAAGAAGCTCTTGATTTTATTGATACAGATGAATTGTTGGAGGTTACTCCTGAAAATCTTCGTATTCGCAAGAAAATTCTTGACCCTACTATGAGAAAGCGTGCAAATCGTAACTCATAGTGGTGCAGATTTATAGATTTCGGTTGAACGAGAAGTGGTACTTTTTAAAAGTGCTGCTTCTCGTTTTTTATTGTGAATTAGGTAAATTCGGATTTGTGCGAGAGCGTATATGAATCGTGTTGACAACCCGTACGCCGGCGGCAGGGGCAGAAGGTTCCACGCAGACCGATGCCAACGTTCCGGTGAACTAACTCATAAGTACGACTAAGACGTTCGGCGATAGCACCTCACGCCTAAGTCTTCCTAATGAGTGGATTTCACCTCCACTAAAAGCGGCTCGTGATTGTCTGCTTAGGAACCTTCTGCCCCTGCCACCGGCTGCGTGTTGGAAAAGTTAGT
>JBGVMW010000089.1:0-1883 GCA_045125095.1 Lachnospiraceae bacterium
TGTGCTGCATATTTTTTAAGATCACCTTTATAAAAACGCACATCATCACCACAACGTCGATAATATGTTGCAATCTTCATTAATCCCATAGGCGGATATTTATTTTTATAATTAGGCTCAATTAATAACACTTTACGGTTCATTGTAAACCATCCTCTATTTTCCGGATTATCATTTCAGCCGTTTTTTCATCCGTTGCTGTTATAATAATTCCAAATATTTTTGATATAAGTTTTCGTTCATTTTTATTATAAGCTGACAACTTGTCTACACGTCGATTTGTTAACGATTGTTGTTGTGTCTTTTTAACAGACCTATTCCTCTTCACAGGCTCTCGCTCTTTTCTTTCTTTTTCAATACGTGTGATAAGCTGACTAACTACTGCATCAGGCTCATTTGCTGCTTTCTGTTTCTTCTTTTCAATTTCATTCACAGCCTTTTGAGCTGTTTCTTTTGCCTTTTCAACTTCTGCCAGTGCATTTTTAAAATGAACATCATCTACAAAATCGCCTCGTTGCTTTTTCTCCTGCAACTCAGCCTCTTTCTTTTCATATATATCTATTTTATTAAACGCACTATTTATTGCAGACCCTTCATAATATATTTTTTGAAGTTCACCATTAAAGTATCTGCGCATTTCTCGTTCAAATTCTAAGTGAACAAAATCGCTGCGCGATGGCCTGCCAAGGCTGTGGCGCAGTTTTTATTCTTTATTAAAAAGGCAGTTGATTACTTCCTAAATAGTATTTATTGTTAAGTTACCACACAAAACAAAACACCAAAGAAAGCTCCACTGCCTATGAAAATGATACCATCTTTAGGCTGCTTACACAAGCAGTTTTATTTTGCAAATGCTCCTCCATGATAGGTAGTTACTGTTTCTATTACTACTTTTATTTCATGGAGGTTATTTTATGTACGAAGATATTTTTGAATTAGTTACTATTGCTGCGCGGAAAAAGAATCTAAAGGAATCCACCGCACGGGCGTATTGTCATGCCCTTAGTCCGTTCCTGTATACCATTGGTAAACCCTGGCAGGAACTCACAATAGCGGATGTTGATGATTATCTTACTGCCAAAAGGCTTGCCGGCATTATGCCCGAAACCTACAATCACTACTATGGTGCGTTACGCTTTATGTACAAGCGGGTACTCAAACTCAACTGGGATGAAGATGAAATCCCCAGAATGAAACGTGACCGTTCCCTGCCTACTGTTCTTTCAAGGGCAGAAGTGAATACAATCCTTGATGTTACCACAAACCTGAAATACAAAGCCATCTTTGCTGTTATGTACTCCGGCGGTCTTCGGGTATCTGAAGCAACCCATTTGCATTATGATGATATATCCCGAAGCAATCACTCCATTCACATCCGCAACACCAAAAACAGGATGGACCGCTACACCATTCTTGCTGACCGGACTCTTGATATTCTTACTGAATACTGGTTCAAATGCGGAAAGCCCAGAAACATTCTGTTTCCCAGTCAGGTGACCGGAGAATATCTGGATATCTCTGCCGTAAATCAGGTATTAAGAAGAAGTGCCGAACGGGCAGGAATCCCTAAACATGTCACTTCACATGCGTTCAGACACAGCTTTGCAAGTCATCTTCTGGAGGCCGGATGTGACATTAAATACATTCAGGCATTGTTGGGTCACTTGGATCCTAAGTCTACCGAGATTTATCTTCATGTCAGCAACAAAACTTTGCTTGGCATTAAAAGTCCCTTTGATGTACAGGAGGATTCATGATGGAGCATCCTACTGTACAGGATATATTTCTACGATTTTATCCGAAATACCTTGATAAATATATTCCTTCACCACAGCAGTCAAAGGTTGCTAACTGCATCATTAACTGCAAGACCGGTGCCTATG
>JBGVMW010000090.1:0-41168 GCA_045125095.1 Lachnospiraceae bacterium
CCATGAGAGAAGTTTATGGTTTAGACAAAACATTACGCGAGTAAACTCGCATAAGTATTTTTGATTACTAGTGGCTCAAGCCGTCTGGACAGGTGGCTCACTCTACACTGGACAGGCGGCTCTGCCGCACAAGAATATTCACTTGCTTTATTCAAAAGAGAAATGTCCTGTGGATAACGAATATTTGCAGGTGCACAAGTCGCATCCAAAGTCAATGTTCCTTTGTTCTCTTCTTTTGAAGTATCATCATCAGAGCCTCCGGCAGACGGAGGAGTAGGATTTTCTTATCATCATCTTTGTGAGCGAGAAAATATTCATTTGCTTCCATTAGCATTTCTGCCGAAATACGTTTACGGAAAAGAACCAATATACTTGCATCAAACGGTGCTTCGTCCTGATATACCGGAAGTCCGATAAAGTACTGCAGATATGGATTCTCTGTAATCTGTTCCACAAGTTCGCGGTCAGCATACTGAAACTTTGTCTGAATAATCAAAGCTCCTAATGCCATACGGAGTGGCTTGGCAACGTTACCGGTATCACTTGGAAGCAGCTCAGCATATTTTATTTCAAATTCATCCCATGGAATACAATCAGCCATTTTTATCCAGCGATTGTTCGGATTCATTTGAAGTCCCATTGGCTGATTGAAGTCAAGGAATGAATGTTGTATCTTCTCACTTGGTTTGTACATGTTTTTACCTTTTTTTGCGTGTAATCAATCAAAAATCTGCAAGGAAAAGTGTTTTATATCATAGAAACCCTTGCAAATATTATATCATAATTAGGCTTGAAAGTCAGTAAAATCAAGCATTTAGGAGCTAATCAGCAGACACTACTTATTACTAAGATAGTTAAGTGTCAATGTATTATGCTTGCCTAAATTATTATCTACTGCGTTGTCGTTAGTCAATGCAACCACTACTACATCACCCTCCCCCATCTTGCATATAATAATTTATTCTTCGCATTCTACCACATTGATATTTACCCACCTTAGTAATAATACCTTATACATCTACAGCTTACATTTACAACACTGCCATGATTTTCACATAATCCTCTGACTTATCTCTCATTATATGAAATCCCTGCTCTAATTCGTCCAATGAAAACCTATGAGAAATCAGTTCTACCGGTGCTATTTGCTTCTGCTCTAAGCGTTCCAGCACATAATGCCAGTCATCATTATCTTCATGGGTAAAAGTGGAATTCCATGTACCAGTCACTGTCAACTGGTTTCGCAGAATCTTCCAGTACACTGACTTTTCCAAATTCATAGCAGAATAAGGATTTCCCACCAACATAATCTTTCCCGCTGGTGCTGTGAGATTGACAGCTTGCGTAAATGTTTCATTTTTCCCTACACATTCAAAAAATACATCCACACCATTGCCCTTTGTCTTTTGCATAATCCACTGAGACACATCTAACTCTCTGCTATCACAATAGGACGCTTCCAGTAAACCCATCTTCTGAACCGTTTTCTTTTGAAATTCCTTGTTGCCTATCACAAGCAGATTCTGTACACCAGTCTCCAAAAGGAACATCACCAATAACAAACCAATCGTTCCTAAACCGCACACTGCAACTGTATCAGATTCTTTTGGTTTAATCCTTCTCATTGAATGCACCGCCACAGACATAGGTTCAAACATAGCAGCTTCTTCAAACGTAACACCATCCGGTAATTTAATCAGATTATCTGCCGGAACAGCCACGTATTCTGCAAAACCACCATTTCGCCGTGAGCCCAGATAACTGTAGTGTCTGCACATCTCATACCGCTTCGTCTGGCAAGGTATACAGGATTTACACGGAATTAATGGAAATACAGCAACACGCTGCCCCCTCCATGTTTCATCCACGCCCGCACCAAGCTTTTCAACTACACCGGAAAACTCATGCCCGGGAATTAAAGGATACGAATAGGTTCCGGTTCGATAGATTCTTGGAATGTCCGAACCACAAATACCTACCGCCTTCACCGCCACCAACACCTCATTGTCATCCAACGTTGGTTCCTCTACATTTTCCAAATGAAACTCATCAATTCCTCTTAATACGTAAGCCCTCATAATTGCTCCTCCCTAAAAGCAAATAATCTATTCTTCTGTCATTTTCTTAAAACGTTCTAAATCTGCCTTTGTTGTAATCTTAAAATTCCCTTCATTTCCCGGAATCATTGCAATATCCATTCCAGCCATAATCGCAGGTTCCGTAGAACCATTTATTGACAAAATCTTCTTAGGTAATAATTGTATATTCGCTTCATAATACACTTTCAGCTGAAATACTTCCGGTGCCTGTCCTGCATAAATTTCATTCCGATTCAATAGTGCAGTAATCGTTTTCCCATTTGTACTGGAATATACCGTATCCTTCATTGGTAAAACAGGCACCACTCCATCATGCCCTGTAGTTGCATCCAGACATTCTGTGATTAATGTTTCAGAAAGCAACGGTCTTGCAGCATCATGTATCAATACCCAGTCTGTATCAGCGGCATAAGTCCGAATATCATTCAATCCATGTAAAATGGAAAGCTGTCTATTCTCTCCCGGACTTGAAAACCCTTTCAGCTTTTGTTGTAAACCTGCAGCATCCAGCCATTTCTCTATCTTGTCCTGCCATTCATATTCTGCCACAATCTGAATGCCATCAATTCCAACATGAGCAGACAACTGCTCTATGCAATATAACAAGATCGGCTTTCCACCAACCTCTATATATTGCTTTGGCACATCAGCCCCCACTCTGGTTCCAACACCACCTGATAAAATCAATGCAATATTCATCTACTCACACTTTCTAAAAACGAAGCTCTCGAATATTCTGCAACGTTTCTCCATAAGACTTTTCTTTACCAAACAACAGTGTTGTACCAAGCACAAAACCTTTCACACCCTTAGGTGCAAATTCTAAAATCTTGTCCGCACCACAAGCTCCATCCCAGTACACTTCAAATTCCATATCCTCCTTCATAGAAAGCAGCTTTGTTATCTTTTTTCCTACATAAGGGAGATACATCTGACCTGCATTTCCTGGATTTACAGACATTACCAGAACTTTCTTAACAATGCGCAACATCTCCATGACTGTTTCTACAGAAGTTCCCGGATTAATGGCGATTCCTGGTATCATTCCGGCATTAATAATACTTTGCAACGTTGTAGAAGGATGATACTCTGCTTCTGGATGAATGTAAACTGTATCACCTTTTCGCAAATTTTTCAGAAACAATCCAATATGATTGTTTGGATGCTCTATCATCAAATGTACATCCAATGGCTTTTCCGTTGCACTTGCTATGTATGCCATATCATTTAGTGACATGGCAAAGTTTGGTACATACCTACCATCCATAATGTCGATGTGGAAAGAATCAATTCCCCCGTCCTCTAAATCTCTTACTTCTTTCTCCAGATTCGCATAATTTGCACACATCATGGAGGCTGTTAATTCGAATTCCATAACACATCCCTCTGACTTTCTATAATTTATGTTCCAAACTTAATATCTTATTTATTCACTATGTCAAACTATATACTTTTAGTTAGATATATTGCTTCTTATCATGTCAATAATATTAGTCCTAATTTTCCAATATTCCTTATTATTCAAATGCCACGGATAACAGCCATGTCGAAAATTCTCATCTGTATAAAAATAGCTATCACTTTTCATTTCAATAACTAAAACATCTGGTGCATTCTCTATAAAAAATTTATATTTTTCACTTAATAAGAAATTTATCTTTTTTATTAGATCCACATTTTCAAAAATTTCAACCGAACCATCATTTTTTTGAATTTTCTCTGACAAATAACTTTTTACAAGAATAACTTTTTTCATTCCTACATAATCGTTTAATAAATCAATAAAACGCAAGCAACTTTTTTCCCATAATTCTTTTGCCCTTAAGCTATACTTATCTACAATTGAATAATTCAAATCTAATCCATCTCTTATATCTATAAATGCATCACTAATAGTAAAATAATGACCATTTATCAAACCTGTATCAAATCGTTCCTCCAAAAGATCTACTAAGATATAATCAATATCTTTAAACTCACAACAATTTCTATTTGCAAAACTTTTTGTAAAATCTTGCACAACATGTTTTCGTCTAAATTCACTTTGGTGATGTAGATCTATTTTTCTGAAAATTTCGTCTGGTTCTGACATCATACTAATCAAGCCAGAAAAAGCATAATGATTTTCCAAAAAATCTGGTGTTCCCACATTCATTATCATTTTTGCTATAATCATAAGATTATAACTTCCAACAACTGCCAAATTTAATTTTCCAAAAATGTTGGCATCTATTTTTCCAGTTCGACAATACGACGAAAAATGCGAATTTAAATTTGACAGACTCATCCCAAAATACTCATTTAACATATAATCATATTTTTCATAACAGAATTGATAATACTTACTTAAAAGTGGATATATGTGACGCATAAGAACAATTGCTCTCTCTGTAAAAATACGTTGAACTACATCATACCACGTTTCTAATATATTCCTCTTTTTAAAATTTTCAATTAAGCATTCAAGTGCAATAAATCTATCTTCTATATATTTAACATCATGTATTGTACTAGATGCCCTATACCTATAGTTATATAAATGCATATCAACACATGCAACTTTATTTGCAAGTGCGTATATAATTGGAACCGTTGCAAAATCTTCAAACCTTATATTCGGCTCCAAAATATTATTCATTATTAAATGTTCTTTTTTAAATAATTTTGCCCACATTGTATACTTTACAGTTAAAATAAAGTTGGGATCAGCTTGTATATCTACACAAGATTTATCCAATCGTTGTAATGATAAATCAGAAAATTTACCATCTGGCTGTTCTATATTTGCATCACACATTGCTATTTCCGCATCATATTTCTTTATAGAATTATATAGAAGCTCAAGCATTGTTGGAGCAATCCAATCGTCCGAATCAACAAAAGTAATGTATTCACCTTTTGCTTCTACGACACCCAAATTACGGCTCAATGCTTGCCCTTCATTCTCTTTATCAATTACACGAATTCTCTTATCTTTTTGAGCCCAAAAATAGCATCTTGCACCTGATTTATCTGTCGAACCGTCATTAATTAATAAAATTTCAATATCTTGATATGTTTGGCTTACGATAGATTTAATACAGTCATCTACATATCCTTCAACATTATATACTGGCACAATTACACTTATCATCGTTTATCTCCTAAAGCCTAATCATTTCCTGAAAAGTCTGCACTGCCGTAGCTGCTTGTTCATAATTTTCAATTTGTTTATCTACTTCTATTGTCAACATTGGTATACCATTTTTATCAAGCTTTTCTTTAATCAGTGGATAATCATATTCCTCAGGATCGCAAAATTTTGTCATCACCATAATTACTCCATCTGCGTTTGTCTGTTTTACCAAATTTGAAATATATTCTTCTCTATTAATTTTTCCACCTATAACGGTTGAACATGCATACATATTTAAATATTGTCTCACCAAAGCTGCAATACCATCGTTTTCATGCAAAATATCCACCCGAAATTGTCTTGATTCATGTGCAACGTCATCTGCTACAATAGTAATTTTATTTTCTTCAAACACTTTCAACAAATCTTCACTATCAGCAATGATTCCTGTAGTAACCACGCGCACCCCACTAAAACGTTTTGGAACTATTCCTTTCAAATCCTTAATAACTTGTCTAACCAATTCCGTATGTTCTTTCTTATCCATAAAATATCCACTTTTTATAACATAATTTCGTTTTAGTGGAGATATCTCCTTTGGATATTTTCCAGCCATTTCCAAAAAACAGCGCATAACTTCATTATGTTCATTATATATATTAATTGCCTCTCTTAATGATTCTTTGGTAATCTTTTTCCCACTTATTGTTTCAAGTCTTTCAGCTACTGTTTTATATTGCTCATACAAAAAAGAAAATGCTCCTCCACTTTCTCTATTTTGTGGATGAACCATGGGTATAATTTCTATGTCCGGAACAGCATATTTCCAATTTTGAGTAGCACATTTCAAAGAATCACAAAGAGTCGTGATCATTACACCTGAAATACCATTAAAAACTCCCCGCATTGCTAATTCAAAATCTGTTTGTATAATCCCACAAACATATGCCGGGAAATAATTTTTAGCAACTTTAACCTCCATTTCTGCTCCCCACATGCCAAATGGAATCATACCCGCTGCATATATTAATGGTTCCGGAGTATATAAAGGAAAACAACCTATCACTTTTTTCCCTTGATTCATATACGTCTCCAATTGTTTTCTTGGATTTTTCGCAATCCACTCAAATTGTTCAAAATTCAATTTATTATCTACCTTTCGTTTAATTTTCTTTCATTAGTTCATAAAACCCTTGAAGTCGAGTATCAAATTGCGCCTCTGAAAAGCATTGTTTATCTGCTTGATCTCCATCAAAAGTAACAACTGGTATAGATTCTTCCCTTTCTATTTGCCGAATCATTTCGTACATTATTCCACTCCAAATTTTGCAGCTTCTACTCATATGTACTAACATTCCATCACATTTCTTTTTTTTAATTTCACTTACCCTCATGTCTTTTGCCCGCTCAAGATTTACAGCATTCGGAACATAAGTATATGCAAGTAACATTTCATCAAAAGTTTGGTATTCTATACCATAAGCATTTGTATAAATTGCTCCCACCATATTAATTCCATATCTTGCCAGACTGACAGATAACTTTATTAATGCCGGCCAACAACATATTCCTTCATATAAAATCCTGTAATCCCATTCCTCTTTTTTTTTCTTTTTATATTTTTCATTTTTATTAGACATTTCATCATACAATTGTTGCAATGCCTCTACTGTTGTAATTTTTCCTCTCTGACAAACTATAATCCCCATATAATTGAACAAATCCGTTCCTCTTAAAGCAGTTGTTTGTTCTATTAACAGATCAGAAATTTTATTCCACAAACGTCCGGAATAATTTGAAATCTGCATAACTTCTTTCAATCTATTCTCATTGAATTTATGCCCAGTAATCCCTTCTAGCTTTTGAATAGCCTCATTAAACTGTATTTTTATATACTGTAATCTTGTGTTATCTGTAAAATAATCTGTATTATAAGGTATATCAATTAAAATTAATGGGATATTCAATGTTCGTTCCAAATACTTATACCATTTCATTAACTGATGACATATATTACTACAGCACAAAAGATAATCCGGCATTGGTATCTTTTCGGCAACCAAATTACTATTCAGACAATATCCTAAATTTATTTTTGCATAAGAACATAAGTCATTCGAAAAACCTACGGCCTCAGCTTCCTTGCAACAACATACATCTTCACCATTAACCGCAATAGTAGCCGAATGATTTTCAGGATAAATCACGTATAAATCCATTGCTTCAATAATTTCTTGCGGAAAATTAGAAGTTACCCAACCAACTTTCTCACCTCTTGCTTTAGCATTATTTGCACTCTCATAATATTGCTTAACCAATAAACTAATTCTTTCTTTCGCCTTCATCTTTTTACTCAACCTCATTTTCCTCTTTGTAAAACTGATATCCAAACAATGCAGCTCCAATCGCTCCATTCAATTGGCAATATTCATTGGTATGCACTTTTGTATTTAGAGTGTCTTCTAAAGCCCGAACAATTCCTTGAACATGTGCAACACCACCAGTAAGAACTACATCATCTTCAATTCCAACTCGCTGTGCAAGGGTGCCTACTCGACTCGCAACAGATCTGTGTACACCGGCTAGAATATCTTCCCTTTTTACTGCATTTGCCAAATAAGAAATCACTTCCGTTTCAGCGAATACTGTACAGGTTGAGCTAATATCAATTTTTTTTGTAGACAATGCACTTATTTCAGAAAAATCATCTATTGATATATTTAAAACTCTTGACATAACTTCCAAAAATCGCCCTGTTCCAGCTGCACACTTATCATTCATTAGAAAGTTTGTCATTTTTCCATTTTCACCAATTTTCATCGTTTTTGCATCTTGACCACCAATATCAATGATTGTTTTTACATTTGGATATAAAAATACTGCCCCCTTTGCATGACAACTTAACTCACTTATTTGCTCATCTGCCTTTTGAAAGGTATTTCTTCCATATCCAGTTGCTACAGTAAATGAAATATCCTCCCATGACATTGACGTTTTTTTAAATATTTCTGATATTACCTTATCCGGTCCCTCTGTTCCTGCCCCCAAAAAAACAACCATACTATCTACTATATCTTTTCCATTTTTCATAATAATAGCTTTAGATGCAGTGGAACCAATATCAATCCCTAATGTATAAATATTCATAACTTTCTCCCTATTTATAACCTTTACTTGTTAATATAATTCGATATAAAATTAACCATATTACCAACATTCTTCATTGCGGATACCTCTTCCATATTAAATTTAATACCAAAAGATTTCTCTATGGATACTACTAAATTTACATGTACCAATGAATCCCATCCATCAATATCTGCTGATGTTGTCGAAGAAACAACCCGAATCGTATCGTCATCAAATACATCTTGAAATATCTCATTCACCTTTTCGTAAATCATTTTTTCTGTCATATCATTAATCCTCCACTTTTATTACTAAATTTTTATTTATATACATATTACTCATATCCCATTTCCAAATTGTATTCCCCTTACTATCTTTTTCTACCTTTTCAAATCCCTGCTCACAATAAAATTCTGCCACCATCTTATTTTTCCCTGTTGGATAATAATATCCCTTTATTTCAAGTACTTCTCTTTTCTTACACTCATTTATTAATGTATCAAGCATAGCAAATTCCATATCTCTTTTCAATACGCGACAACTCATAAGCCACAATTCTACATGACATACATTGTTATCTACTTTTCCAATAATTATAGATACAACTCCATTATCTCCGAATTTGTCAGTCAACCTTCCACATAATGTAATATATCTATTATCTTTAGCTATTTCATTAATCTCCGCCTCTGTGTAACGTTTCGCTGTCATATTGAATTGATTACTTTTATTAACTAATTGTGCAACTCTAGATATATCTAGTTGTTCAAAAGATTTTATTTTTGCATGCATTTCTAATGATCTAAGATAGTCTTCATAATTATCATATTTTTGGGATTCCTTCATTCTTTCAATATTAGATTTATACATGTTATTTCTATTAATATCATCCATAGACAATTTGAATACCTCGAAATAGCCATTGTTATCAATCTCTTTTATATAATTTTCAATTCTTGAAAGTTCTGGCACTGCAACAGAACTTACTTGCTGCCTCACAATTTCACGCTCTGCTGGACTATCATCAATAAAAACTATACTATTAGGCAAGATATTTAATTGCTCAGAAACTTTTATAATATTCGTACTTTTAGGTTCCCAATTTGCCTTTATAACTAAAAAATCATCTTGCTTTAATACACTGTCAACATGATTCAATCCTAGTATAGCGTTCTCCATATCATTTTTTGAACACACATTTAAAAGGATACCCATATCTTTATGTTTCTTAATATATTCCTGAAAGTCATAATATGCCTGTCCTGTCGGTGTTTCTTGTCCAATTTCTATTTTATCTACACCATCTTCTCCTATAACCCCCCCCCAAAGAGTGTTATCAAGATCCACAACTATCGCTTTCTTGTTCATCCCATATATCGCCTTTATAATGTTAGCAATATTTTGAGCTAAAACAGGAATTGCGGCTACGTTTAATGAATATTTGTACATGTACCAATAAAAAGGCTCCGACCACTTTTCAAGTCCATAATATGCAGACAGATAATGAATATCATTTATCAAAAAATTCTTATGCGTATTCGCATATTGATAAAATCTTTGATTTAAACGTTCAATAAAATTTATTTTACCATGATAATCACTAGCTTCCGTATTTCCCATAATTCTATAATATGGCAATTCCATGTTATTTTGAATAATCACGCACTGAAACTTTTGATTTAAATGTTCCCATACCTGTTCAAAGTGCTCATAAACTTTTTGAAGTTTTTGCTCTACCCTTTCGTAAGTTTCCGTTAATTCTGGCCATTCGTATATATTTCGATTAGAGGTATGTATATATACTATGTCTGGAGAAAATTTACGCAATTCCTCATTTTCAAACACAGCGTCTTCAAAAAAACGATTATACTCAGACTCATAGAATTCAGCCACAATTCCCACATTTAAAAGAAATAATTCTAAACAATCCTTCACTTCATTGGTAGTAGACCCACCCAATATGGCTATTTTCATAGAAACCACATTAGTCTTATCCAAATCTTGTTGCAATTTTCTTTTTATGCGTCGTTTTTTGCTAATAATAAAATTTCCATCCAGTGGATACTCCAACTCTTTCATTACAACCTCCAATTAATTTTAATATTATTTTCGTTTCCCCCAATCAACAGTTCCAAAAGATTGCCCAGGCAAAGCACTATAAATAGAATTAGCTTTTATAATTCCTCCTACTAATGCATTAGCAGAAATCACCGCCCCATCTTTAATTTTCGTACCTTTTAATATAGTCGACTTTGTACCTATCCATACGTGATTTCCTATTTCCACTTTTCTAGGAGGATTTGTTCTGTTACCCGCTTCATCAAATATAGGATGGAAATCACTGTCAAAAATAGTAACCATTCTTCCCATCAAAACATCATCCCCTATTGTTATTTGTTTTTGAGCAATGATCACACTATCCGTATTAATCACTGCATTTCCAATCGTAATAATTGCATTTTTGTGAGCCTGCAAAAAAGAACCATAATTAAGTTTCATTTGGCCCTTAATAATTAATTTTGAATCTTCTTGCAGTAAAAGATATGTTTCACGCTTAGAACCTTTTAACTTATTATTTCCCAAATAAAAATCACCGTGAAGTTCCAATATTGCTCGCTTATCTAATTCTAATTTAGCACCTTTCATCGGATAAAAATAGACACCCACATCTCTTATTACATTCTTAGAAAAATAATTGTATTTTAAATATTTAAAAATATCTACGTTAGCTATGTACCATTTTATTCTACTATATTTCACCATATTATTGCAACCTTCCACAACATGCAGCCACTGCCTCTGAAAAACTTTTTTCCTCTAATAATGCAAAAAAATTTTCTTTCATTTTACCTTCCATTGGAGAAGACAAAATACATGGATTGCCTTTTATTGCATCTTCCAACGAATGTTCTTCCAACTGCAATATATTCCGCATTTTTTTTACTACTTCATTTGCATATTTTGTATTTGCAAACAAAACCGATATTCCATTAAACATATCCTCTTGTGACACATTCTTTATCCCCCAAAAATCACCCACTGTAAAATCAGAAATTCTTGGAATCGTCCTGTATTTACAATTATGACAAACAGGACGCATATAAAGATTATCTTTTATGTAACCCAACGTCCAATAACTATTTTTTCTTGTATCATAATATTCCTGCCCATTTTCAAATTCAACCAACACTCCCAAACTCGTCCAACCATTTCTTTTGTTTTTAAATTGGACACTCTTTACAGAGGAATTATACCTAATTTCCAACTCCTCAATAAATGCTTCATAAGCCTTTTGACTATTGTTACCTCTGCATATGAAATCCATTGTTACTAGCTGATTACACTTTTCACCCAGATATCTTCTAATTGCTGCACATTGACACGGCGTACCGCAAAATAATACATTTTTTCCAGCATCTATTTTCTCTCTTACTTTTTTATATATTCCAGCCGTCTCGCTTTGAAAATATTTGGAACGAACTGTTGGAAGCAATTCCTTTTCATCCTCTACGACAACATGTTCAGCATGTTTCCAATCATTCGTAAACCTACAAGCGACAACAACGCCTCCCTCATTCAAAAATTCTTTAGCAAATGCATAATACAATCCTCCTGATGTACTATAAAGACGCATTTCTTTTTCTTTTAACCACGCTGCATACACCCTAGGGTTGCCACACTTTTCATTATAAAACCTATGCATACCTGGACATTTTTCTACACATATACCACATGAAATACATTTTTTATAATCTACACTTGGATATTCAAAACCATATTTATCTTTTATAAATGAAATTGCATTACACGGACAAATATCTGCACACATTTTACAGCCAGTGCAATCGTTTTTTTCAATTACATCTATCATATAACCTTCCCTCCCGAAAACTATCCGAGACGCGAAAAATCGCATGTATCCGGATTATATCTCAGTCTTATATTTTCATTTAAACTACTAATCCATGCCATCTCTTTAGCATTTAACTCAAATTCCTCTATATTAAATATTTCATTGAAATGTTCTGTATTAAGCGTACGGGGAATAGTAATTCGATTTAATTGATAATGCCATCTTAAAATTATTTGCACCGCCGTTTTTTTATATTTCTTCGACAACTCAAAAATCGGTTTGGATTTTATCAATACATCATGCATTCTTCCAACAGGAGAATACGCCATTACTTGAATATCCTTAGCATAACAATAATTCACTAAATTATCCTGTGTAAATAATGGATGTATTTCAAATTGATTGACCATAGGCACAACAGATGCTCTTTGCATTAATTCCTCAATATGATGAATATTAAAATTACACACACCTATTGCTTTTAGCATACCTTCATTATACAATTGTTCCATTTCCAAATAAGTATCAATAAAAGTTCCTGTTTGTGGCCAATGAATAAGATATAAATCCAAATAATTTGTTTGCAATTTTTCCAAACTAGTTTCGACCGCTTTTCTTACCATTCCCTTTTTCTGAGCACTATTTGCAATCTTCGAAATGAGCACAGTCTCATTTCGAGCACCTACATCATTTAGTGCTTTTCCCAATATTTCCTCATTAAGACCATACGCTCCTGATGTATCATATAATTTGCATTTACCAGATTCAAGTGCATAACAGTATATTTCATATTGTGCTTTAGCAAGTTGGGTGTTTCTTGCATTTTCTCCGCCCCATATACCATTTGCACCTAATCCCACCATAGGTATTTCTTTTCCATTCCTAAGTATAATATTTCTCATAGCATATTCTCCCCAATATCTAAAGCATTTTTCAAAAAATCAATGGAATATTTCCTTTTTTCTGCCAAAATACTATCGACTTTTTCAAAATCCACCTCAAGCATATCATCTGTTAGTCTTTTATATCCATAAACAATTCTATCTTCCAACCCTACACTATCTAGTAAATCTTTAATCCTAGACGCCATACTTTCCACTAAATATGTGTAGAACGGAACATGATATAATATTGAAAAAATTGTTCCATGAAAAGAATTCGTAACAACCAACTTTGCATGTCTAATTAATTGAACAAACTCACTTGGATCTGAATAATAAAATGTATCTGACTCTGCCTTAAAAACTGCGTTTGGCACTTTAGCAAATGAATATATCACTTTCAAGTCAAATTTTCTTGATAACATATTAGCAAAATCTATTAACAATGGTGCTGAATTATCGTGCTTTAAAAAATAAAGCACCAAATAATCACCATCTGGATAATCCATTTTATCACATAATAAGTTATAATCTTCTACTGTTAATAACAATGTAGGGTCAACAACAGAATACACTTTTTTATTTGTAAATTGATTTATAAATTTCTCATATGACATTTCTCTTAACGATAAATGTTCAAATGAAGGGATGTACGTTTGAAACCATTCCTTTCTCAATTTAGGTGATGAAACGGGAATGCCAATACTTGGTGCATAAGCAATTTTTTTTGCATGTGCAGGTACAAAATCCAAAAAATAAGCCTTATTAGCAAACACAAACGATGTATTCCATACTTGATCACTTCCAGTAATGTAATAATCATATTGCATGACTGAAGGATCATTCATATCTTTAAAAGACTCATCCGATACTCCATTATAATTCTTATTAAATTTTTGAAACTTTTTAAGTTTATATAAATATTTACGCTGAACTTCCTTATCAGCATAAACAGGAAACTCCCTACCTGGATCAAAATTTATAATTTCAGCTTGAACATCTGGCAACGTATTTAATATGTGACGTAATGCATAACACTGTAACAAAGCGCCATAATTATCTCCTATATGCAAAGTCATGATTCCTACTTTTTTCATTCTTTTCTTAATCTCTCCATTCCAAATAGTACACTATTAATACCTATAATATTTTCTAAAGGAATTCCTTTATCTATTAATGTATCAATAATATCATTAAAATAAAAATTGCTTGTTACTACCACAGCATCTACTTTTTTTAAAGCCATATCATCATAAGATTCAACAGGTATATTATAATATCTTTCGTCAACATGTTTAAAATACATTCGATCTGCAAAACACTCTATTTCAACTCCTGTATTTTGCAATAGTCGAGCTAAACATTTTCCAAAATGATTATATGGCACTATCGCTATCTTGTTAATACAAAAATATTGGAAAAACTCCTCAACTTTTTTTCCCGAAACAACTATCTCAAGAAATTTTTGCGAAGATACGCAATCTAAAACTCTTTGTTCACTTTCATCTATTCCTCTTGGTGTAAAGTACATTTTTATCTCCTATAATTTTTCAATTTTCTTTGCCTTTTTCAAAAAATATTCATAATAATTTTCTTCCCGTGGATTCCCAACCATCATCGTTGCGTCAGCCCAACTCCAGTTAAAATAATGAATTCCATATGTATTATCCGTCAAATTCATTCGCTTACTAACGTAGTCAATTGGATGGAAATAATCTGATGTCAGCGCCACAAAACCATCTATATTCTGTGTTTTTCCATTAGCTTTTAACCCTCGTTGCATTAATGGAAAGGTATCAAAATATCCACTAGCATTCGGAATCACCAAATCTGTATCTGTATTTATTGCTGCATCCTTCAACTCCATTATTTCTTTCCATAGCCAAAAACGTGGAATAGAGCCACATCCCCCTCCAGTATTTATAACTGGCCATTTTTCAAAACACCCAAATGCTTCTAAACTAGTCAAATCATCTATTCCCCTAACCAACTCGACATCCGTGTCAAAATAAAATCCTCCATACATATATAAAACCTTTGCTCGTACATAATCACTAACAAACGCCCATTGCTTGTTCCTATATGCTTGCATTACCCATGGAGACTCTTCCATATTTATATTTGACTCATCCCAGCGAATTAATTCATACTCTGGACAGTACTCCTTCCATGATGCAATACACTTTAAATTTTTCTCTGATAATAACGTTTTTCCAAACCAACAATAATGTATTTTCTTCGGAATCTGACATTTTCTTACTTTATGATTAATTTTTTCGCTTTTCACAGGGTTTTCTAAAAACAACATTGGTAGTAATATACACTTTTTTTTATTCAAACTTTCAATTTTGTTCATTTTTTCAAGTATATCATAATAATATGAGCAAGCAACAACTATAATAGCTTTTTCATCTTCTGCAACCATCTTCACCATTTTTTCTACATCAATAATTGGAACTTTTTCTCTTCCTAACAGAAGATATTTACCTATTTTTTTTGTATCACTTTCCGTACAGTTCACCACTCTACAAAACAAATCATATTCAGCAAGTATTTCTTTCAAACAGATTTGAGACATTACCCCCGCCCCCCATAAATACAATCTGCTATCATTCTTCTTAACATAGTTCGCAAACTCCAATGCGCTGGCATTTATAATTTGAAGCATAATTTAACCATCCTTAAACCATTCATATATTTTTTTTCCATTTCTTTTATTAGTATCTTTTTCAATACAAGTAAACTGACTCTTTAAACAATAAATAAAATTTTCCAAACTATTTATTTCTGTCTCATATATTACATTCTTGTCCATTAACTGTTTTTTCATATAAAACGGGAAGATATGATTTCTAATAACATATTTATCATCCCAATCAGCAGGCACTCTACAAACAGTACCCTCCATGCTTTGATTGGCTGTATCATATATAAGTAACATATTTCCTGACGATGGTAAAATAATTATTTTTTTGTCCTTTTTTTTGAATGAATAACATCTTGTCCAATTCACCTTAAAATCATCAACCCAATGAAAACCTCGTGGGTACTGTATAGATTTTATTATGCAGTCCTCTTTTAATAAAAAACTATCTGTATGTGCTGGTAAAATCATACACTGTTCTTCCGAAATAGGAATGATCCTTGAGAAAGGTGTACTTTTTCCATCCCATTCTACATCAATATAATAAACATGTTCTTCTCCATTGTACGGATTCCACTTCATAATATTCAATGAATTAGTAGAAGTAATCCAAAACTTTTTTTCAAAAAAATCTATACTATTAATTTTAAAGTCAGAATGTAACAAAGAATAAATTCTTGTTTCAAATGTATCGAAATCAATTTTTATAATATATGATGTATTTTTTATTGGTATCCATACCTCATTTTCCTGTAAAATAGGTGTTGCGAACATCGGATAACCAACAGGTATTTCATTGTCTCTTATTATTTTTTTTAACAAATTGTTACACTTTGTAGTTTTTGTTTGCAAATTAATGATAATAATATCCTGTGATATATACTGCGGAAAAAGCCATAATTCATCCTTATAAACAAAAGCAGCCGCTACTTTTGTTTCTCCAGCTATGGTGTCTTTCAATACAATGCTAGTATATTCCAATCGCAATGTGTTTTTATCTAAAAAAGCAACATTTTCAGCCAACTCTGGTATAAATATAAGAATATCTTTATATGATATAACCTGTTTATGCAATCCTCGTATACCAAATTCTTTATCAAAACGCATGATAAATTCACTTTTATAATTCGACATATCAATTTTAAAAATGCCATTAAACGAAACATTAGACACTATCAAGTTATTGTTCTCTTCAAATGCGTCCCAAAAAGATAAAGCACTATATTTAAATTCCTTATTACGTTCTATCAAAATTCCACCTCTTTTTATCACAAAAATATAACTACAATGATACTATTTTTTGAATCATTATTGCTTTATTTAAACATTGATACAAATGTATGATTGAACTATTATCTCCATAATATCCATCGCTCAATACTATCGCCCTATCTAAATCAGCCGTATCATCATAAATTCCCCAACCAGCATTTTCATACTGTTCCACAATCTTTTGATACTCTTTCCAAAGTTGTGGATGCATTGCTTCAATGGTTGCTTCTATCAATGGATGTGGTCTCCATAACAATGCTACTTCGTTTTGATTCTCCTCAAAAGTTTGAAACACGGACTGCATTTTTTCTAGCATTTTTTCTTTATGCTGCAATAATGCAGTAACACTAGTATTATACAAAATTATCTTTTTCCAGCTCCCATCCGGTTTCTTTATAATCTTTAACCATTCTTTAGGTATTTCCAATTCTTCTTTCTTAGTATTCAAAACTTTATCTATCTTTGGTGAACCAATACCCAAGATCTTATTTTCCCAATAATTTTTGGTATTTTCACCTGCAAATTCAGTCATAACATTGATGTAAATCTGTCTCATTTCCTCAGACTGCACAATCACTTTATTCGCATGGATTACACCTGGTACCGTACAAAAATGTGCCATATTATTTACCGACGATTGATTATCCGGTGAAATCTCTCCTAACACAAAATAAGGAATATATACCAACTGTTCCGTATACTGTTTCAAATTCTTTGAATAAAAAAATGGATGTACACTTGTTACAAGATTACATTCATCATATGGATTATGAATAAATATCATATCCGGCTTTCGCTCAGCAAAACTATAATCCTCATAGCACGTGACTGGTACATATTCCGGATACTGCGCTCCTTCATAATGCATTTCACCAAAAGTTTTATCTGGATTCTTGTCAAAATAAGGAATCGGTATTACATATGCATCACAATTTTCATCCTCATCTGCTGCCTTCCAGACACTTTCTAAGGAATCCCACATAGACGCTTTATAAGGAAGAAATACAACTTCCAAACGCACTTTAATATCATTTTTTACGCTACTTTCTATTCGCCGCAACAACTTATCAAGGTTCTTATACACTTTATTTGGATTTATATTCTGATTCTGTCCAATTTTTTGGTGAATCTGATATACCAATTCACAATAATCTTCTAACAGAGGAATGGTTACGAATTGCTCTCCCTCCGTTGTTTCTATCAACTCGCCAAGCTTAATGGCACCTTCTTGGCATTGTATCAATAAGTCCATAGCCTGTTTGTAGTTCTTTATTTCAAGTATCTTCTTAATTTCATCATGCGCCTGCCCAAGTAATATTACAAAATCCTCAGCCCTCTGTTTCTGTTTTTTTCTCATATTGTCCTCGCATATTTTCTGCATAAGCTTACAGAACGATTTTTCAAAAAATAAAGACCACTGCAAAACTCGTTGCAATGGTCTTTACAATCCTCTTCTTATATTTCTGCCTCCATGCAACTTTATACCTCTCTCCAAGAGCCTTACATATATATATCGACACATTTCAGCATTTAATTACCCATTAAAATAATTTTCTTTGCCTTTACTACGAATATTTTACATTCTTCAATTTCGAGCCTATGTATAAAATAATAATTTTCCCATTTTTCATATCAACTTCAAAGAAAATTCTTCCTGGAATTCCGGTAAAGCGTACATGCCAATTAGCCACATGTGTTTTTCCATTCGCATCAATAAAAGTGTGATCTACTTTTTCATATTTTTCTAATGTTGCTTTCGATTCGGGTGTTGCATTTCGAATCATACAATACTTGAATCCATTTCCCTTTTCCTGCTTTATATAATCATCCAATTCCTTTAATCGCAATATAATCTGCCTAATATATGATATTTCTAACTTCATTAGATTATCTTTTACAGATGGAATAAAAATCAAATTGGTAAATAATCTTTCACGTTTTTCCCATAAATCCTCATAAGATAAAGCAGTATAACATGATTCAAATAATATACCTTCCTGCTTTAGCACCTCTATTTGTTTTGCATTATACAAATTCTTAATACTATTTGTTGCAAACTGTACATCATCACCTTCAATGAAATGACATTCTGCCTCTAAATTCTGTTTTTCCCATTTATCATCAAAAGGCAAGGTAACAATCATATTTTCTCCATTAAGGACTGCTTCCGCAATCGCGTAACATTTTTCATTGTCACAATACGCTTCCATATCTTCATCCGGATTATAATAGTGAATTCGCTTATTCAAGCTCAAAAATACTCTTTGGAAGGATTTTTCAACAGATCCATCATGCAACCATTCTTCTAATGTATACACAGTTGATGTAAACCTAAGTTTTTGATGTTCTGGCAAAAACCAGTCTAATTTACCCTCCGAATCAATTTCTTTATAAAGTAAAATAAATTGCTTTTGTATTTCCCGAATTCGCTCCTTATCATCTACAACGTCTCTTAATGCTAATTCATTAATGTACATCTTTTTCTCCTAATCTTACAGTAATGCCATCTCTATTTTATCCCATTCATCAAAGAAACCTTCTGGCCAGATATCCAACTGACCTTCATCATTAATTTTAGGGGCTATATATTTATGCTTGAAATCATGTTCTTTATCTTTATAGAAAAACACAATATTCGTGTCTAATTTGTTAATATATTGTTTTCGCACTGCCCAACGCATACCATTAATAATATGATCACTATGTGTTTCCACAATTACCTGCACTCCTCCAGCTCCTGCTTTTGCAATTAATTGCCCCAACATGCTTTGCCCAGCCGGATGAACGTGTGCTTCCGGATTTTCTATAATTACTAAATCCCCTTTTGAAGCAGATACCAATGCTACTACTACAGGAAGCACATACGTGATTCCAAATCCAACGTTTACACATTTATAAGAATTTGTCTTATTTTTTCCTTCGATAAATTCATAATTTAATTTTGAACTTTTATTTGCATTATCTATTTCAATAATTGCATCTACGCCTGGAGAAATAGCATCCATCCAGGCTGCCACTTGATTCTTTATATCTGTTCCTTTGGCATTTTCCAGCAAAACCTTTGCGTTATTTACTTCATTAGAACCATATTCTTTCAAATACTGTATTGCATACTCTCCATCGTTGCCAAAAAAATGTTTTTCCATATCATCTTTATTGCCAATATTATACAGTAATTTAGGAGTAATTCTATTAGCTGAAAGATACACAAAATTCTCACTAAAAACTACACTTTTATCAACTTTTCCCGTCATACTTTCTAATGGTAATATATTAGACGCTTCCTCATATCCAAAAGAAACTGTTATCTGTTCACTATCTTCTTCCCACTGGAAACGAATTATTTCATCCTCTTCCGCTTTTTCATAAAGTACATCATGCCCTGTTCCTAAATTTAAAAACTGTCCCTTTAAAAACAATCCTTTCTTGAGTTGGTAATCTGAGAATGATTGTCGAAGCAACAACAGACTTTGAATAATAGTCGATTTTCCAACACCATTCATTCCAGTTAATATATTTACGGATTTTAATGGCATTTCCAAATCACCAAAGCATTTGAAATTGTGAATAGAAATTTTATTTAACATTTATGCTCTCCTTTATAATTTTACGAATCAACCTCACTCGATTTAGTACAGAATATTTATCTGCTGATTTTAACCAAGATGAAAAACTGGTATCATCCATCAATTCACAGAA
Organism: Lachnospiraceae bacterium; assembly: GCA_045125095.1. Classification (GTDB taxonomy): domain Bacteria; phylum Bacillota; class Clostridia; order Lachnospirales; family Lachnospiraceae; genus JBGVMW01. The sequence goes on from JBGVMW010000090.1 coordinate 20,693, forward strand.
TTTACTCAAAAGCACCGACCTTTTTGAAAGCAACAATCTTCTGTCTTGTGGTGACAATTCACAAAAGCAGATACACCATGCTTCAAACAATGCTTTGTTTAAAGGTCCCTTTCTTCCATCTTTCCCAATTCTTCTAAAAACATACCTTCCCAAGACCTGACTACTATACTTCATTATTTCTTGAAGTTCTTTAGCCAAACATTCTTTTTGGTTATCAGTCCAACTATTCATGGCTTTCATTGCCATTATTAAATAATTATCAATATTCCCCCGATAAAACTCCTCATAGTCAAATTTAGTGAATGCAATATATCGAGTTATATATTCGCAATCTAAAAGACGATCCTTTTTTATATAATCTGTTGCAAGTTTAAACTCCGGTATCTCTGCCAATTCCTTTATAAATCTACCAGTGCTTCCATTTTTTCCACCATATAGTGCATGACGAATTTCTTGAGGTGTCAGAATTAATCCACCAGTATTAATTCGCTTAAATATATTATATACAACTTCATCAGGTGTTCCTTTCTCTATTGTATACACCATTAATGATGTTTCACGGATTCTTCTTTTGTACTGACGGGGGAGTTCCTTAAAAGTAAATCCTTCAAATTCCTTTAGATATTCTAAACCACAAAGTCTTATGGGATTTTTATCCTCTACTATACAATTCTGAAATGCACAAAGTCGTTGCAATCCATCAATTACAATCCAATTCCCCTCGTCTGCTCCATCAAAATAAAATGCAGGTATTGGTATTTTCAGCATCAATGATTCGATCAATCTACTTTGTTCTTCCCTTGACCAAAGATTACCATTTCTCTGATAATCCGGATTTAAAACAATTTCTTTATTCTCTAAACGTTCAATCATTGCACCTAACATCATATTTTTAGGAGTAATATTTACATCTGCCGGAATAAAACCGTTATCCCCCTGTTTTCCGGCATTATAATCTTCATCTTCTTCCTCGCCTTCAATGCTTACTCCTCGTTCCTTTATTTCCTTAATAAACTCATCCAAACACGATACTGGCATATCTTTGTTTTTGTCCGACAATATATCCATTACTATGTAATAGCTTATATGCATTTTGTTTCTTTCTGCAACTTGAATTATTTGCTCTATGCGTTCTTGCATTTTATCATCTATCATATCCATCACCTAACTTAATATATGATTTTTCTATTCTCTATTATAACTGCTCAGCACTCTAAATCTATTCTCTATCATAATATCAGTTTGGAAGAATTTTAACAAGCTTTTTCTAGTATCCATTAATTATAGTAGATACTATTTTACTTTAATCTATTTAACCTTCTTTTAGCCTTTTCATAATCTCCACATTTTGTGTATAATGCAATTGCTTCTTTTGTATCACCAAGACACTCTTTTATTACACCTGCATTATAATAACTCAAATAAGAATTCACACCTTCTGCCTTCGCCGTTTTTTGCTTTGATGCTTTCATGAATTCAGCTACTGCTTCCGCAAACAACCCATTATTCATATATATCAAACCCATCAAAAATTGAAAATCTGCAGTTTTTCCAAATTCCTGATATATGTTTTCCATCAACAATGCGGTCTCTACACAACCGCAGTTTAACAATGCATATCCATAACTTTCTACCATATCAATTACATATTCAAGCTTTGGTTCTAAATCGTATCCTAGTGCTAATTCAAAGTATCTCACCGCTTCCGGGTAATTTCCTGCCATATAGTAGCTTTTTCCTAACTGGTACATAATATAGGTATCATCCGGCGTTTCTTCATATTCCCGTTTCAACAAGCGAATATTTCGCTTCGCCTTTTTTTTGACCGCCTCCGGGCTTCCATCGTATCCACTATGTTCCATCTCCACATTGGTGCAGTAGGTTTTATAGGTCTCATGCTTTAACTTCTGGTTGCCCGAAACACATTCCATCTCAAACACACTACCAGGCACAATCTGTTCATGAATTCTCCCCTCATAGTGAAACAGCCGGCGGTCGAAAATACGATTCACCCACTCATGAATTCGATTCATTTCGCCATTTCGGACAAATGCATTGATTCTTTGAATTCGTCCTACCTCCCTCGGATGCGCTGCTACCATTTCGCAAAGTTTCTTTGTATCTAATTGCATAATATACTCATCACTGTCTACTACAAATACCATGTCATTTTTTGCCTTTTGCACCGCATAATTCTTAGCTGCTGCAAAATCATCACACCATGCAAAATCATATATGGCATCTGTGTAGTTGGCAGCCATTTTCTTTGTATTATCTGCCGAACCAGTGTCTACTATAACAATTTCAAAATCATAAGGCTGCAATGCCTTCAAACACTTTTCTAAATGCTCTACCTCATTCTTTGTTATGATACATACTGATATACTCATTTCCTTCGCTCCTCAAAACTGATATCGTTTCTCTCTATGCATTAATTACTTTCTTGCTCTAATACAATTTTAATATCATCCATATTACCATCATTTAGAAGTAGTTTATTATAACATATTTACACTATCATCTTAATGTAATATAAAAATCTGCTACTTAATCAGGCTAACCCAAAGAAAAAAGGAACCGACAACTGTCAGCCCCTTTCTTATAAAAATGTTTTTCATTATCTGATTAATGCTAAGATACCCTGTGAAGCCTGATTAGCCTGTGCAAGCATAGACTGTCCAGCCTGCTGAAGGATATTATCCTTAGAGTACTTAACCATTTCATCTGCCATATCTACGTCACGGATACGAGATTCTGCTGCCTGTAAGTTCTCAGATGTGTTATCAAGGTTAGCAATTGTATGTTCTAATCTGTTCTGCCATGCACCTAAATTAGAACGTGTTGAAGATACAGTTTCAATTGCATTATTAACAGCTGTAATTCCTGCCTGTGCATTAGCATGAGTATCCACTGTAAAGGTATCTACTAATAACCCTGCTGCATCCATATCAGTAATTGCATCTAATGGTCCACTCTGACCTGCATTAGCACCAATCTGAAGGTTCTTACCTGAGAAAGTACCATCTAACAGTTTCATTGTATTGAATTCTGTTGTATCTGAAATACGAGTAATTTCTGCACGTAACTGTGTGATTTCAGACTGGATTGCTGTACGGTCTTTTGTAACGTTTGTATCATTCGCAGCCTGAACACATAATTCTCTCATTCTCTGTAACATAGAATGTGTTTCATTTAATGCACCTTCTGCTGTCTGGATTAAGGAAATACCATCCTGCGCATTGATAGATGCTTGATCAAGACCTCTAATCTGTCCACGCATTTTTTCAGAAATGGAAAGTCCTGCTGCGTTATCACCTGCTCTGTTAATCTTGTAACCAGAAGATAACTTCTCTGTTGTCTTTGCAATGTTTCCGTTTGTGATACCTAACATTCTGTTTGTGTTAGCTGCTGTCATGTTGTGCTGAATAATCATAATGAATTCCTCCTTGAATTTCCTGTGGCTTCCTTGCCACATGTGATTTGTTTTTAGTTATTGTAAGTATTCGGTTCACCCCTTACCAAAACGACCGTACGCTTCATTCTCGTAAGAAGTAAACTCTTTACTTGTATTATATATCGGTATCTTGTACAGATACTTTATACCTTTTTTGAAATTTTTTTAAAAATTTTTTAAAGTCACCTTTTTCTGATTGTTTTCCAGAAAAAGATGACTTTGTATTCGTTACTTCGCGTATTACATTTACTTCTTTTCGTCCATATAATAAGACTGGGTGTCGCTATTTCCCATGGCATTCTTATAGTACTTAGACACAGACTGGGAACTGACACGTTTTTCTTTTATCGCCGTTCTGGCACGACTGATGCTCTGTTCAAATGCAAGACGATTCCGTTGTTCTGTCGCTTCTATCTCCATAGAAAGGGACATGATTTCTTTAATCAATTCCTGCATCTGACTGATCTCCTGCCTAAACTCACTCTTATGATTGTCCAGTTCCTCACGCACATGTGTGAATGTCAGTGTGAATCCTTCATCCAGTTCCTGAATGGTGTTAAGATACACTTTTTTCTCGTCAATTAGCACATCGAATTCTTCTGTGTCCAATTCGTCCTTGGCAAGAAGCTCACTTTGTCTTGACGTGATCTCCTTAATATGCTCCATCGCAGTCTTTTTCTTCTTTAGTGCCTCAATTAATATCTGGGTATAGATTATCTCGTTTCTCAAACAGGTTCCTACTTTCCGCTTCTGCTTTTCTTGACTACTTCAAGCCAGGTATCACGCATACCTCTGATTTCGTCCCTTGCACGCACTAATACTTCTTTATCTTTTTTCACATTTGCCTGAACCAAAAGAGACAGTATATAATTATATACTTTTTCAAACTCCTCAGACACCGGATAACGTTTATCCAGTGTCAGTATGAGTTCTTCAATGATTCGCTGTGCTTTTTTTAGATTATCATTCACCTTTGCATAGTCCTGATTATCTAATTCAGACTCTGCAATATTACAAAACTTAATCGCCCCATCATATAACATAGTAATAATATCTTCCTTCGATGCTGTCTGCATCTTGGACTTACCATATACCTGTGCTACATTTACCGCCATATTAATTTCCTCCTAGCTGGATTATTTTCCGAACTGTAGCATTTATGCTTTCCCTTCCACAACTGACGTTTCCATTATCCTAAGTATCCTGCCAACTGATTCTGCTGGCTCTGCAACTTAGCCAATGCTGTTTCCATTGCAGCAAACTGATTGTAATACTTGTCTTCCAGATCCGTCAACTTATCCTCATCTTTCGCTATCTGCTTATTCAATGTTACCAACTGGTTCTTCATATATACATCATTATAAAATGTAAGAGAGCTACTCAATGTTGTCTTTTTCATCTTATCTTGCATTGTACTGTACAGCTTGGTCATAACACCACTGAATACCTGCATAACCGTATCCGGATCCGATTCCAAGGCTTCTCTTAACTTATTCGTACTTGCGGAATAGGTGTCATCATCTTCATCCCCTTGAATATGCTGCTTACCGCGCTCCGTATAAGCAGAAGATGTTCCTATGCCAAAACTTGCAAGAGAATACCGCTTACCATCTACCGTAACAGAGGTTAACATTGCATTTTTCATAGCATCCATTACACTGCCAAGACTAGTATCTCTGCGCAAGAGGGAATTTTTAATCTTCGTCTCCCATTTTTCAATATCGGTATCAGACATTGCCTCACGCTCATCATCAGATAGCGGATCATACCCTCTCGCAGATTCTGCATAATATAATGTGTTCATTTCCTCAAGAATCGTATTATATTCATTGATGAAATCTTTAATCATGTTATAAACAGCATCTGTATCATTCGTCACTGTGAAATTAATAACTTCGTCCTTAGCTGTTGTTCCTGTAAGTGTCAACGTAACACCATTTACCGTTGTCTCGTTAGAAGCTGATGTGAATTCCACACCATTCAATGTGAACTTAGCATCTACACCATCAATCTTTAACGCTCCTGTGTTCTCTGAACTTGTATTTTTAACATCTGCCTCTATTGCTTCCTTTGCATACTTTGCTTTGCTAATGAACATTGCATTTACTTCTGCTACAACACCTGCATTCTCAACATCATCTACGGTTTCCAACTTACCATCTACTACTGTAAGTCTACCTTCATTGCTATTAATCGTAGCTTTGTTCTTCGCTATCGTAGCTGCATTAGAATCCATCTGTTTCTTTGAAGCAAGTGCTTCTGTTACATCAGCAGCCTGCTTCACCAATTCCTGATAGGCATTGTAATCTGCATTATTTTCATCTGTGCAATCCGGATGCGCTTCTTTGAAATCAGTAACCTGTTTGTTAAGAATCTCAATGGCTTTGTCCATCTTCTTGTACAATTTCTGATCATCTGTTAAATCCGCATATCCTTCTTCTGCTTCCACCTCTGCAAATGCAGATGCATACGCATCATCTGCCAGCATAGCATTAAATACACCAACTTTATCATCATATGTATCCTGCAGGTTTTCATTCTGCGCTTCTAATGTACCATTTTGCTTTGTCAGTTCTGTATTGCTTGCTTCTAATTTTTCTTTTTCTGCCTTATATGCACTGATACGAGTCTGGAGTTCCTTATCATAATACTGCTTCCACTGACTTCCTTCTGCTGTAATATTAGCCCGAATTTCTTCATCTGATAATGTTGCACCGAAAACGATTTTGCCATCATCATCGTATCCTATCGCAAGCCCGGCAGCTTCGCCCCAGAATGTATAATTCGCTTTGTCTGCCGCTGAAAGACTACCAGTAGTTAAGCCTAATGCCGATAATATACTGTTACCCTCTGCCGAGGTTGCTGTGAGTGAAAAATCAGAATCTAAGCCTGTCTTTTTCGAACTGATAAATATACGCTGGTTATTTACATCTAAGGATGCATTCACACCTGCATTTCGTATACTTGTCAGCAATTCAGATACTGTAGTATCTTTTGTCACTTCAATATACTTAGACGTACTGCCAACTGTAAGGTTCAATGTACCTCCGGATGTAATACCTAACTCAGAAAGCTTTGTACTAGATGTTACCTTGCCACCGTCTGCCGTGCTAATTTCAGATCCAGTTAAATAACCAGCTGTGGCAAGTTCACTAATCTTAAGACTCTGTGAACCTAATGGTGCAGTGCTATTACCTGTTATCTTTACCTTATCCTCATTCGTACATGTAACCTTCTTTGTTCCATAACTGGACTGTAGACGCAACTTTCCAACCTGATCTGTGTATAGCTTATACAGCTTTTTATTCAAATCCTGCCATTTTTCCTGCGTCCATTCTAACTTTGTCTTTTTATCTACGGTTTTCTTATTTTTTAACTTCTGTGCTTCAATTAGACTTTGAACTAATGAATCTGTATCAAGTCCAGATATCATACCTGACATACGCACTGCCATAGCAATTCCTCCTTACTACCCACGCTCATCTACAATGAGACCAGCCTGTGCCAACATTTTCTCCACCATCTCTAATGTTTCCTCTGGTGGAATCTCTTTGATTACTTCATCTGTAGTATCATCTACAATCTTAATCGAAACACGCTTCAGATTCTCATGATACTTGAAACGTACAGATGTGTGATTCGTTTTCAAAGACTCATTCACGCCATCAACCGCTCCTTTTACAAGATTGGTATTGACTTTCTCGTTCTTTTCTTGTTCTGTACCTGCCTGCACCTTTCCCGGCATATCAACCGTCTGCTTCTTTGTAGCCGCCGGACGAGGATTGCTTTTTTGTAAACTCGCCCCCACTACCTCTGCTTTTGAAACCGTCGTTTCTACCGGTGTTGTTGCAGCCTGCACTCCTCCTAAATTACTCATGCTTACACCTCCATGTTCTGCATTGGGCTTCTGAATATCATCCATGGAAAGAAACCCGGTGAATGTTACTAGCTACGACATCTCGTAAATTATAAAAAGATGCCTTTCTATGGTATATATCGACATTTTTTGTAATATATTTATACCATTTTATAAACCTTTTAACTCTTCTACGTGCGATGCATCAATCATCGCACTTTCATTTTCTTCTTTTATCTGATTAAAGATCTCTTTTCGATAGATAGGAACTGTCTTCGGTGCATTGATGCCCACTTTTATCTGGTCACCTTTTACATCCAGAATCGTCACCTCTACATCATTGTTGATGATAATGGATTCGCCTACCTTTCTTGTCAATGCTAACATATGAACACCTCTCCGCCTATTATTCAGACTTTTCTTTATTCGCCTGTAGAATATCATAAATAGGAAAACGAACAGGCTGGTCATCTTCCACTATCAGTTGTACTGCACGATTATTCAATGTATTTATAATCATTGGCCCCTTAAGATTAATCGTCATCTGCGTTATGTCAGACGGCACACGCAGCGTCACTAAAATAAATAAATCATTCTCATCATTATACTCACCAAGCCGCTCTAACACTTTATCATTCACAAGTGGTTCGTATTTCTCCAATACGACCATCGGGTCGATTACCGGCAAAGCCATCGCTCCATCATCTAAGGACTGCATCCAGCGAATCTGGCTGTCTTTTTTTTCGCAATCATAAATTAAGGTGAACCGTTTCATATCCGGCATGCCGATAATTCCCTTTTCAAATGTAATCACTTTGCTTTCTTCTATATCGATTTCCCCAAATAATCTGGTGTTTACTACCATATACTTCCTCCCTAACTATTTCGTTAAATATATTCTAACAGTGAAACCTGCGATATCTTACCAACGGCGGTAAGAGATGCCTCGTATGCCGTTAATGCTGATGTATATTCTGTCATAATTTCTTCTAAGTCTTTATCTACATTTGTTGACTGTAAGGATTTTACATTATTTTTCTGATCCGTCATTCTGGTGGTAATCACTTTTACCTGTGCCAGTCGGTTACCCACATTTGCAAGTTTTGCAGAAACATCGGTCATGTAGGATTTTATAGAGGTAATGCTATTTCCCAACAATGTCTGTAATACGTTTTTTGCAGCGGACGTTTCTTTTTCAGCAGCATCTAACATACTGTTCAATGCGTTCTGACTAGCATCATCTGCATATCTTGCATCCTCTAACATAGACTTAATATCTGTTACTTTCTGATCTGCCGTTAAATTTTCCTGTAATGCACGGATTAAATCATCAATATCACGCGCCATATCCATCTGAAATACTTCACTGGCTGTTGTGTTGATATGAATTGTCTGATTCGTAGCTACGGTATATTCTATCTTATCCTGTTCAAAATAGTATGGTTGCCAATCTTCGCTATCCGGTTTTGTCATATCAACGCAATCAAATAACTGCTCCGGACGTACGTCATATTGTTCAAATCCACTCTTGCGGTAAGTAACGCTAATTGGTTCCTTACCATTCACTGTCAGCAATCCCTCCAATTCGCTACGCACCACATCACTAATTAATAATTCTCCTGTTTCCGTAAGAAATGTGATTTTGCCTTCTTTATTTTCATTGGCAGTCACCATATCTTTATATACAGTATCTAGTTCACTTGCATCACTGCCATCACAATAATTATCAATTTTCAATTCATAAGAAGCTTCTAAATCACCAACAATCACACCATTTAAGGCGGTTGTAATTGTCAACTTGGTAGATTCCGCTGTCAGCTTATTATCTGCCAGATTAAGTCCTTTATTACTGGACTTTGCCAAATAACTATCCGTAAATTCTACTATCAGATTACCCTCACTATTGATACGTGCTGAAATGGAATCGGAATTTCCACTGTCTTCTACAAACCGCCCCGCCTTATCTAATGTCCACTTATTAGGGGATGCTCCATCTGTAATTGTTACACTTGTTGTTCCATCGCTGTTATTCTGAATTGTAATCTTGCCGGCTCCACCATTGATATCAACGATGTTTTTGCCATCTTCAACTTTACGTGTAGCCGCAATGTCCGCAACCTTTTTATACTCAATGCTGTTGATTGCTTTTGCTTCCCCGTCATCTGTCGCACTATTTTCAAGCTGATCATAGCTAAGACGTATACTAGATACCGTAAGATCTGTTGGAAGATTCGCGTTTGTCACCACGCCAAGATTGTTTGTGTCAATGGTTGTTTTGTTGGCAATATAAATCTTACTTTTGATATCTGTTGCTGACAAATTTTCTGTTATCTGGTAACGTGTATCTGATGAGTCCTTCGGAAACGTTACATCGCTATCGGTACGATATCCACTAAAAAGTGTTCTTCCCGCATAATCTGCATTGGCTTCGGAATAGATACTATTCTTATAAGACTCCAATGATTCTATTAATTTTGCACGGTCAAGCGCTTCCTGATCGGAAGCTGCCTGCACCAGTTCACTGTACATGTATTGCATCATATTTCCCACGGAATCCAATGTATCCTCTGTCAATTCTAACCAGGACTGGGCATCCGGAAGGTTACGTTTCACATACTGGGTGATCTGATTACTTGTACTGCGCAGACGCAATGCACGCATTGCAATAATCGGATCATCCGAAGGTCTGCTTATTCTTTTCCCTGTGGTATACTGTGTCTGTAACACATTCAACCGATTTTTATTTGTATTTACATTGCGAATAGAAGTCTGACTAATCATACTGTCTGTTACACGCATTGCCATGATAAGTTCCCCCTTTTTACTCTATTTTTATACACCTGTCTCTAAAATCAATCGATCGTATATTTCTGTCATAGTTGTTATCATTCTTGCACAAAGTTCATATGCATTCTGGAATTTCACAAGGTCTACTGCTTCCTCGTCTTTATCTACTGCTGACACAGAAAGTCTTTTCAAATCAATTGAGTTTACAATATTATCGTAATTATCTACCAATGTATTGGAACGGTTCATATCCATAGATACATCTGTTAAAATACACTGCAAAAATTCTCTAGGAGAAGAACCGCGATACAAATTCTTCTGGTCGGATAAATTCACTAATTTTTCAATAATATCATATTGTTCCACACCATTTGTAATATCCGTGGTAGTCGCTAATCTACTCGGATCAGCAACCAGTTCTCCCGCAACCTTAAACGTTTCTGCTGTCAGGAAATAATAACTTGTGTTTTCTGTTGAGCCATCACAATATCCAAACTCACTGCTAAATCCTGTTTCAAACGTGGACATATGCTGTTCTAAACCACTTACCTTATTATCACAGGTAAAGAAGTTGCCGGATGGGTTTCCGTTCAAGTCCTCATTTCCCTCGTAAATTGCATTGAATTCCTCTGCGTATTTTCTGATAAACTGGTTCATCTGCGACATATAATATGGAATACCCATATAATTTCTATTAGACCCTACTGAAACAGACTTACCTATCATCAAAGAATCGGCATCCGGTATCTTTGCGGAATCATCCAGGTGGAAAATATATTCATATTCACCTTTACTGTTCACAGTCAATTCAAATGAATCATATTCCATATATGCAGCACCTACTTTTACTATTCCATTCTGTGGAATATTCAAAGAATATATATCCTGTACACTACAACCACTAATCTTAAATGTCTTTGTACTTACATCTGCCTCCGTAACAGTACCCGTTAAATTCTCACAATTGTCACCATCACGAATATCCAGCAATGCTTTTAACTGACCACCAGTAGAAGCACCCCTTGTGTTAAACGAAAGACCATTACTCCAACTTAAGTCATATAAACCTTCCACATCACACTGATTTACCTTCTCGTCTGTTGAGCGCGGTGTCAATTCAATTGTATTAAATTCAAATGTACTCACTAATACCTGTCCATTAATACGAACCTCATATGTGGTTGCACCAGTATAATGATCTGGATTCGCACTATTTACCACATCCGCTTCTGACACGGTGGTCGGAACATAGTAAGATAATTCATCAATCAAAAGAGCACGTTTGTCACGAAGGTCATTTGCCTGACCACTATTCATTTCAATTGTATTAATCTGCTTATTTAATACAGATATTTCTTCTCCAATGGAATTGATTCTGGTTACAATATTTTTAATCTCTAAATTACACTCTGACTGCAAGCTCTGCATACTGTTATACAGATCATTGAAATATTGTGTTAATGTCTGTCCCTGACTAACCATTGTAGTTCTTGTTTCTGCTGTACCATCGCTTTTCTTTACTTCCTGCATCGCATTATTAAATGCATCGAAAATAGATACAAAATCGTCTGCTGTTGATACATTTTCGGTATCAGCAACCACACTACCCATAAAATAGTTCTCTATTTGAAACATATAATACTGATGGCTCTCCGCTGTACCCAGTCTCTGGTTATTGTTCCAATACTGATAATCATAAAATTCATTTCGGTATTGCTTCACACCTGTCGTTTTGACACCCATACCAAGCATACCCTGATTGGAACTTAATTTTAGCGCATCTGCTGCTGTTCTTACTGTATATTGCTTACAATACCCTTCTGTATCTGCATTCGCTGCATTATGTGCTGTTGTATTTAATGCTAACTGATAGGTTCCCAAACCCGAACTAGCAACATATAAACCTGTAAACATTGATGCCATATTTGTTACCCCCTATTATCCCAATGATGTTAATAAATGTTCTAACATCTCATTAATTACGTTAAAATATCTGGACGCTGCATTATAAGCATTCTGATAACGAACCATATTCGTCAACTCTTCGTCTGAACTTACACCTATAACACCTTGTCTTGTACCATCCACGGAGGCTGTTGCACTTACTTCGTTGTCATAAATGTTTCCATATTTTTCTGTCAGTCCTCCAATTTCATTTATAAACGTGGTGTAATACTCGTTAAAGCTTATTTCTCCTCTTGTACATGGATTCAGGCCCTTAAATGGTTGATCCCATATTCCTGCGAGAGCCTCTGCTTTTTCTTTATTTATCTTTCCATCATCTGTCTTGAAATTAAGTTTGGCATTATCTTCTACAATATCCTGATTAATCACCAGATTACGAATCGAATAAAGCGTTTCTGTGGCAAATGGATCTGTATTTTCGTAAGAATATTTATTATTCTGGCTATGGTAAATATCTGTGGCATCCTGATACTGTTCTTCATTCATAACATAATAACCATTTACATCTACCAAAAATCCTTCATTGGTCAATGTATATGTACCGGTTGCACTAACCTCATATTTGCCGGTTGTCTCATTGAATGCAAACTTCACTTGATCGGTGGTACCGTTTGTAACGTAGAAGCCATCCTCTCCCTTAGTCGCGCCATTCGCAACCACTGTTGCAAGCTCACTGTCACTCAATTTTGCAAAGCGTTCTGATACTGTATAACGAACAAATAATTCTTCCGGTGCTTGATTTCCACTAGCCGCATAAGTATCCTGGCAAAGAATGTCATTAATTGCTGTAACGATACCATTTACAAGCTGATCAAACTCTGCCTGCGCTTTCATAACTACTGACGTATTGATTGTTTCATTATATGCCTTTTCTGCTTCTTCTTCTGTCATTGAATTGCCAGTCACGCCATCTACTGCTCTGTTCAACATTTCAATATCTGCATATGTTGCACGATGTGTACCGCGCGCTTGTACCAAACCTTTTAAATATCCGATATCATTGTCGTTGTTCGCACTTACATATACATTCGGCTGGAACACCTGCTGATTATCTAACTGTGGCCATACCGGTGTGTAGAATCCTGTTGATGCATCTGCCACTTCAACGTCCATTTTGTATACCTGTGCTGCGTTGACAAATGTAACTCCTTCAATTTTAACGTTTACATAGCCATGTGCATCTGTTTCATACGTAATATCCACAAGACTTGCCAACTCATCTAATGCCAAGTTTCTTGCATCACGATAATCATTTGCATCCTCAACATTTCCCGCTTCAATAGCAGCAATCTTATGATTTGTCTCATATATAATATTTCCCAGTTCGTTTATACGATCCACTTTTGATTTTATCTGGTTGTTTAAATTGTCCTGATACTCACAAAGTCCTGTATAAATATTCTGTGCACGTTCTAAAAACTGTGTAGCTTTTAATACAAAAAATTCTTTATTTACACTACTTTCCGGGTCCTTTGCCAATTCATTCATGGCATATTGCAATTCTGATATTGATTTTTGTACACTAGCACTGTTATCTTCGGAAAAGTTTTCCTGAAAATATGTTTCCACTTCATATGCCGCATTATACATACACTCATAATACCCAGAACGACCCACTTCTGTACGGTACTTTCTATCTAAAAACATATCTCGAAACTGTGTCACGTCTGCGATAGATACTCCAAGACCTACTTGCTGTGTAGATATCGCTGCATTACCAACATTAAGGTACGCACGATCTGATTGCACCACATTCTGCTTTACATATCCTTTTGTATCCACATTGGATAAATTATGCGAGGTGGTATTCAAAGAACTCATGCCCGCCTGCATACCGGATGTACCCACATAAAGGCTACTGATTAAACCCATTTTTTATTTCCTCCTATAACTCCTTACTGCTTTGCATCAAAACTTGTGCTTCCAGTATATATTTCCCCTACATTTGTAGCATTTCTATTGTAATTATTCGTCTCCGGTGCCTGCCGCAATCCACGAATTAGATTCATATCAAACTCCACAAGTTCTATTGACTGCTCTACCAACAGCTTATTTCTATCATTTACTTCCTTCATTTTTGAAGTAACTGCTACAATACGTTCCTTTAAGTCCCGTAACTGCTCCTGTTCTTCCGGCTGTTTATGAATCATTTCTATCAGATTCGTGATTGTCATTTCCTCTACGGTACGATTTAACACATTTGCCATATCACCAATCACTTCTATTCGCTTTTTTTCAAGATTTGTAATATGATTTAAGTGTCCCTGTTCTATATCGGTATATTCTTGAATTTTCTCAATATCCCCTTGCACAATAAATGGGGTTTTTTCTGCCGATGCTTCCACCAAAGCTTCATATTCTTTGCATTCTTCCCCCAATACTTCCAATAAATCTTCCATTAAACTTGCCATTGCCTTCTCCCCTCAAGATTCCTATAAATAAAAAGAAAGCTATTAATTATGCTTTCGTATAATTAATAGCTAAGTATATCCGTATACTTCTCATACAGTTTATCTGCAAAGTTACTGCTATCCACCTCGTAAGTACCAGCTTCCATGCCGGCCTTAATTGCTGCGATTTTGTCTTTTCTTACATCAGGTATGTCTGCTAATGCCTGTTTTGCAATCTGGTAATCCGTTCCCAGACTGGATATCTGAACTTCATCCCTTCTAGTGACACGTTCAGCTTTATCCATCTTCTGTGACTGATTAGCCTTATATACCTGTGCAACCTGGTTATAAGCTTCAATTCTCATATGCGTCACTCCGTTCTATATTAATATTTTTTGTATTTATTACTCTCCCTGTTATTATATTTATCGGTTAATCAACGGACTTCTTTAGGGTTTTTTTCATTTTTTCTCTTTTTTGTAGGATTTGTTAAAAGTGAATGTTTTTTCACGAATAATATGACACTTTTGCACTACAAAAATTCCTCTATACACCACTCGCATGGCGCCCTTAGATGTGCGATCCCGGACACGGGTAAATCCTTCCTCAAAAAAGCATTTTAAAAGCTTACTGCCAGAACAACAGTAAGCTTTTTCTCGTCATTTATTTAATCGTAAATTTGATTGTCTTTGTATTACCTGCTTTATCTTTCAGCACTAATGTATGCTTTCCTTTTTTTGTTACCTTAGCACCATTCTTTACTGTCTTTCCGTCCAGTTTCGCTGCCTTGATTCCGGAAACTTTATCGCTGAACTTTAATTTATATCCTTTTTTATAGCTCTTTCCAGCTTTTACGTTGGCGGTTGGTGCTGTATTGTCTACATATATCTTCTGTGACTTTTTAGCTCCACTTTCAAGCTTTACCGTAAAAGTATATACACCTTCCTTGTCTAAAAAGTATTTATCATAGTTATTGTGTAATTCTTCCGACATTACTTCCACACTACTGAATCCGAACGTATACTTTTTACCGTCTTTCTTCACGCTTACAGACTTTATAACACCATCTGTACTGATTTGTACCATACGACCGCCACTTTTCTTCACAGACTTCATGGTAATCTTCTTGCCATTCTTTACAGAGCTATCAAAATATGCATATAATTTTTCTGCAGTAGATACTACATTTGTATCATAATATACCGTCTTTCCATCTGCTTCTACCACACCATTTGTCTCTACTACCGGATATGGATACGTGATGCGCAGTGTGTTAAATTCAATCATAGCTACGTCAACACTGCCACTATTCTCCGAAGAATCTGTCACCTCATTGGCTCCTAAAATCGCACATTTACTGTCAAGGCGCTTGAATGTAGTTTTCACAGTCGCCGCATCCAATTGCTCCTGAGAGGCATCTGCATAGTAGGTCTGACCATTTTCAGCAGTTGTAGCAACCAGTTTACTTTTCATCTGATCAACAGTTACACCGGATGCCGCTGCAAACTGCTCTACTTCTTGTTCATTCAGGAGCATCGTTGTATTCTGTGTAGCTGACAAATCGCTATTAATTATAATGCTGGACTCTACTCCACAGCCTCCTAAAGAAACAGTAAGCAAAGAAAATATCATTGATAGTATCAAAAATCTCTTTTTCATTTTTCTTACCTCTCCCAATTATTTATTTCAAAAAAGTTTTGCCGTTCAAAATAATATCATAATGTTAATATAATGTAAAGAAATTTTTGCCATTTGTTTATCCTTTTTTATACAAACGTTTTTTAAAGATTTCTAATACCTGACTGCCATCGACAACCGGCATCTCGTAATCAAGCAACACCAAATCCGGTCTGTTGGTTGCCAGATATTTGATTACCATTGCCCCCGAATTAGCTAAAATCACTTGATATTTATCTTCTAACCAGCCTTTTACATTCCGTAGCATCGCACCGGAATCATCGACAACGAGAATTTTCTTCTTTGTATGTCTTCCATGCTTTTTGATAAACTCATCCATAGTCTTAGCCGCAACCTTCACATCAATAGGTCTTTCAAATACTTCCTGCAGAATATGTGACGGTATGATGTCCTGTAAGGCGGGTACATCTTCTCCCATATAAAACAATGGAATATTTTCCTCTACCATCTTATCACGAAGATACACCAATTCCTGAGACTTCACTTTTACTTCACTCTCCATGTACAATAACACTGCCTCAAATGTATCTTTTAATTTTGAAATCTTTCATCTTCCAGCTTACGGATTCCTCTGGTTGCTTCAATTCCGTCCATAACAGGCATCATGTGATCCATGAACACCATATCGTACTGCTTCTCCTGCACCATTTGCAGTGCATCTTTTCCATTGCCGGCAGTATCTATCTGCATCCGGAATGGTTCTAACAATCCCTTTGCCACCTTAAGATTCATCTCATTATCATCGACCACAAGTATAGTTGCTTCCGGGGCTATGAAATGCAATTCCTTCTCCACTACGCTTTGGAAGGTCAATTCTTCATGATTTAATAGCTGACAAAAATTCAAACTGTACACCGGCTTATTCAGAATCGTTGCATTATCAGTCATGAAGCTTTCCACCATGGGGTTCTGCAATATACACAATGTACCATTTCTCTCTGCTAATTGTTTTCTTTCCTTCTCTGATAGGGCAGTTCCCTCATCTGTAATCAGGAAATCCACATTTTCTTCCCTTATGCCTGCGTAATCCACATATGTTATCTGATAGGACGCTGCAAGCTGTTCTAATTGCTGCTTTACTACTTCATTTGCAATCTTAAGCCCCACAATTACCTGTTCATCCGGTTCCGCTTTGATTCTTGCAGCCTGTCTTGCATCCACGATTTTCTGCGGAATCGTGAAATAAAAGGTACTGCCCTCTCCGTATTGGCTTTTTACACCTATCGTTCCCTGCATCAGTTCCACTAACTGCTTGGAAATTGCCAGTCCCAGTCCCGTTCCTTCTTTGTTGTGGTTCTTTTTGGTATCTACCTGGGAAAAGGAACCAAATAATTTTCCTATATCTTCTTCCTTGATTCCTTGTCCGGTATCTTCAACGGAAAATATCAGTTCCATTGTTCCCTCATTCACTACATTCACCCGAGCAGAAAGTCTTACATAACCGTTTTCTGTAAACTTAATTGCATTGTTCATGAGATTAATAATAATCTGCCGGATTCGCTGTCCATCTCCGCACAGTTTTCTTGGCATATTTTTATCGATATCATACAAAAGCTCTACTTTTTTATTTCCAATTCGATTGAGAAAAATCATAGATAAATCGTGAAACATGGACATTGGTTCATATTCTTCCTCGATGATTTCCATCTTACCGGATTCTATCTTGGAAAAATCTAAAATGTCATTGATAATCGTAAGCAATGCCGCGCCGGAATTCTTAATGTTATTCAGATATTCTCTTGTCTGCGGAGAATGATTTTCCCGCAACAGGATATCTGTCATTCCTACGATTGCATTCATTGGTGTGCGGATTTCATGAGACATATTGGACAAAAATGCCGACTTTGCTTCGTTGGCTGCCTCTGCCTTTTCTTTCTCCATTTCCACCTTCTGCATATTTATAGACTGTTCATAATAATACCAGCGTTTATTCCCCTGTATAACCAGAACAATGATGGTAATAGTCAGGAAAAATGCCATAAATCCCTGCAAACACATATCCATTACAAGTTTGTCGACAAAAATATCAATGTACTCATTAGCAGTCGGTATATTTGACAACGTATTGGAATACACCGTCATTAAAATTCCTACGCTGCATAACATGAAACGTTCCCATTTATGGACATGGCGATGCGCTATTATTATCTGAAAGTTCTTGCGCCAGTTTTTACCCTTTATATAGAACAAAAACAGTAAATTAGCCAGTATTGCGTACACTATAAAACTATATATCATCATTTTCTGTTCAGAAAAGTTCAATAACACGGGAGGTGTTATCAGGAGTGGTACAAAAAGTCCGTTGATAATCCCGGCAATAGGAATTATCATAAAAAACCCTCCTATGCGATGCTCTTTCCGCGCCAGACTAATATTCAATCCTCCAATAAAAATTAACCATATTGTCGCTACTGATTGGCCAAACAGAAGATAACTCACAATCAGCAAACCAATGTTAATTGCATAGTACAAGATTTGTTTTTTTCTTTCCATCCCCGGCTCTAAAAAAACATATCGTTCCACTAAAAAAATACTTATATACATCATAAGTAATTCTACTATTATATTAATTTCATACAGCATAGCTTATCCCCCCCATATTTTTTTACTTTCTCCCATGATTTCCCATTATATCAGATATTATTCCAAAATCCAAGTTATATACAGTTTACAGACAAAAATCCATTACCGATGGTAATGGATTTTGCCCTTAACTGCTTCATTTTTATACAGACTGCTCGGTTCTGTCCTGAGTAGTCACTACACTTCTATTTCTCCAATTCCCCCTAATCCATCGTATCACTACCACGATACCTCTTACTATTTCATCCATCGCCATGGCAATCCAGATGCCGACAAGTCCCATATTTAACACAATTCCCAAAATATAGGCAAACAATACAGAGACGCCCCACATGGATGCCATACCCAGATAGGTTGGAAACTTAATGTCGCCGGCCGCCCGCATACTGTTAATTACCACAAGGTTAGCCGTTCGTCCTATCTCTAAGAAAATACATACAAACAATACCTTCTGTCCCAAATGAATGATATCCGTATTATCGGTAAACAATCCTATGGTATAAGGACTTATGATGAAACTTATAACTGCTATAAACACTGACACAACCATTGCTTTCTTCAGCGTTCCAAGCACCTTGCCATACGCATAATCATAATCACTTGCTCCCACTGCATGCCCTACTACAATGGATGTTGCAACTGCCGCTGACATAGAGAACAAGTACGCAAAATTACTTATGATTGTTGCATATGTTTTTGTGTTTGTGATAATTTCTGAATTAAATGAATTTACAAACATGAGGATACACAACTGGGCTATATTGTAGGATATATTTTCGCCTGCTGTGGGTAACCCCAGTTTTAACAGTTTTCCTAAAATCTCTTTCGGAAATGGTATCAAATATTTTATTGATATTTGACCTTCAATCTTACACCTGAAGAAAAGCATTGCTGCAAGCACAGCCACCACTCTGCTTATTGTTGTAGAAATCGCAACCCCTCTTACACCTAGTTCTAAATCCTTTAGAGGACCATACAAAAATATGTAATTGCCGGTTATGTTAATAATATTCATCCCCAATGCTATAATCATACCAATTTGCGTCTTTCCGTTGTTTCGGAATATCTGGGAAAAAATATCTATCATAGCTTGAAGAAACATAAATCCACCAACAATTTCCATATAAGCCTTTGCATCCGGTATCATGGTATCCGGCACCTTCATTACGCTTAAGATAACATCGCATCCCACAAATACCAGCAAACTGATCACTCCGCTAAGAAGCAGATTAAAAAATACCGATACTGTGTAGATCTCGTTCAGTTTGTCATGCAGTTTTGCTCCAAGATACTGTGCTACCATTACTCCTGCAGCACTTGATATAATTGTAAAAGCAAGTGTCAGAAATCCCAAAATCTGATTCGCATTTCCTAATCCACCAACCGCACTAGACGAATACTGGCTTATCATAAGTGTATCCACGTATCCAAGACATAAGGACAGCAGACACTGCACAAATACAGGCCACCCTAACTTAAATAGTGACATTTTTCGAACATCATTTTCCATCATTCCATATACTCCTCCCGATTTTTATTATCGATAGGCATTTGCGAAAGTAAAGACCATCCGCAAATTGTCAGAATTGTTTGTGCAAATAGCTGCTTACTACATAGTCTATATTTGACGCGCTCTCGCTCCCTTCAAACGTAGCGGACACTAAGGCTGCAAAATACACAGCCTAAGTGCCGACGTTTTCAGAGGGTCACATATAGACTATGTAGCAAACAGCTATCTGTCAC
>JBGVMW010000091.1:0-9429 GCA_045125095.1 Lachnospiraceae bacterium
TGTTAGAGTCGGGTAGGATTAACCATTTTTAGTCGGCTTAAATTAACCAATTTAAGCCAAGTAGAAATAACCAATGTACCAGTTATTCCTTTCTTTAGTTTATTCTGTTTTTGGTAAAGGAGATAATTCTCCAGCAGTTATTGATATTGTTTTACAATTCTGACCTCGATAACTACTTCCTTTTATCATAAATACCATCGCGTCATCAAATATTCTATCTAATGCACATAGCAAAGAAGAATCTTCTCCAAAGAACTCTCCCCACTTGTCAGGTGTTTTATTACTTGTAAATATCATGTTGTTTGGACCCTCTTTACTATATCGTCTATCAATTACATCAAAAAACATTCGTGTGTTTTCTTTGTCAAATACACATCTTCCTATTTCATCTATAATCAAACAGGATGGATTGACTAGGTTATTTATTACAGCACTTTCACGTCCAAGTCTTCTGGCATCAGTAAACTTCTGATTTAATTCTGTTGCTTTTAAAAAGTATGCCTTGTATTCATTGCTGCAGCATACTCGTCCATATGCCATTGCAAGATGAGTTTTTCCTACGCCCTGAGGTCCTATGAAAGCGAGATTTTTATGTGCATATAGGCTTGACAGTGTAGATAGTTCTTTTAATGCTTCGACGTTTTTACCATTGATTCTACTAAAGTCGTAATTATCAAATGTCTTTGGATTCTTCAATGGAATTCTGCTCATTTGTTGCAACATGTTCACAAGATTATCATGTCTTTTTTCCTTTAAATACAACAAAAAATCTGAAATTGCCTTTGCTTCTCCTTCTGTATACCTGTTTTTTAATATTACATCAGCTATTTCTTGAGCATTTATGCTTAGCTTTAGATAGCTTGCTGTTCTTTCAATTTCATCAAATATTAAGTTTTCCATTATTCAAGTCCCTCCTCAAAATTAAATCTGCTAAATTCCTGAGCATATGATGGAGGGGACATTTGACTGATTTTAACCTTAACAGGTACGGAAGGAACTTCCTCGGGCTGAAGAGTAACATACTGATCTCGACATGTACTATCCTTACGACTCCATGTAACATCATGTGTTGTAAGAGTCTTTGTCATATTCAAATCATATATATACAAGACATATCCATCTCTTTTGACACGGCACGTTTTCTCTGTATACCAATAAGGTACGCCGAATCTTCTTCCTTCGTAAGTGACAAATCCATCAAATGAAATGCATCTTTCTGGGCAAAGATAATATGACAATTCAATTGATTCCTCTAATAAAGGGGCAACTTTCAGACACGAAGAAGTATGTTTCTCATTAGGAATGCAATCGACTGCTCTATGATACAGAGAGTTTTGTCGGTTGCACCAACTTAATGCCTCATAGTTTAAATCTGTTAACTCAGTAAAGATTCTTCCTGGGAGAAAGTTTTCTTTTACGAAACGCACAAGTCTCTCTACAGCTCCTTTGGTAAACGGATGTCTTGGTTTACACAGTTTAGTTTCAAAGCAAAGGTTATTCATAAACACCTCATAATCCTTTTGCCATATAGGCTTGCCTTGAGTATCGCGTTTAATAACAACACTCTTCATGTTATCAGTTAAAACGTACTTTGGAATGCCCATATAAATAAAGGCGTGTATCATTCCTATAAAAAGATTCTCCTGTTTAGCGTTCGGAAAGAATTCAATATAACGTTGACCACAGTGATGGCATATCATTGCAAAACATGCGATCTTATATGATTGACCATCTGCTGTTTCAACAGTTACAAATCCCCAGTCCATTTGATATGATTCTCCTGGTTCAGTTTCATATCTTCTACCACGATTTCCCTGGGGTGCAACAAGCTGTCTTTTGGCAGGAACAAGATTTTTATTATTGTTGATGTAATCCTTCACACTGCTTAAGCTGCCTTTATAGCCGTTTTCACTTATTCTATCAAATATGACAGATGAATTAACTATTCCTTTTGAGAGCAAACCATTTATTGTTCCTGTAAAACCTGAAATTTTGCTTGCATTATTAGATGCTTTACCTGTAAGACCATGAGGCTTAACCTCAAAGTTATTGGCTTTTAGAGCTCTAAGTTTGCCACGGGTAATTCCTGTGCGTCTTTCTAGTTCTGCAAGATTTACTTTGTTAATATCGAATTTTTCACCTAATTCATTCTTTAATTCATTAAGTGCTTGTGTTAAAATTTCTTGTAAGTCATTATGTTTATTATTCTCAATCATGATTTTTATCACTGGTACATTGGCATATATCAGTTTATTACAAAATCATTTGAAAACATAATGGCTTTTTTTATTGAATGAATGGTTATTTTATCTCAGCTAGTATTGGTCAATTTAACTCGGCTTAACGTGGCTGGTTTAACCCGACTCTAACATCAGTATTCAGTTGTCAAGGTACAGGATGCATACGCACCGATCAGCGAATGGAAAGGGACACCGCTGACCGCCTGCTATGCAACTTCAAAAGCCAATATTTTCGTAATCAGCTTTGTTTCTAATCTGCGACGTAAAGTTTCATCAACACAGTAATGCGGATTTCCGCACTCATCATAGAGCTTTCTTGTAGACAGAGCTGCAATATACCCCTCGTAATGTTTCAAAACCTTATTGATTGCTTCCACATCGCCGGAAGCTGCTGCCGCAATGATATGGTAAGGCAGCAACTTTGAACATTTACTTGATTTCTCCATTCCTGATTCCCTCCATAATCTTTTTTAATGCCTGGAGTGAGCTTACACGGTGATGATGAATGGTACTTCTGACAAGGTTCATGTGCTTTGCAATCTCCGTATCTGTCATATCCAGAAAAAAAAGACAACAAAATAACATTCCGCTTTTTTTCCGGCAGATACTTCAATGCTTCACTGATCAGCTCGTCCTTTACCTCAACATCATAATCAAGGACACGAAATACCTCTGATTCTGCTATGTAATCATCCTCAGTATTCAACCGACTCAACTCCTCCTGCGTTAGTTCCGAGAAAGAAACTTCATGCTTCTGCCGATAGCTTCTTGCCCGTTCATAGTCAATCATTTCATTCTTTAACAGGGTTTTACAAAAGCTGTCAAACTGTTTCCTTATTCTTAACTGCTTTTCGGAAGAAGATTGCTCCATAAGAGTTCACCTCCTTCCGCACCCATTTGGAACAGAGTGAAATATCTCCCTTTCACTCCGTAGCACGAATGGAAATATGAGCAGCGTCGAAAAATCGACAACTTTTTGAAAAAAAATTTATGTATATAAAAAACGCCCTTGCAGGTACATACCCACAGGACGTTTCCTATATCTGATATTAAACTTTTACCACACAATCCAAGTGCATATAGTGCACTTTCAATGATATACTTTGCCGCATCTACGAAGATGCGACCTATAAAATTACCTTTCCACGCAAAATGCCGGACAGGTTCCTAATAACATAAAAATATCCTCTAAACTGTTCAGAACACATAACTCTCCCAAACATATTCAAAGGACAAAACAACGTGAAAAAACCTTTGAATACTGCGTTTTTTTATATGCAATATCCAAAGTTCCTATATTCTATTAGTGCATTATACCCCTTTACTAAAGTGAATTATTAGTGCATTTCCAAACCAAAACGTGCACTATACACTATACATGGAGGTGCATATATGGCTAAATCTAAGAAAATTGATAAAGACATGGGTTTTCGTCTTAAAAAGGCTAGACTGGATCAAAAGCTGACATACGATGAGTTATCAGAAATGTCCGGTGTTTCCTCAAGGTATATCAAGGAAATTGAAAATCATGGCAATATTCCAAGCCTTGAGAAATTGGGGCAACTGATTCGTGCATTACATATCTCCGCTGATCCTTTCTTTTATCCGGCAGCTCCAACCGACAATTTGGATTATCAAAGGCTGCTGGTCTATCTCTCACAATGTACAGAAGAACAGATAACAACGATTCTTGCCATTGTGGAAGCCTATCTTCGGACATATAACAAACCCACAAATTAGAATAGCAGAAAGATTTTGATTTTAACTTGATTGTTTCTGAATTATTCTGGAGTAAAACAGGGTGGAAGTTCCATGATCGGACGCTCCACCCTGCTTACTTATTTCATTATTGTATTCAATAACTCTTTTACCTTAACACTCTCTTTAACAATTCCAAGTCCGGCAAGTATCTGTACTGCATCTACGATACCCTGATAATAGGCTCTCTGTTGCTCCTGAAAGTGTGCATGATCTACAATATCCATATAGTTTTCCAAAAAAATTCTCTGCTCTGCAGAAAGCTCAGATAAGAATTTTTCATATTTCCGGTTTGCTTTTTTCAGTTCCTTATCAGCTTTCTTTGTTTCCTCTGTCTGTATGGAATACTCCCGTTCGCCTGCTTCACTGCGAAGCTCCTCAAAAACTTCAGATAGCTTTTCAAATACTTCATTCATTTTGTGTCCACCTTTCTCTAAATAAGTATTGCATTTTACAGGCAGTATTATCAATCCTAAAATTTCTTACAACAATATTTTTTCGCACTTCATCTTTAGAAGTATATTATCAAGATTATTCCGTAAAATCAATCATGTGGCACTTCATCTTTAGAAAGTTGGTGATGATTTGAAAATTTACTGGAATAAAGAAAACAATTCCAAAAATCTGATAGGTCAGAGGGTAAAGGAATTGCGAACTGAAAGGCAGCTATCGCAAAAAGCACTAGCAGAACAGCTCCAGCTTGCCGGATATGAATTTAGCGATTTGACCGTATTACGAATAGAACAAGGGACACGCTTTGTACCGGATTATGAAGTGGTTGCCCTTGCTGAATTTTTCCATGTATCTTGTGAATATCTTTTAGGTGTCAGAAATGAAAAATAAGCAGTGATCTGTATTTCTTCTTTACAGACCGCTGCTTAAATTTTTGTTAAAACGATACCCAACTCCCCAGACCGTCTGTATGTAGATTGGCTTGCTTGGATTGTCCTCAATCTTCTCCCGAATATTCCGAATATGGCTCATGACGATGTTGTAATCGCCAAAATATGGCTCTTTCCAAACACTATCATATATCTGCTCTTTGCTAAATACTATTCCGGCATTTTGAGCCAACAACAATAAAATTACAAATTCTGTATATGTAAGTTCAATCTCATTTTCGTTACGAACCACAAGCCGCTTGCATTTATCAATATAAAGTCCCTCAAAACAAAGCTCTCCTTTATGGACAGCTTTATGTTTCAAAACCTCTATATCTTCACTCACACACGATATAATACGGTTGATAATATGTTCTTCGTCATCTTCAAATGTTAAAATTAGAATCTTCCCAAATGATCACCCCATTTCACATCCTGTACAAGTCAATTATTTTATGCAAATTGTTTTGTCTTATAAGATACCAATCCTTTTACCAAACACCCTATGGCAAAACAAACATTTATTCCCAGTACAATATACCATATCTCATATATGTCATTTACAATTCCCGTCATGACAAGAAAAATCGGCATAGAATCTACTATAAGCCAAATGACTCCCCCGAAAAACATCCTTATCAATACAGGAAGTCCCCAACATACAGCCGCAATAATTACTGCGCCAAAAGAGCTATCCTGATATGCAGAAACGCATAGTGTAATGGCGCATAACGATAAAAGCGCCTGAAAAGCTAATCCTAATAAAATGCCAAGATATTTCAAAAATAATACAGGTTGAAGCATATGTTGAGAAAGCACCATCCAGGATATATTTTCAAATCCCTTCAAACCATAGATCATCCAGCATAAGACTAAATTGACTAACACAAACCACATAAAAATGAAAATAGTGAATGTAAAAGAAGCTAAAATTTTAGCAGGAACATCTTTTCTTCTTCCTTCTTCCGTGCTAAAAATTAATGGCAGCATTTTCGTCTGGCTTTCCTCTGCGAAAATGGTAGACACCCCGCAAATAATCAATATGCTTCCTAAAATCAATCCAAACTGAAGCATTTCAACGAATACCTTCCATCCCGTTGTATATGCCAAATAAGGTGTTTTCCCAATTTCATCATAAGCTTTTCCCAATTCTGTTTCCCCCAGAAAATACCTTTCCGTTGGAAGTACACCATTTTCCCATGCACCATTGGTAAAATATCGTGTAACAAAATCATTTAAAAAGTTTCCATCTCTCCACCCTGGCATATTTTCCTCAATTTTTGTAGGCAAACCATATTTTTCAATTATTTGATTCACTTTTTCATCCGTCAAATCACCTTCAAATTCTTCCGTAATCTTCCGATTCATCTGTACTGCTTCATAACCGGAATAAAACTTCCCATCTATTGTCGCTATTTCTCCACCGACCTCTGCAAACCAAAAATACAGAAGCAGCAATCCTGTCGCAACCAGCATTCCTATTTTAAATATTTTATTTTGAAAAAGTTTAAAAAGCTCCATCTTATAAAGTCGCATTTTTTTCTCCCCCTGTTATTTGTGTATGATAAAGATATGCATCTTCCAGTGTACTTTCCACATTTTCTGCACCTGCAACTGGCTGTCTTTCTGAAATAATTCTTAGTTCAACATTTTCTCCACTACTTCTCATATTGCTTACAATGAAGCTACTGGTTATCTGCCCTGCTTCTTTTTCAGAAACAATACACTTCCAAACACATCCTTCTACTTTGTCAGTAATCTCTTTCTCCGTTCCTTCTTGAATCAGTTCTCCATTCTTCATAATCAAAATACGGTCTGCAATATAATCTATATCAGATACGATATGTGTAGACAGTAAAACCATCCTATTTTTTCCAAGTGAACTAATCACATTACGAAAGCGTACTCTCTCCTTTGGATCAAGCCCTGCTGTAGGTTCATCTAAAATCAAAATTTCAGGATTATTCAGAAGCGCCTGTGCAATTCCTATTCTTCGTATCATACCTCCTGAAAAAGTCTTCAGCTTTTTCTTTTTCACATTTTTTAACTCTACCATATCTAAAAGTTCGTCAATACGACTATCGGCATAGTCTTCCGGTAGTGCTTTCAATGCCGCCATATATCGCAGGAAGCGTTCTGCAGTAAAATCACCATAATATCCAAAATCTTGTGGTAAATAGCCCAATAACCTACGATACTCTGCTCCCATACTGGCTATCTCAATATTATCGCAATAAATACTTCCCCCCGTTGGCTGCAAAACACCACAAATCAATCTCATTAATGTTGTTTTTCCCGCACCATTTTCTCCCAACAGTCCATACACACCATTTGTAAATGTATAATTGAATTTTCTGACTGCTTCTTTATCCTTGTATTTTTTTTGTACATCCATCAACTTTAATTCGTGCATAATACTTCTCCTTTTTCCATTTTACTAAGCAATTTTTTTATCTGCATTACAAATAAAAGTCCCGACACAAGAAAAGCTACTGCCCATATCCAAAGAGTTGTTACAAAAAGTGCTCTCGGAATCGAACCTATTACTCCATAACTTATTGATAAAAAGATGGCACTCATACCAAATAAAGATGAATTCTTTCCTCTTGTTTCCATTGATAAAATCCCTAATGCAGTTATGCTTGATACTAGATATGGAGTTAAGATATACAGCCCCACCTGTAATAATCCAACTCTCCAATGATAGTTCAAATAGCCAGCTATCAAAAACAATATCATAACATTTATCATCCCCGACAATACCAGCCATGCAGCAACACACTGTTTTGTATTGAAATAGCAGCTTTCTCCTAACTCTGCCATTTTTCCAAAAAACAATTTATCAATCACACTAATAGACGTTATGCTAAGAATACCTGCTCCAACCATACATACAGTAATCATCCCATTTTGATTCAATCCGGTATATTGCAATGCTGTAATAAAAATAATTCCTAAACAAATAAGGACACCATAAACAGCAAAAAACAATTTATCCATGTACCAAAATTGATGAAGCAAAATATTTTTTGTAGACATCATCGGCGTTCTCTGCTTTTCCATTTCCTCAATCATTGCATAATAAGTCTTTTGTTTTCTTATTTCATCAACATGAACTTGCTCATCTGCCTTTGCAAAAAGAGTCTTTATTTCGCTATCTCTCATAATCATTCTCCATTAACTTTTTTAACTGATTTACACCTAATCGAAATCTTGACTTTGTAGTAGAAACACTGCACCCCATAATCTTTGCAATATCTTTAAATTTCATTTCTTCATAAATACGCAGAATAATAACTTCCCTCGTATCCTGCGAAAGTTCCTTTAATAAATTTCTCAAATAAACGGCATCCTCCGCTTCGGTCAGCATATCTTTATTATTTGGAATTTTATCAATCTCCTCCCATTCGATGGCTGTTACTTTTTCTTTCTTATCCCGGAAATAATTAAAACATATATTTCTTGCAATAGTCAGGAGATAACCTTTGAGATTATGATGTTTATAGGAAGTTCCATATTTCATAAATTTCAAAAAAGTTTCCTGAGCAATGTCGTAGGCATCATCCTCTGTTTGAACCATATATAGACAAAAGCGATAAATATCTGCATAATATCGTTCAATAATACTACCGACTGCCTCTTTATTTCCGCTATGTACTTTTTGAATCAATTCGCTGTCTTTCATAGCGTTTTCTCCAATCATAAAACGTCTTACATCTTATATAACCACTACAGAGTAAAAAAAGTTCACTATAAATTTATTTTTTAATATTTTTTTGCCATTCATTCTCAAATACGCACAATAGCTCGCTTAATTCTACTTCCTGCAATTTATTATACTACTATTTTCCATCCCTGCGATTATGTTATGTTCAAGCAAATCATTACTACCTTTTCCTCCGCTTAGAGTAATACTTCCCACACCACACTATCCTGCACTGGAAGCTCTGCTTACAGTCATACACACACTTCTTGCACTAGTCATTATACTGTATCCTGTTCTTGTCATTCAAAAAGAACACCCACAACCGTTTTTCACTTACATTAAAATACCGACACACCCTTCGGGAGTGTCGAAAACAACCATAGCAAGCACTGCCCATGTCATGACACATAGGCTGAAATTTACCATTCATGCCATAGGCATATCCCGTAAATTCCCATAGGGAAGTATCCCTAACCCTCTTTGAATTTTCTTTCACTTCCTGCCGGAAGTCCTTGACCTTTCCTTTTGCTTTTGCTACAATTTTTCTTGGATAATTTTATCCAAAAATCGAATACACTTTGAAACAAACTGTTGTAAAACATCGAACATTTTACAGCAGTTTTTTTGTACCCAAAATTGGAAGGAGTTAAAGAAATGGCAAACAGAAAACGCACCAATCCGGTGCAATTTTATCTCGATGATGACGAGCAATATATCCTGGACGAGAAGTTCAGAGTATCAGGCATGAAAAGCAAGTCCGCTTTCTTACGCAAGCTCATTTTGTATGGCTATGTCTATGACGTGGATTACAGTTATCTTAGAAATTATAATACGGAGCTTGGAC
>JBGVMW010000092.1:0-7993 GCA_045125095.1 Lachnospiraceae bacterium
CATCACAGTCATCTGATTGTCTTTGACAGAGACAGTTGGAGATTTGAGCATTCCCTTATGAAGGATTCAGCAACTAAATAACTCTCTAGGGTGTTACATTTTTTCTTTGCATTTTGTTACACTTTGGGGTTGCAAAATACAAATGTTTGAATACCTTTCTTAGTGGCTTTGAAAGAAATATAATTTCTACTAGTTTGTAGATTCAATCTCTCATACACCAATACGCTGTGCTTTGAAAGAAATATAATTTCTACTAGTTTGTAGATTCCATCCTGTGCTCGAGTGAACCGATTCTTTGAAAGAAATATAATTTCTACTAGTTTGTAGATACCTACAATAGTTCTTCCTCTTAACTCCTTTGAAAGAAATATAATTTCTACTAGTTTGTAGATAAGTAGAAAATCATTATAGAAATGGTTCTTTGAAAGAAATATAATTTCTACTAGTTTGTAGATTATGTCTGTTTCTCCGTCCATAGCCTTCTTTGAAAGAAATATAATTTCTACTAGTTTGTAGATTAGCTGAATCCTTCTACGCGTACAGGACTTTGAAAGAAATATAATTTCTACTAGTTACATAAAATAAACAAAAACGATGTTGTAAGGATGGTGACAGACAATGCAACCGAACAAAAAAGCCCTTTGTATCATTGAAAAATTCCCATACGGCGAAGATATGCTTTGCTTATATGTAACCAATACATTTAAGGAAGGATATATTTGTTTCGATGGACTGGGACGTGGATATATGATTGAAGGAACCATCAAGGAAACCTTCGAAAATGGCTTTAGTTTTACAGATTTCCAGAATAATGAATGGATATTCCGGGAAGTCACTATTGAAGAATACAGACATCACATCTGCAAGACAGTACACAATGGTCCACAGATTGCTAAGTTGTGTACGACCACAGAAGACCTCTGGGAATACTACCGCAAAGAATACCCCGATGCTAATAATTAATTGGCAAACCTCAAATAAATTTAATATCAAAATTCCCCATTTGCTATAATGTGTAGACCCATCCTTTACAATAATTATACTTAAACATACCTACATCATTTTCAATGGTCTCCCCAGTTACACGACTTTTATTCCAACAAAAAGGGATATACCACCTCTAAAATGGCAGAGACAAGAAAAGCGTTTGGTAGAGACGATAGTTGAGAGATAATAGGGTAAAGATTTGAATTTAAAATTTTTTAAAATAAGAATTCTTTTCCTTCACATATTTTCATTTCATTTGTTCATACTAAAAATGTAGCAATGAAAAGAATTTATGTGGAGGTATTTTTTATGTCACAATTATCAGAAAAAGAATTATCGGCAATCAAAGACCTTCTTTCAGAAGAGGAACTTTTGGTAAAGAAATTTAAAATGTTAGCAGAACATGCACAAACAGAAGAATTAAAATGTAAAATGAACAGTATTTCAGATAAACACCAAGGTCATTTTAATGAACTTTACTCAAAGTTATCTTAGGGAGGAATAGAATTATGCAGAACACTTATACAGAAAAAGAAATTTTAGGTGATGCTTTAGCTAGTCAGAAAGCTGCAACAAGCCAATTCAATATGTCCGCCAATGAATGTGTGCATGAAGATGTTAGAAAAACAATGCTGCACATTTTAAGTCAGGAACACGATATTCAACAAGACGTATTCAATATGATGCATTCTGAAGGCTATTATCCTACTCCAATGGCAGAGGATAAGAAAGTACAGCAGTTAAAACAGCAGTATTGCCAGTGTGCAAAATAATATAGCTAATATTAATGAATATATAATGAGAAGTGAGCAAGTGGTATAATGCCGCTTGCTCATTTGCTCATTGCAATTCCTACTTAAAAAACTCCTTATCATACCATAATAATAGAATCGTATAAATTGCAACAATGATATGATATAATAAGAAAAAATGGAGACAGCAAGTATGAAAAAAACAAAGACTTTATATGTTACCGACCTAGATGGAACTCTTTTAAATGCCTCGCAAAGAATCAGTGAATGTAGCCTTAATATTATCAATTCGTTGGTTAATAAGGGGATGCTCTTTACATATGCGACTGCCAGAAGTATATCGTCTGCCTCTATTGTAGCAAAAGGTTTGTCTACACAAATTCCCATTATTGCGTATAATGGGGCATTTATTATAGAGCCGGATACAAGGAAAATTTTGTCCAAGGAACAATTTACTAAAGAACAAACAGGCAACATTATAGAAATATTTGAGAAAAATCATATTAGTCCACTTGTATATTCTTTCGTAGAAGGTGTGGAGAAGGTATCGTGGCTTTTAGGTACGGAAAATGAACCAAAACAGCACTATTTGGATTCCCGAAAAGGTGATAAGAGACTTCGACCGATACAAAACAATGTGGAATTATATGCAGGTGAGATTTTCTATTTTACCTGCCTTGGAGAAAAGGAAGAATTAGAACCTGCTTATGAGCTGATAAAGGATGACGACAGATACACTTGCACATTTCAAAAAGAACTTTACAGAGACGAATGGTGGCTCGAAATTATGCCCAAGAAAGCTACTAAAGCGAATGCAATTTTAAAGCTAAAAGATTTGTGGAAGTGCGATAGGATAGTATCTTTTGGAGATGCAATGAATGACATACCAATGTTTCAGATTTCAGATGAATGCTATGCAGTAGAAAATGCAGTGGAGGAGTTGAAAACTTTGGCAACGGCTGTGATACCATCAAATAATGAAGATGGCGTGGCAAAATGGTTATTAGATAATGTATAAGGAACGATAGAAACAAAATTGCCTCTCAACATCTATATAGTAGATGTCGGAGAGGCTTTTTGGCAACTTGTGTTTTTTATTTGGCAACTTGCGTCGTTGCTACTTGCTATGAAAAATAAAAAATGGTAAGTTGCAAAAGAGGGAAGGAGTGGTAGTTTGAAAATTACAATCAACATAAATCCTGAGGTGAAAGATACGGAGATAAGTATAGCGTGTAACCAACTGACTCCGGATGTAGACAAAATTATAGCAACCCTTCGTATTTTGAACCAACAGATGCTGGTAACAAAAGAAAATGAAACGTATATTCTTGATGTTTCAGAAATTATATATGTGGAATCCATTGACAGAAAGACCTTTGTATATACAAAGCAAGAGATTTATGAATCCAAGTTAAAGTTGTATGAAATGGAGGAAAAATTGATGGAATGCGGATTTTTCCGTGTCAGTAAATCTTGCCTCGTTCAGCTGAAAAATATTAAATCTTTGAAAAATGATGTGGATAGAAAAAATCGTTTGACTCTGCAAAGTGGTGAACAGATTATGGTGTCACGACAGTATGCAGAGGAAATGAAAAAAAGATTGGGGGTTATCTAAATGGAAAAGAGAAAAACAATTTTTGATTTCATCGGTCAAATATTTACTGTATTTGGATTTTCTGTAATATGCCTGATGGTGTTTTGCCGATTATTTGGTGAGTTTGCGAAAGGCTATTCCAGTATGTATGATTTAGGGGCGGAAGGAATCACAGTGTCAACGTTAGCACAATTTTTGTTAACATCGACATTGATTGTCACCTTTAGAACAATTTTTTTTACAGATATTTTGATAAAAAATGCTTCCAGTACACTTAGAACGATTGGTATGTTTTTGTCAGTAATTGCGATGATGGTAGTATTTGTAATCTGGTTTAAATGGTTCCCGGTAAATGGCGTTAAGCCGTGGGCGTTATTTTTTATTTGTTTTGCCATAAGTTCTTTAGGTGGAGTTGTGGTCTCCAGTTGTAAGGAGAAAGTAGAAAATAAGAAGATGCAGAAAGCATTAGAAAGATTAAAGGAAGGAAAGGAATAATGGAGCAGACGATTAAGGCGTGCCATTTAGGGCATAGTTTTGGAGATAAATGTGTATTAAAAGACATTAATTTTACATTGAAAAAAGGAGAAATCTTTGGGCTACTTGGACCTTCTGGAGCAGGTAAAACCACTATTATAAAAATATTGACAGGGCAGCTTATTGCGACAAACGGCCAAGCGGAACTTTTTTCTAAGAAAAGTTCCACTTTAAAAGGGAAAGATTATAAGGACATCGGTATTATGATGGATAATTTTGGATTATATGAAAGAATGAGTTGTTATGACAATTTGAAATTTTTTTGTATGATAGATGGAATCGATAAGTCAAAAATACCAGAGGTACTAAATAATGTCGGACTTGTGTCAGCTGCAAAGACTCAGGTGGAAGACTTATCAAAAGGAATGCGTAATCGGATGCTTCTTGCAAGGGCTATTTTAAGTGAGCCGAAAGTTCTTTTTTTAGATGAGCCAACCAGTGGACTCGACCCAAAGACCACAGAGGAAATTCATCAGCTTATTTTAGCATTAAAGGACAAAGGAACGACTATTTTCCTGACGACACATAATATGGCTGAGGCAGAAAAATTGTGTGAAAACATTGCACTTTTAAATGAAGGTAAGATTATTGAATATGGTAGCCCAAAGGAAATTTGCCGTAAATACAATCATCAAAAGCAAATTTTACTACACTTGTATGATGGCAGAGATTTAACTCTTTCACACACAAAGGAAGGATTTGAAGTTATCAAAGAATTTTTTGATAAAAATCAAATTGAAACCATACATTCTACGGAGCCAAATTTGGAAAACGTATTTATAGAATTAACAGGAAGGAAATTTGAGTAATTATGAAACATATACAGGCAATTTTATGGAAACAATTCAAGGACACTTTAAAGAATAAATCCATTTTGATTCAGTTTTTGCTGTTTCCTGTTATAACGATAATTATGGAAAATAGCATTAAAATCGAGGGTATGCCAGAACATTTCTTTGCGATTATGTTTGGAGTTATGTTTATTGGAATGGCACCTCTTACGTCTATGGCAGCAATTATAGCAGAAGAAAAAGAAAAAAATACTTTACGTGTTTTGAGAATGTCCAATGTAAAACCGGCTGAGTATTTATTAGGAGTTGGTATCTATGTGTGGGGAATGTGTATGATAGGTGCATTGATTATTGCTCTTTCTAGCAAATTTACAGGAAGTGGACTTTTTTATTTTATGCTCATTACAACAATGGGAATTTTGGTATCGTTGCTGATTGGTGCATTTATTGGTGTGATAAGCAAGAGTCAGATGATGGCAACTTCCATTACAGTTCCGGTTATGATGATATTTGCTTTCATACCAATGCTTTCTATGTTTAATTCTACTATCAAAAAAATTGGTAAAATTACATATACACAGCAGATTAACACACTACTTTCTGGTGTGGAAGATATGCAATTTCAGCTAGAACCTATATTGGTAATCGGAATCACAGCCCTTATCACAATTGTTCTTTTTGCTGTGGCTTACAAAAAGGGTGGATTAGAATAAAATAGTACTCAGTATCAAGGAAATTTTGGAATACATCCAATTATCAATAGCTTATATTGAAGATAAACAGAATGTGTAGTATATTTGATAGAAAGAAACTTGATTAGAAACCAATCGAAGTTGGTGTAAACGATAAAGCAGCTTACATATTTTTATAAACTGCCCTATCGTTTGCACCAATTTCGATTTTTCTATAGTGAACAAAGTCGCGTCCGGATAGCCGATATGTATGGAGTTTCAATCTCTGTACCTTACGGAAATGAGAAGTCTATACTATTGGAATCGGAGGTGATTATTCAAAATCAAGACATGACAAATAAACCTCATTTCTGAGGCTTTTGAAAAAGTATGAATTATAGTATTTAAATCCGAAGCGGTATTCTTTTATGTGGTCTGCCAAGATGACCGCCACAGCATTTACAAACAGTAACTTTAATACCATAAAGGGTTTCAAGTATCTGGGATGTTTCTATATCTTTTAATCGGGATAGATACTGCTTACAACCAAGCAGATTCCGGCACAAGGTCAGATTCTTAGTCTTGCTTCGAGTACTGAGTAATCCATAGTGGCGGATTCTCACGAAACGCTTTGGTGGTACATGCATAAGAAATCTTCGGATAAATTCAACTCCGGGAATGGTGTATTCTTTCCACTTACCTTCTTCACGGTAATCTTTTACAGAGTAAGTAACGGTATCTTCATTCATGCGGATGATTCTATGATTGCTGATGGCAATTCTGTGGGTGTATTTGCCGAGGTAATTAATGACGGACTGTGCACCGTTAAAGGTTTTCTTACAGTGTGGAACCCAGTCTTTTTCATAGCAGATATTCAGCAACTCTTTAAATGTATAGTGATTACGATATTTCTCACTACTTCCGTGGAATTGTAGTTTTTGCTCTTCCCAAAGAGTCTTTAATTCATCCAGATATTTACCTTGGAATAGTTTCGATAAAACCTTTATTGGAAGAAAGAATTCTTCTCCATTATCACGCCATTGATTTTTAGCAGTCAGACCTCCACCAAGAAGAATGACATGAATATGGGGATGATAATTCATTTCGGAACCCCAAGTGTGTAATACACAAATATATCCAACTCTTGCACCAAGATGCTTTGTGTCTGCAGTTAACTCATCAATTGTTGCTGAGACAGAATGATACAGAGCATCATATAAAAGCTGTTGGTTACTGTAGATTAATGGATTTAGTTCTTGAGGTACAGTAAACACTACATGGAAGTAAGGAGCTTCCAAAACATCTTCACGGCGTTTATCCATCCATCTCTCTTTTGGGAGGGCCTGACACATAGGACAGCATCTGTTGCGACAGGAATTATAATGAATCTGTGGATGTCCACAGTCTTCACAGACGCTGATGTTAGCACCATAGGCGCCAGTCTTGCAATTGATAATACAGTTGGCAACTTTCATCTGTACCGGAGATGGCGAGTATTTATCCAGATAATCAGGATAAAAACGATGAAAGATATCTTGTACAGTAGGTTTGTCTGACATGACTAATCCTCCTGTACATCAAAAGGACTGCGAATACCAAGCAGCGTTTTGTTGCTTACATGAAGATAAATCTCCGTAGATTTAGGATCAAGGTGTCCTAATAACGCCTGAATGTATTTGATGTCACACCCGGATTCTAAAAGATGGCTGGCAAAACTGTGACGAAAAGCATGGGATGTTACATGCTTTGTAATCCAGGCTCTTTTAGCACTTCTTTTTAACACTTGATTTACAGCAGAAATATCCAGATATTCTCCAGTTGTTTGACTAGGAAATAAAATATTTCGAGGTCTACCGCACTGATACCAGTATTCAGTGAGAATATCAAGCGTTCTGTCAGCAAGAATTGTATATCGATCCATTCGACTCTTTGTGTTTTTGATATGAATAGAATGATTGCTTCTTGAAATATCGTCATAGTGTAAATGTGTTGCTTCAGATACTCGAAGACCACCAGAATACATAACAGCAAAAATAGCTTTATATTTTAGATTGGTAGTCGCATCAAGAAGAGCATCTATTTCATTTTTATTTAGGATGGTAGGAAGGCTACGGTCTCGTTTCATTCTTGGAATTTCATCCTCATCCCAGTTAAGCTTTAGAATTCTTTTATACATAAAACGTAAAGCACCATAGTAGTGGTTGTAGGTTTCAGGCATAATACCCGCCATTCGTTTTGCAGTTAGATAATTATCTGCATCTTCTATTGTGAGTTCTTGCCAAGGTTTGTTAGTAGCATTTAGAAATGGGCTAAGAGCATGGCAATACGCATTTGCCGTAGATTCCTTTAGATTTCTTTTACGTGCAGCGTTAGTTACTAATTCAAAAATATCTTCGTACATAAAATGACCTCCATGAAATAAAAGTAGTAAAAATAGTAACTACCTATCATGGAGGTGCATTTACAAAATAAAACTGCTTGTGAAAGCAGATATGGAATGGTATTATTTTCATAGGCAGTGGATATTTGACCTTTGTTGATTGTTATTTTGTGGTGATTTAACAATACTTCTTATGTAGGCAGATGTCTACTGCTTTTGAAAAGCAAAAACTGTGCCACAGCCTTGGCAGGCCATCGCGCAGCGATTTTGTTCAATTTGAAGTT
>JBGVMW010000093.1:0-25115 GCA_045125095.1 Lachnospiraceae bacterium
TGCTACATCGTCTATATGTGACCCTCTGAAAACGTCGGCACTTAGGCTGTGTATTTTACAGCCTTAGTGTCCGCTACGTTTGAAGGGAGCGAGAGCGCGTCAAATATAGACTATGTAGTAAGCAGTTATTTGCCACAAACAATTCTGACAATTTACGGATGGTCATCACTTTCACAAACGCCTATCAAAATATTTCATGTAAAGGAGACATTATGAAGAAACAACGATTACTAGCACTCATTCTTTCCATTATCCTTATCTTATTACCACTTTCTTCTGCCACTGTAGAAGCCGCTGAACTTCCAGATGTGGATGCCACTGCATATGTAGTAATGGATGCCACGGATGGTGAGATTCTTCTTCAAAAGAACAGTAAGAAAAGAATCTATCCAGCCAGTACCGCCAAACTGCTGACTGCAGTTACTGCCCTTGACAATGCAGGTACAGGACGAAAAATCAAGACAACTCAAAAGGTGCTCGACACCATTCCGTCAGATTCCAGCCAATTATTTCTGCCTGCCGGATGTACATACAAAATGGGAACCTATTTGAACATGTTGCTGATATCTTCTTCCGCTGACGCTGCTGTTACTTTGGCAAGCGGAACATGCGGCAGTGCTACTAAATTTATAAAAAAAATGAATACCACTGCTAAAAAAATCGGTATGAAAAATTCTCATTTTGACAATCCGATGGGGCTGGACAAAGGAAATGGTTACAACAAAACCTATTCCACAGCCTATGATATGGCACTTCTTTCCCGTTACGCTATGAGCTACTCTCCTATCCGCAATATTGTATCAAGAGAAACGTATAAAATCAGTGCTTCCGGCAAATACAAAGGGACAACGCTAAAAAACACAAACAAGCTTCTTGCCAATGAGGATTCTACGAATTCTTATACCATAATTGGAACAAAAACAGGAAGCACACGTGCTGCCGGTAAATGCCTGATTGCCACCGCCATAGATGATGCAGGACATGAGGTTATCTGCGCTTACTTCGGTGCGACTTCCTCTACTAACCTGTATCAAGGTGTCGATGCACTGTTAGACTATACCTTTGAAGAATGTGCAGACAACCTGTCTGTCAATTTTTTTGATACCAGATACATAAAAGAATCAAAAACAATTTTAAAATATGCTTCTTCCGGTATTTTAAAAGGAACTGCAAAGGGCGCCTTTTATCCTGACAAGAAAATGACTGAAAAAACATTTTCTACTCTGGTAGCCTCCATATCAGGAGAAACTCTTCCATTTCCCGGCAAGGATAAAGAAATGACTGCCTTAAAGCTGGCGAAATATTATGTCAAAAGCTACACGGTATCTGTATCTGATACACAGCTTAAAAAATACCAGTCCCTTATGAAAGAGAACACCAAGAATTACAGCAAACTCTCTTCCGAAGAAGTGACTATGTTAGCCGCCATGTACGCTAACAAATTACTCACCTCCAGCTACGGTTACAATGTAAATGCGACGTTTACGAAAGCGCAGACAGTCACGGTTGGTGACAAGATCGTAACATTCCAGTCTGCGTTGCAGCAACAATAATACGATTACATAGACTTTTGTTTTTCATATGGTTAAAAAGGCGTCATATACCATTTCAAAGGATATATGACGCCTTTTTTACTCACTCATTCTTATTTATTTGCAATTCCATCTTTGTCAAACTGAATACCATACTTTTTACTATATTGGTTCATATGAGATAAAATTTTCTTTTTCTTGCTGCCCGTTGCTATTGTTGGCTGAAAATCATTGACATAACTTACCGAACTAAGTGTACACGGAATAATCTGCAATTTCGAGGAATCTAAACGTTCCCCATCTTCAAAAGTAAATGTTATTTGTGCTATCATTGTCTCTTTATCAGCAGGATTGCGATTTCCGCCGAAACAGAAATTCCCAAGACTATATACAATATAAGCCCCCTTGTATTTTTCTACACCCTGTAGCACATGTGGATGACAGCCGATTACCAAATCAGCACCCCAGTCTATACATTTGTGTGCAAGATTTGTCTGTGTCTGGTTTGGGTAATAGACTCGCTCAATTCCCCAATGGCAACAGGCAAGAATCAAATCTACCTTTTTCTCTTTTAACTTACGAATTCCCTTCTGTAAGTAAGATTCCACTTTCTTGCCATCATATACCTGATTAACAGAAACAAAACCTATCCGAATGCCTTTTACTTCATAAATTCCTACATTATTGTCATAGGCATAAGTAATATTCTCTTTCTTTAATGCTTTCAGTGTATCGGCTTCGCCTTGTTTTCCATAATCCATTCTGTGATTATTCCCAAGACTCACCGCTTCTATGGAACCTGCTGTTAAGATTTTACTGTATTTCGGCTTGCCTTTCATATTCCATTCTTTTTTTACCAAGCCATTGGAATTCGTCAGAACACCTTCAAAATTGACAATTGTCATATCATCTTCTTCAAATACACTTTTTACATTTTTGAAAAAATAATCTTTACCTTTTAAATCATATTTTTCATTAAACGTTCCTGCATATCCCTGTTTCTGGTTGTTGCCCAGCGTCACATCACCTGCCATGGAGATCGTTATACTTGTAATTTTTTTTGCCTTAACCGGCATACTATCTGCATCGGAAACAGACTCTGTCTTTTTTTGCCCTGTATCTGCTCCCCATACTTCCATATGATTAACCGGATAAAATGCTGATAGCAGATATAAGAGAGCAGCCCCTATTATTATTTTCTTCATAAATTTCCCCCATTTCTTACATTTATCTGTGTTCATTTTAGCATATAAATTCACAATCCACAAGAACAAAGCGTGCAAGCACGCTCGCGCGAATCCAACTAGTTATTATGCTTGCACGCTTTGCCGCGCCGAATTTGGCACGCAGTGCAACTTCCTTTCAAATTCGTGCGCATTCTATAGTAAGCCGTTATAATTTCCTAGTATATAAAAAAAGCTCAACCCCTACTATACAAGGATTGAGCCTTTCACTTCATACTGCCGGCGACCGGAATCGAACCGGTACGGGAGGTTAGTCCCGCAGGATTTTAAGTCCTGTGCGTCTGCCAGTTCCGCCACGCCGGCACAGTATATCACTTCTGATAAAATCAGAAGATTGGGCAGAGGTGGATTCGAACCACCGAAGCAAAATGCAGCAGATTTACAGTCTGTCCCCTTTGGCCACTCGGGAATCTGCCCATATATATTTTATTTCGGAACATTGTCCCGACAAGATATATTTATACCATACTCCAACATAAAATGCAAGTATTTTTTTGAATTTCATGAAATTTTTTATTTTTTCCAACAACTTCCGCTTTTTCTTGCAGACAAACGACTTTCACAATACACGCCTGTTTCGGTAAACTCCAACAAAAATAATTTTCTTATTGTATAATACTTGCAAATATTATACAATATAAGTTACTGAAATGTTGCAACGAACGCGTGCAACAAACAGGAGATAGTGAGGAGTGTAAGCATGAAATTAGAGAATTTTACCCCGATTGAACGAAAGCATATTTATATATCCAGTATGCGACCTGTACTGGATCGCAATGCTCTTTTTAGTGATACTACTTCTGAGTATCTGACACCGGCAGAACCAGAAGCAAATGAAACCATATCTATCCGGTTCCGTACCGCCCACAACAACGTGGATGAGGTATTTCTTGTAATTGACGACCACAAATACCAGATGAATTTTGAATATTCCGAAGGGGTATTTGATTACTATATCATAGAGTACCATTTAAGTGACACCATGATTCACTACTATTTTGAAATCCACACCGGACGTCTTGTCAACTTCTATAACAAGCTTGGTGTGACTCGAAATGTAGATGTCCATTACAATTTCAGTGTGAAGCCTGGCTTCCATACACCGGATTGGGCAAAGGGTGCTGTTATTTACCAGATATTTGTAGACCGTTTTTGTAATGGTGACACTACAAATGATGTGGAAGACAGAGAGTACTATTATATCGGTGATAGTTCTGTTCAGGTGAAAAATTGGTTCCAGTATCCATCTAATATGGATGTACGTTCCTTTTATGGTGGTGACTTACAGGGTGTGTGGGATAAATTAGATTACCTTCAGGAATTAGGCGTAGAGGTTATTTATTTTAATCCACTCTTTGTTTCACCATCTAACCACAAGTATGACAGTCAGGATTACGATTACATTGACCCACATTACGGAAAAATCGTTAAAGACGGCGGTTCAAACTTACCACAGGGAGACAACAACAACTCCCATGCTTCTAAATATATCACCCGTGTTACAAGCAAAGAAAACCTGGAAGCCAGCAATGAGTTCTTTGCCCAATTAGTAGAGGAGATTCACAAGAGAGGCATGAAAGTCATTCTGGATGGTGTATTTAACCACTGTGGTTCCTTTAATAAATGGCTGGATCGCGAACGTATTTACGAAGCCAGCGGTGCCTACGAGCCAGGGGCTTATGTATCAAAAGACAGCCCGTATCACACTTTCTTTAAGTTCTATGAGGATAAATGGCCTTGCAATGGAACTTATGACGGTTGGTGGGGGCACGATACTCTCCCGAAATTAAATTACGAAGAATCTGAAGAATTATATAACTACATTTTAAATGTTGGACGCAAATGGGTATCTGCTCCATACAACGTAGATGGCTGGCGTTTAGACGTTGCTGCTGACTTAGGACACAGTAACAGCTTCAACCACCAGTTCTGGCGTGATTTCCGTGCTGCTGTAAAAGAAGCCAATCCAAATGCCATCATCTTAGCAGAGCATTACGGAGACCCATATGATTGGTTACAGGGTGACCAGTGGGATACTATCATGAACTATGATGCTTTTATGGAGCCAATCACCTGGTTTTTAACCGGTATGGAAAAACACAGCGATTCCTATCAGGAAGGACAGTTTGGTAATGCGGATAATTTCTTCGGTGCCATGCGTTATCATATGGCTAACTTTACTACGCCATCCTTACAGACTTCCATGAATGAGTTATCCAACCACGACCATTCCCGCTTCTTGACAAGAACAAATAAGGTGGTGGGACGTATCGAGCAATTAGGACCGGAAGCTGCAAATGAAAACGTCAACCCAGCTGTATTTCGTGAAGCTATCGTTATGCAAATGACATGGCCAGGAGCACCAACCATTTATTATGGTGATGAAGTTGGTTTATGTGGTTTTACGGATCCGGATAACAGACGTACTTATCCATGGGGACGTGAAGATATGGAATTGTTAGAGTTTCATAAGGAAATTATTCAGATTCATAAGAATCATGAAGTATTCAAAACTGGTTCTCTGAAATTTATTTATGGAGAACACAACTTGATTGCATACAGCCGTTTTAACTTCGAACAACAGGCTGTTATCGTTATAAACAACAATGACACAGACAAATATATAGAACTTAATGTATGGCCAGCAAATATACCAATGAACTGCCAGATGAATCGTCTGCTGCTCTCAACAGCTACCTATTTCTGTTCCGGTTCTGTAAATTATCCGGTAATACAAGGTCGTATGTCCGTTCATATGCAGGCACATTCTGCACTCGTCCTGTATCATGATAAAAATATGGATAATCAGTAGCTTACTAGTCAATATGTAGAGGAAAAAAATAGGACTAAAGTCACAGAATTGTAAAAATGCACAAAAACAGGTGTCGATTTTTGTTAAGTTTGTGCACACTTATTTGACACGATTTGCTATAATAATACTTGTAAAAACCCCCCAATACATTATAAAGTTTTTGCTACACCCCATAAAAGAAATACCTTCTCCAAAAAAGGCAGCTTCGGCTGTCTTTTTTACTTTTAAAAGTGAACTGTTGTAATTTCCTAGTATATAAAAAAACCAGATGCATTACGCATCTGGCTTTTTTTAGGCTTCAAATAAACCTTCAAATTCTTCTTTATTAATCTTTTCTTTTTCTAACAACAATTCTGCACACTTTTCCAATACGGTACGGTTTTCTTCTAAAATTTCTTTTGCTCTTGCATAACACTGGTCGATGATACATTTCACTTCTTTATCAATCAAACCTGCAATATTTTCACTGTAGCCCTTTGTCTGTGCCAAATCTCTACCAATGAATACTTCATCACCATCGGTATCATAATTGATTAATCCTAATTCATCAGACATACCATACTTCGTAACCATTGCTCTTGCCATCTGTGTTGCCTGCTTAATATCCTGGGATGCCCCCGTCGTAATATCGTCAAATATCATTTCTTCTGCTATTCTTCCACCTAACGATACCACAATATCCTGCAGCATTTTTCCCTTTGTGTTAAACATTTCATCTTTTTCAGGAAGTGGCATAGTATAACCGGCTGCCCCTGTTCCTGTTGGAATAATCGATACCGTATAAACCGGTCCCACATCAGGAAGTACATGGAATAAAATCGCATGACCAGCTTCATGATAAGCAGTAACACGTTTCTCCTTCTCGGAGATGATACGGCTTCTTTTTTCTGCTCCGATTCCCACTTTAATGAACGCCTGATTAATGTCAGATTGGCGAATATAGCCATTGTTCTGCTTTGCTGCATAAATTGCTGCTTCATTCACAAGATTTTCTAAATCCGCTCCTGTGAAGCCAGCTGTTGTCTGTGCAATCTGTGTCAAATCTACATCATCACCTAATGGTTTATTTTTCACATGCACCTTAAGAATTTCTTCTCTACCTTTTACATCCGGACGTCCTACGCCAACTTTTCTATCAAAACGTCCCGGACGAAGAATTGCCGGATCTAAGATATCTACACGGTTTGTAGCTGCCATGACTATAATTCCTTGATTTTCACCAAAACCATCCATCTCTACTAACATCTGGTTCAAAGTCTGCTCACGCTCGTCATGAC
This sequence comes from Lachnospiraceae bacterium, assembly GCA_045125095.1. Classification (GTDB taxonomy): domain Bacteria; phylum Bacillota; class Clostridia; order Lachnospirales; family Lachnospiraceae; genus JBGVMW01. Next base: position 6,866 of record JBGVMW010000093.1, read on the forward strand.
CTCCACCCATTCCGGTTCCTCTTCGTCTTGCCACAGCATCAATTTCGTCAATAAAAATGATACATGGCGCATTTTTCTTTGCTTCCTCAAACAAATCTCTTACACGGGAAGCACCAACACCAACAAACATTTCCACGAAATCAGAACCCGAAATACTGAAAAACGGTACCCCGGTCTCACCAGCAACGGCTTTTGCAAGTAATGTCTTACCAGTACCCGGAGGACCTACTAACAGAACACCCTTTGGAATTCGGGCTCCTAATCTGTTATATTTTGCCGGAGCTTTTAGGAAATCAACGATTTCTGCTAACTCCTCTTTTTCCTCCTCGAGTCCTGCCACCTCTGCAAAAGTAACTAACTTACTGGCATCTGTAGTAAGCTTTGCACGACTCTTTCCAAAATTCATCATCTTGCTATTGCCACCACTGTTGCCTGCCTGACTATTTAACAAGCTTACAACAAGAATAATGACACCAATACCAATGACACATGGAAGAAGTATCTTAATCAACCAGCTCTCGCGGGCAACATCCTGTACGGTATAGGAACCAAAATTATTGTCCATCAGCATCTGCTCAATTTCATGCACGTCTGTACAATAAAATTCATACATGGTGTTGCCATCTAAATACACTTCTACCCGTCCGGTAGGTTGCTCCTGATTCTGGAACAATTCTACCTTAACTACTTTTCCTTCTTTAAAATCATTCACAAAATCAGTCGTATTGTATGATGTTGCATTGGTAAGAGAATTGCTCACTAAGTACCAGATTAAAAATGCTGCCACAATTAGAACTAAATAAAAACTAAGTCCATGATACTTATTTGTTTTCACCAATCTACCCTCTCTTTCCTTATTACTTTGAAATCTATGATTCTTTTTCTATTTCTACCACTCCAATAAATGAAAGATTACGATATTTCTGCTGATAATCCAATCCATACCCTACTACAAATTCGTCTGGTATCTGGAAACAGGTATAATCTACCTTCACATCTTTCACACGGCGTTCCGGCTTATCTAAAAGTGTACACAATCTGATACTGTTTGGATTCCGGCTCTCAAGCAACTCTAACAGATGACTTAAGGTTCTTCCAGAATCTACGATATCTTCTACTACAATTACATCTTTTCCTGTAATGGACTCATCTAAATCCTTTACAATCTTAATGACACCACTTGATTTTGTATCATCCCCATAGCTGGACACTGACATAAAGTCCATCGTAACCGGCACGTCAATGCGTTTTGACAATTCACACATGAAAAATACGCCGCCCTTTAACACACAAATCAAATGCACATTTTTTCCTTCATAATCCTTTGTAATCTGTTTCCCGATCTCACAAATTTTTTTATCCACATCTTCCTCAGAAATCAGAACTTTAATTCTTTCACTCATAAAACTCCTCCATGTATTGTACTTCTAATATTCTCTTTGTATCGCTTCTTACATAATTTGCTTCACTGGTGCGATATCCAATTATCCAAAGAATATGGTTGCCTTCCGCCAGAAGCGGAATAGAATCCCTCATCTCGCAAGGTATTTTTTCATTAATAAAATAGGACTTCAACGATTGCTTACACTGACCGCCCTGCACCATTATATAATCACCGCTTTTTCTGGTTCGCACTTGCAAATTACATTTAATTGTATCATAATCAAAGCATTTCGTATATGTTTTCTTTTCAAAAAATCCAATTTTTTCTGGAATTTTAATATTTGCAATCACTCGACTGTGGATTTTTGAAAGAATAGTTTCCCCCGGAATACACAATTCTGTTTCAAATCCCTTCTTGTCTTCTTTCTGCTTTCTTAGCAGTAATCGTTCGCCACTTTTTATTACTTCTATACGATTCGGAAGCAATGTCTTCTTGCCTGACTGCTTTTTACAGATTTCATACATCTGCTGTAAATGTACTGCTGTCAGGTTTTTTTTACTTCCTGCTGTAATCTGGTACGCATACAATAATACTTCTTTAACCAGAAATTCCGGTTCTGCAAGAATATCCGTCACTGCAACCACTGTTTCTTCTCCCGATAGACTTCCATACTGCTTCCATAATATTTCCACCTGTCTGGAAATATATGCATGAATTTGCTGCATATGCATAGCAGCTTCTGCAAGATGAGAAATTGCCTGTCCATTTAACTCCTGCTCCATATAAGGAAAAATAACATTGCGTATTTTATTTCTTGTATACGCATTAGAATAATTGCTTTCATCCGTCCGGTACTCAATATGGTGTTCTGCTAAATACCCTTCGATGTCCTTTCTATCCAGACAAAGAATCGGACGAATAATGGTGTCTCGTACCGGTTGGATAGATGCCATTCCTTTTGTTCCAGCTCCACGAACCACATTCCACAGAAATGTTTCCGCACAATCTTTTTTATTGTGGGCAACTGCAATCTTATTCCCACCTACCCGTGCACACTCCTGATAAAAAAGTTCATATCGTACCTTTCTACCAGCTTCTTCCACTGACAGTTTTTCCTCTTTTGCTAATTTATCCACATCTACGTGAAAACTCCGGTAGCTTATCCCCAGTTTTTCACAGAATTCCTCCACATATCGGCAATCTTCCAATGCGGCTTCGCCTCTCAACCCATGTTCCACATGAACCACATGAAGAGTATGGTCGTATTGGGATTGCAATTGCCACAACATAAAAAGCAGACACATCGAATCTGCACCACCCGATACGCCTATAATGATTTTATCGCCACACTGAATCATTTCATATTCGTTGATATAAGTTATCACTTTTTGAAGCATGTATTTCTTCTCCCTGTGCTTTTCCGTTCATTTTTAAGTAATCGTTTCGTATCCTTATAATGCGCTTGCCTAAACAGGGTATGTTATATATTGGACACGTTCTCCACATATCTTACCATTTTTTCTACATTTATCAAGTACCATCAATTTTTTTGCCAGATTCCAAACGTAAGTACCGTCATATCATCTGAACAGTGTCCACCTGTCATGCGCAGGGTATGCTCCATAATGTAATCTGCAAATTCACGCATATTGCTGCCCTTATATTTTCCCAATATGGTTGCGAACAATTCTTCTGCCCGTTCAAAGGGAAGCGCCTCCAACATACCGTCACTAATCATAACGACGCAGTCGCCATCCCGTAACTGGTGCTTTGTGACCTGATAATCAGCACGATGAAACACGCCAGCCGGCAAATTCATGGAACGAACCATTTCCACACTATCATCCCGAATCAGGAAGGAAGCAGCCGCTCCCGTCTTTAGGAATTCACACACACCTGTATATAAATTAATTTCACACAAATCCATAGTCGTAAAACCTGTATTTTCCTGCATTAGCACCGCTGTATTCATCATAGCCGCCGCAATCTCCTTGCGAAAACCGGCTTGCAGATACTGCTCTAACACTTCCATTAACCGTTCACTTTCCTCTTTTGCCCGGATACCGGAACCCATACCGTCAGAAATGCCTGCTATAAATTTCCCTTTATCTGTTTCAAATATAGTAAAACAGTCACCACTCACCTTTTCTCCATCCTTAGTACGCCTTGCTTCCCCATACAGCACTTGATAGGAGGTATCCTCAATTAACCGCAGTCTTCCATAATTTCCATTCACAACGCGCTTGCTTTCCTTTGCTGCAATGAGATTTCGTTTCATAATATGCCCAATGTAAGCTGCGGCCTCCCTTGCTAGTACACATCTTCCATCACCGCTTTTTATCTGCATATAGATTTCGTAGCTTTTATCCTTTTTTTCTAATACAGATATATTGGTGGCATGAATATTCTGTTCTTTCAGCTTGCGTTTCAAAATATCCCCATAGAAAATCGTCTTATCCTGTGCACTGTACGCTTCCTCTACCACAGTCTGGATCAATCCTGCCGTTTCCTCAAGCTGCTCTGCGGATGCCAGCCGGTATTCCGCAAATTTTCCTCTCCAGATTAATTCCTGCCTGCTTCCCATAATCTGATCCTTTTCTTTCAATATGCGGATATCTTTAGAAAGCCGGGTCAGTGATTCCGACAACACAAGAAGCTGCTCCTTCACCTGTACCTGATGGTTCCAGTTCTCCACTTCCTCTGCCATGTCTCTGTCCGGCACACAGGCAAGCACTCGCCTGACAGCCTCCGATACTGCAAAAATAATGCCTGCCTGAGCACAAATACCTCCATAATCCTGCAATAGGGTTCCTGACATATAAGACAGCAAAAAAGCCAGCCCCAACACCGCAATCGCACCTACTGCGCTAAGCACCCATTTATCTCTACAGTTTTTCCGTCTTCCTGTCCATTCACCCACCAGCAATACCATACCCATAGCAAAGCTATACCGCAATGCTGTAAACACTGGTACTCTTAAAAACAAACCGCCTACCATCAATAGCAGATATGCCCCTCTGCCATACCCATTTGCATAGCCAGCTGTAAAAAATGCTACACTAAGGGGACAACCACCCAGTAAAAAATAACTGCCTGTCCAAATCGTAAGCATCTGATAGACAGCCGATTTCCAAATCTTCGTTGCTCTCACCTGTATTTTACATCCACTCTCTAACGCATCCGCCAGTCGCATTCCTGTCCCCCCTGTTGCCATTACATTTCTATCCTGTTTCTTCACGTAACTCACATTATACTCATACTATAATGCGGATTTTGTCAAAACGGAGAGTGGGGGATAATTTTCTAGTATACAAAAAAGAGAGCTTTTCGCTCTCTTTACTCTGAATCCGGCTTGAAAATAATTTCATTTTCGTAAACCAGCCCTAATTTATCTTTTGCCACTTCTTCCACATACTGTTTTGTCTGCACATACTTTTTATATTCTTCTAACTCTTTTGTACGTGCCTGTTCCTCTTCTAACTCTGCGGTCAAGGCTTGTTCTCTTGCTATGTACTCTTCGTTTTTCTCTTCCAAATCTACCTGCCGGAAAAATACAACCACAGACATGACTGCGACAATTCCCAGGATTGACATGGCATTTATCTTATTATTCTGTTTGATGTATCGCCTTCTGCGTCTGCGTGTTTTCTTCATACCGCTGCCTCTCATTTTATTACCGAACTATAAAGCATACATTTAGTGCCTTAATATATATATTTTAAGGGTTCTTAGCTTTTTTTTCAATCCTTTTTTCTTACGAACATAGTGTTTTGTTACTTTCCTCCAAGTATAATTCCCAATCTTGTCACATTTACCGTATAAATATAAAAACGGCTTACCAAATACTCCCATTATTAGACAAATCACTTTCATAATTTTCTGTAATATCCATGTGATTCCACCTGTCACATAGGAACTGATTGTCCAATTATATAGAAACATTCCTCCGGTCATTCCTGCCACAGCGAACCAACGGATTATGCCATCATTTTCATTATACAGCATGAGAAAAATCAGCACCGCGCAGACTATCCAGTATACCATATCCTCCACGGAAATACATACGGACTTATGAGGTATCAGGCGACGTAGTATTCGGAAGATATCATAAAAAATAATCATACCAATTCCCAACAAAAAGGAATGTAACAAAAAGCTTAATTCATCAATAATTCCGCTTCCCATATTACTTAAACAGCCTGCTTAGCAGACTTTCCCCAGACTTACTATTATAAGTATTCACCTCTGAATAAGTAAATCCATCAATTCTTCCTTCAATGTCTACTTCCCCCTTTTCCAAAGACAGACGATTCACATGCAAATCATTTCCCTTTATCATCAGAAGTCCTAATTCTGTCTCTAGCAAAATCTCATTCAAATCAAAAGAAAGCACATCCACCACGCCGGTAATGCTGCCTGCACTCCGGTTTTGCAATGCGAATTTATGCGCTTTCTGAATTGGTCGTTCTTCCATATTCTGCACACTCCTTACACCAGACTTATTGCCTTTTCATGTCTTTTTATTATATGTCAGGCATAAGGGGAATATGTCAACAATGTCGTTGTTAGCTATGCGGGGGACAAATTCGCCGCCGTTCGAAATATCATAACAACTAACGTTTTTTGTTATGGTAGGCAGAGAGAAGGTTAATTAATACACTTGACGCACATACAAATCCGAATCTACAGCAACCGATACAATTCCTTCGCCTCGTCCTTCTTAACCGTTTCCTGCACATCCAGCACTTCCACCTTGACCGCCTTTGTACCAAACTGGATCTCAATAATATCCCCCTGCCTCACATTGGCAGACGCCTTCGCCGGCTTGTCATTAATGGTAACTCTTCCAGCATCACATGCTTCATTAGCAACCGTTCTACGCTTAATCAGTCTCGATACTTTTAAAAACTTATCTAATCGCATAATTCTCCTCCTTATATGCTTCTTTTATGAAAAAAAGAGAACCTTTCGGTTCCCTTTTTCTTAACTGTAATGCTTCGCTTTTTTATGCGTTTACAATATCCTTTAATGCTTTACCAGCTTTAAACTTAGGAGCTTTAGAAGCAGGAATTGTGATTTCCTCCTTAGTCTGAGGATTTCTTCCTGTTCTTGCTGCTCTTTCAGAAACTTCAAATGTACCAAATCCAACTAACTGGATTTTTTCACCCTTCTTTAATTCTTCTGCAACAACATCTGTGAAAGCCTTTAAAGCCTTCTCTGCATCCTTCTTAGATAATTCTGTTTTTTCTGCGATAGCAGCAATTAATTCTGTTTTGTTCATCCTGGAACTCCTCCTATTAATTTCGTTCATCTAATTACGGTACAACCTTACTCGTGTAGCCTACATCTAGTTATACCGTGTTTGCGCCTGTTTGTCAAGAAAAATCAAGGTTTTTCTGCCTTTTTTCTTCCATTTTTATACTTTTCCACAGAGCCAGACCTTCTTCAGGCGAATGTACCTTGACATCACCAAATACATGTGGGTGTCTGCGAACCATTTTTTCCGACAATCCCTGTATGACATCCTCCATCGTAAATGCCCCTGATTCGGAAGCAATCTCAGCATGAAGCAGCACTTGTAAGAGCACATCTCCCAACTCTTCACAAAGATTGTCCATATCCTGTTTTTCAATCGCCTGCACCACTTCCTCTGACTCCTCCCGCAGGCAAGGAATTAAGGATTCATGGGTTTGCGCTTTATCCCATGGACAGCCATTCTCACCTCGCAGTGCGTGGATAATATCTAGTAATGCCTCATAATCATATTTCTTATCCATTTTTCCTCTCATTCTGCTGTTTCAGCAACCTTTGTACATTTACTTTTCTTTTTCCATATCTGCAAATGTATATGTGACATCTTCCTTTTCACTATTTACAGATATTGTATACGTTCTTGTCTTATAACCAGATTGACTCAATGTAATAACATGTGTACCTGCAGTCTTCTTTACGGAAACCGGTGCCAGCCCGATATAATTGCCATCTAAATACACCTCAGCACCTTTCGGCTTGTCCACATGAATATAGTACACACCTGTCTCTGTATTCGTTTCTGCATCTGAGGATGTAGTTGTGGCTTCCGTTGGAGATGCAGTCGGTGCGGCTGTGCTTGTTGGACTTTGTGTGGCTGTCGGTGTTGTGGTCGCAGTTGGTTCTGGTGTTTCTGTTGCCTCTGCATCATCTTCTTCCGTCTCCGTTCCATCACCGGTCAATGTAAATTTCAACGTGCGAAGTGTCTCTTTCACATATAATTTGCCAGAAAACGTAGTATATCCCTCTTTTGTTATCTGAATGCGGTGACTCCCATAGGAAAGTGTGACCAGTTCCGTGTAATCTGTCAGTTCACCATCAATGTACAGTTCTGCATCCTCTGGTGTAATCTCAAACCGGATGCTTCCTACTTCCATGGCTTCATAATTAATTTTAGATACATCAATCTCTATTTCCTTATTACGTTCCACGGTAACGTCAACAGTGCCACCGATACCATCATTTGCAATGGTCATCTCATAACTGCCTTCCAAAAGAACAATCTGCATATCTTTTTCTACCGGCTTAATATAATCCTGTCCAAATTCTACCCATCCACCAACATAGAACTCGTCGTTTGTCAGCTTTACATAACCATGTCCTCTATCAATCGTAATGGAGTACAGACGATTGCCAATTCCCCGAAGCGTCACTTCATCCACCTCATGGATATCCTCTAACTGCACCGCACTGCCTTCTGACCGAACTACCAGTGCGTTGGTATACAGATATTTTTCACTTCCAACCTTGACAAGCGATGCTGCTCTGTCTGTTTTCAGCTTTTTAATACCTGTATATTCCCAACTATCCTTACATTCTTCAATACTGCTGGCTTTACCTGATTCCGAATCGTAACAAACGGTCAGAATCTCTCCTTCTTTCAAAACCAGAATTGAAACCATATCTCCATATCGGTTCTTCACATCCGTGGACGCATTGCAGGTCACAGTAAGCATCTCATCCCTGCTATCCGCTTTCTGCAAAATAAGTTTCTTTTCTTCGGCATCCACAGATAATAAAATAAGATTTTCTGTTACTACGCTATCTGCATCACCTATCGTTGTGGTTTCTGCCGGCTTTGTCCGCAAACTGGATTTCTGCCCCATTAAATATGCCACAAAGGTCAAACACAAAGCGATGACGCTGATAGATATTGCTATGTATACTATTTTCTTTTGTTTCATATGCTCCTCCAGATAACAGTGTCGGCAAGTCTGCCTTCTTCTCATACATTCCAGCTACTTTTTACCGAATCACAATTTGTTGCATTCAGACATTATAGCACATGTTTATGAACTTTTTATGACGAACTTAAAAACACACTCAAAACATCTGTAACAGATATCCCTATCAGGCATTTTCTCTTAAGCTCTCAATAAAACGTTTTTTTGCTTCTTCCTGACTCACCAGTGTTTCCAACTTGTATATCATTTTTTCCGGAATCCATGCCTTATTGGAATTATAATACTGGTTGCACAATTTCCAGAATTTCTCAGGGTAAGATAGACGGTACAAAATGTACTGATAAGATGGCTTCGACAATGGAAGCACGGCATCATAGGCATCTAACATTCTTTTTCCCATCGTTACATTCCAGTTGTTTTTTTCTAATACCTTTCTCATAAATTGACACAAGTCCTTTACCTGTATCCCTACATGGCACTTGTCAAAATTTGTAATGGCAATTTCCTTTTTTAAAAATAACACCTGGTGCTGGTTATAATCTCCATGGCACAGACAACCATTTTCCTCCGCCTGTAACTGCAATTCATGAACACCAGAATGCAGAAGATCCTGTGTGACCGCTTCTGCCTGTTCATAAAAATATGGATAATGGTGTATTACGCAGGTTTCAAACTGGGTATCTTTTCCCCGCTCTCTGATAAATCGTCTGATTTTTCTCAGTTCCCTATTGTGACGAACTACTTCCTGCTCCATTCCTTCCTGACGGAAATGATATTCACAATCATTTGGTGCTATCTGAAATGCTTTGTGCAACAACGCCAGTCCTGCCACTGCCCTACACACTTCATCCCCATCACGCACGTCACATTCTCTTCCCTCGTACCAGTCTTTTACTATGTAGTTTCTACCATCTCTATCCTGTGTAACGACACCGCCCTGTTTGTTCACTGCATACTGGTCTACATAAGAAAAATGCTGTTGCACCTGCTCTAGCACCTGCAACAACATTTCTGCCCTTCTGCCTGAACCTTTATATTCTTTCAAAAGTTTCAAGCCTTTATCCGTATCGCACAACAGCGCGCCTCGGCCTCTACTGATTTGGCGTACCTCCAGTTCATACTGTTCTAATACGCTTGCCCCTCTGTCATTCATCGCCAATCCCCTTTCCGATTTCGTGTGCGGTCACACGTCCTCTTTCATTTTATTGACAAGGGATTCTATTTATGACAGATATTCTTTCGCTTTTTGTAACAAGTATTCCCGATTGTTTTTTTCCGGTTCTTCTAATACAATTTCTAACAGCTGATTCAACACTACACCAATCTGCTTTCCCTGGGAAAAGCCGTTATCTAATAAGTCTCTTCCGGTGATTGCTAACATTTTTAAGGAAACACATTCTCCATCTGCCAGCACCTGCTCATAGAGTTCTTCCAATTTATCAATGTATGCTAATTTTTCTGCCCGCATATGCTCACTCTGAGCTAAGGTGTCTGCTCGCATAACCGGGAACAACATCGGAAATATTGTCTGCCCTGTTTTTGCCATTCCTTTTCGCACGCCCTTTTTTGCTGCCGATGGGCGATAATCATGGTATTTCACCAATTTGCATACCGTTTCCATGGTGTCATTATCGAATTTCAAACGGCGCATAATGGTCTCTGCCAGCTCTGCACTGACATCTGCATGTCCGTAAAAATGGTCTATTCCCTCTTCATCTGTTTTCTTAACAAGAGGTTTTCCAAAATCATGAAACAACATTGCCAAACGATACACCTTCTGGGGTTTTACTGCTTCCATGGCATGAATCGTATGCTCTCCTACCGAATATTTGTGGTGCGGGTGATTCTGGTCTGTCTCCATTACTGCATCCCACTCCGGCATAATCACTGCACTGATTCCTGTCTCATATACAGTACGCATCATAGATGGATTCGGGGACACTAACATTTTTAACAGCTCTGCCTGAATACGTTCTGCACTGATATTGGCAAGTGTTGGTGCTAATTTTCGGATGGCAGACATGGTATCCGCCTCCACAGAACAACCAAGCTGTGCCGCAAATCGCAAAGCTCTAAGAATACGCAAGGCATCCTCAGAAAAACGCTCCTCTGCATTACCCACACAGCGAATGATACGTTTTTCTAAATCTTCCCTGCCACCAAAGCAATCCACTAATCCCTGTTCCTCATTGTATGCCATGGCATTGATGGTAAAATCCCTTCTTCGCAAATCCTCCTGCAAATCCGGGGTAAAAATCACTTCCTTCGGATGACGGCTGTCTGTGTATTCTCCGTCAATCCGATACGTAGTAACCTCAAAACCTTCTTTTTCTATCATAACCGTTACCGTACCATGCTGTATGCCGGTATCAATGGTTCGGTGAAATAAGGCTTTCACCTCCTCCGGTTTTGCAGATGTGGTAATATCCCAGTCATTGGGGATTCTTCCCAATAAACTGTCACGGACACAGCCGCCTACCGCGTAGGCTTCGTGTCCGTGCTTCTGTAACGTATGAATAATGCTGTTTACTTTTTGCGGTATCTGTATTGTCATACGTTCTCCTTATATTAATTTTCTACGATTGCTTTTGTTTCTCTGGCAATTGCTAACTCTTCATTCGTCGGCACTGCCAAAATGGTTACCTTAGAACCATCCTTAGAGATAATAGCTTCTTCACCGGCTACCTGGTTCTTTTCTTCATCAATCTCAGTTCCTAAATACCCTAAATAACTGCTGACTCTCTTTCGAATCTCAAAATTATTTTCACCAATACCAGCAGTAAAGGCGATGGCATCTACACCATTCATAGCTGCTGTATAAGCACCGATATATTTTGCAATACGATAAGCATAAGCATCCATCGTCACCTCTGCACGCTCATCTCCTGCGTTTTTCGCAGCAAGAATATCGCGGAAATCGCTGGAAATACCAGACATACCAAAGATACCGGATTTTTTGTTTAACACGTTCATCATTTCTTCCATGGTAAGATTTTCTTTCTTTGCCACGTACTCAAAAATAGCCGGATCCATATCACCACTTCTGGTTCCCATGATAAGTCCTTCTAATGGTGTTAATCCCATGGAAGTATCGATACATTCACCATTTTTTACAGCAGACACACTGGCACCGTTTCCTAAATGACATACAATGATTTTCATGTCTTTGCTGTTTTTTCCTAACATTTCTGCAGCGCGGTTTGACACAAACTGGTGAGAGGTTCCATGGAAACCATAACGTCTTACTTTGTATTTGTCATAATATTCATATGGCAGACCGTAAAGGTATGCTTTCTTTGTCATAGTCTGATGGAATGCGGTATCAAATACAGCCACCATTGGCAAATCCTTCATTACTTCCATACAGGAACGGATTCCTACTAAATTCGCCGGATTGTGAAGTGGTGCTAAATCACTACATGCTTCGATATCCTTGATCACTTCTTCTGTAATCAATGTTGCCTTTGAAAAACGTTCACCGCCATGTACAATACGATGTCCTACTGCCTGAATTTCATCTAAAGAACGGATACATCCCACTTCTTTATCTGTCAATTTTTCAATAACTAACTGTACTGCTACTGTATGGTCCGGCATGTCCACTTTTGTTTCTAATTTATCTTTACCTTCTGACTTATGTGTAATGCTGCTTCCTTCAAGACCAATTCGTTCACAGAGACCTTTGGCAAGCACATTTTCTGTGTTGCTGTCAATCAACTGATACTTAAGTGAAGAACTACCGCAATTAATTACTAAAATATTCATACATTACCTCCCTGCATTAATATGCTTTACCCCAATATACAAGTGCTTTAGCTGGTTTTCCGCAGCATACGCAGGTGTCAGCTATTTTCTCCTGTTCAAATGGCATACATCTGGATGTTGCTGTTGTATCTTCTTTAATCTTATTTTCACATGCTTCCTCGCCACACCACATTGCTTTTACAAAACCTGGCTTGTTCTCGATTGCATCTTTAAATTCATCATACGTTACTGCATATGTTGTATGTTCGTCTCTATGCTTTGTGGCACGGTCTAACATTTCCTCATGCATCTTATCCATAATCTCCGGAATCTTTGTTGTCAGTTCATCTAATGCAACCACCGTCTTTTCTCTGTTATCTCTGCGGACAACAACACACTGGTTGTTTTCGATATCCTTTGGACCGATTTCGATACGAAGTGGAATACCACGCATTTCCTGTTCACTGAACTTCCAGCCCGGACTCTTATCTGTTACATCTGTCTTCACACGGATTCCCTTTGCTGCTAAAGCATCTTCGATTTCTTTTGCCTTGTCTAATACACCTTCTGCATTCTGGCGAATTGGAATAATCATCACCTGTGTTGGTGCAATTCTTGGTGGTAATACAAGTCCGCTGTTATCACCGTGTACCATGATGATTGCACCAATAATTCTTGTAGTGATTCCCCATGAGGTCTGATGTACATATTGTAACTGGTTATTCTTGTCTGTATACTGAATATCAAATGCATGTGCAAAACCATCTCCAAAGTTATGGCTGGTTGCCGACTGCAATGCTTTTCCATCATGCATCAATGCTTCAATGGTATAAGTTGCTTTTGCACCTGCGAACTTTTCTTTTTCTGTCTTCTGTCCTTTAATCATTGGAATTGCTAACATATCTCTACAGAAATCTGCATAGATATTTAACATCTGTACCGTTCTTGCTTCCGCTTCTTCTGCTGTTGCATGTGCAGTATGTCCTTCCTGCCACAGGAATTCTGTTGTACGAAGGAATGGTCTTGTTGTCTTTTCCCAACGTACTACGGAGCACCACTGGTTGTATACCTTTGGTAAATCTCTATAAGACTGGATGTTATTGGAATAAAAATCGCAGAACAAGGTTTCTGAGGTTGGCCTTACTACAAGACGCTCCTGCAATGGTTCTAAACCGCCTTGTGTTACCCATGCTACTTCTGGTGCAAATCCTTCTACATGGTCTTTTTCTTTCTGAAGTAAGCTTTCTGGAATGAACATCGGCATGTATACGTTCTCCACACCTGTCTCTTTGAAACGTTTGTCTAATTCTTTCTGAATATTTTCCCAGATAGCATATCCGTTTGGACGCAGAATCATGCAGCCTCTTACGCTTGCGTAATCAATCAATTCTGCTTTCTTTACTACGTCTGTGTACCACTGTGGAAAATCGTCTTCCATTGCGGTAATCGCTTCTACAAATTTCTTTTCTTGCTTTGCCATGTGTGTCTCCTTTCTGTATACGAGGGGGATTTGTAACATACAAAAAGCCGATATATCCGTCCCATAAGGGACCGGATATACCGGCGTTACCACCCTGATTAACTTTGCTTTGCAAAATTCTCTCGACACCGTTATCGCCGGTTCTACGCTGTATTTTCATACAGTGCTCCAAGGTAGGTTCGATAAGCTGCTTCGTGAGAATCTCCCACCTGTAATTCTCTCTCTGGAACGGCTGGCTTATGTACTAGTCCTCTTCATTGCGTTTGCTTCATTATCTTGTTCCTTAACACTATAGAATATTTATGGGAGAATTGTCAAGAAGTTTCATAAATACTTTTCAATATCGTGTTACTGAATGACATATCTGCTAACATACACGCTCTCGCGAATTCAGCTAGTTATTATGCTTGCACGCGTTGCTGCGCCGAATTTCCTAGTATATAAAAAATAGAGAGAACGAATTCTCTCTACTTTTCCCTTATTAATTATCCCCTCTGTCTGTGTTTCTTTTCCCCCTTCTGAAACACATCATATATGTATAAACCCTCATTTATACTCCATATACTTCTTATGTTCCCCTTCAAACATAACTTGATTTTATTATACAAAATTTGTCTGTTTTTGCAATAAACTCAACCTAAATGTCGAAGAACTCTACCTGAATGTACATTTTTCGTAACCATGAAGATACTGAATCGTTACGATTTTTCATTACAGAGAGCGGTTCTTTTCTGCACAAGCTCCCATTGCTTCCATGACTGCACTGCGGAAACCTTTTTCTTCTAACACCTTTACTGCTGCAATTGTAGTTCCGGCAGGAGAACATACCATATCCTTTAATTCGCCCGGATGCTTACCGGTTTCTAAGACCATTTTTGCACTTCCCAATACTGACTGCGCCGCAAACTGATACGCCTTATCTCTTGGCATTCCTTCAGCCACTGCGGCATCTGCCATGGCCTCAATAAACATAAATACATAAGCAGGTGAACTTCCCGATACAGCAATTACGGCATCCATCAAATTCTCTGTTATCATTTCATAGCGCCCAAAACTTCCTATCAACTCACATGCTGTCTTTTTTTCTTCCTCTGTCACCAAAGAATTGCAGCTAACAGAAGTCATTGCTTCTCCAACTAATGCTGCGACATTTGGCATACAACGAACCAGCTTTACTTCTTTTCCAAAATGCTCATCTAACCATGCCATTGTTTTTCCTGCGGCAATGGAAATAATCAACTGGTTATTCACGCTGTCACGAATTTCAGTAATCACATCTTCTAAAAACTGTGGTTTTACTGCCAGCACAATCACATCTGCTCCTGCTACTGCTTCTATATTGCTTGTCGTAGCCTGTATGCCAAACTTATTTTTCGCTGCGTTCACCACTTCTTCAAGCTTATCTGCAGCAGTAATATTCTCTGCCTTAACAATTCCTTTTTCTAAAATTCCCTGAATGATTGCCTTTGCCATGTTACCACAGCCTACAAATCCTATCTTCATATGTAACCTCCATGACTACTTCTTGTTAATATTATATTGACTAACGATTTCACACCCTCATATTATGGTTCTTGAACCGTTCTACGTTGATTCTTATCTTACCACACTGAAAATCATACTTCAACCAGCATTGCAATTGCTAATGATTCTTTTTGTGTACTGATATACCATCATGGCAACAAGCTATACTGGTTTCCAAACATTCTGTCATACTGCAACGTCCACATATCTTCAATCTGTTTCTTTACGCCGGCTTCCGCATTATCTTCTTTCTGAATGATACCATTTTCTACAAGGATACCGCCCACCACGTTAGGAAATCCATCTTTCGCAATCATATTGAAATAGGAATCACTGTGAATACCTGCAAGGGACAATGCGTATGCTCCTACGCGATATGCAGATATCTGCCCTAGATCTTCGCTTTCCAATCCGTAATTATTCCATATCAGCAATGGTGTGCTGTGAATATCAACATAATACTGCATGGAAGCATCCTCTGATGAAAGCCCATCCTCCATATGTCCAAACTCTGACAGTGCCTCCTGCTTATCTATATTATTAATTCCATATTGCCCTAACTCCGGTGAATGATCTCCCCAGAACACAATCAAGGTAGGTTCTTCTGTGTTTTGGAAGTATGTCAATAATTCCTCCAATGCTTTATCTGCATCTGCTAACAGATTTGCATAGGTCTCTAAGCACATTTTTTCCTTTTCTTCCATGTCATCTGATACTGCATAAATTCCATTTGCTGTATATTCCCAATTGTGACCACCATGATTCTGTGTAGTCACCACATGAGCGAAAAACGGCTTACTTTTATCCCGATTTTCATATTCTGTAATCAAATTCTTATAAAGGGACGCATCCGTTGCCCACTCTCCTGCATACGCCAATTCCTGCGTAAAATCATCTTCAAACAACATGCGGTCAAATCCCATATAAGTATATACATTATTTCTGTTAAAAAATCTTCTAGTATACGGATGCATAGCATATGTCTGATATCCGTTGTCCTTCAATACGCTGACGATTGACGTTACTCCTTCTTCTACATAATCTGTATAGGCAATTCCTGATACTGTAAAGGAAGAGTACCCAGTTAATACTTCATACTCTACCTGACAGGTATTACCACCATAAGAAGGTGACAATACTTCGCCCTTTATAAATTGCTCCTGATACTGTTTCAAGCTCTTCAATGGGTCTTCACTTAACTGCAAAGATTCCAATTTCTGAATATCATAAAGAGATTCATTCATTATAAAAATAATATTTGGCTTTGTTTCATTCGAAGTCTGACCTTTATATGGTGCTGTGATTTCATTAACCACATTTTTATCATACGGCTGGGGGATTTCTAGTTCCTCCGGCAAGGTACTAACCAAACCGGCAATCAATCCATTTTCTAAGTAATATACATCCGGGTTATCCATGTCTGAATTTGCTCCTGCCTCCACCAGCATGGAAGGCATATGATTCAAATAAGCAATCATGCCTACGCAACCACATAGTGTAAGACAAATACGCACCCATACAGCAACTCTCATTTTTATTGCATCTCTGCGTCTGCCAATCCAGACTATACACAATATAAAAATAAGTAATGTGATAATCATCAGAGCCGGTATACTGATATAAAATTCTGATATTACCTGCATCGCTTCCTTCGCCAGTCGCAAATCACTTAACGTAAATACATCACCTTTCAGAGTATATTTATAATGATTAATAATAGACAATATCAACATTCCTGCACCTGACGTCAGGCTGGCAAAAAAGGCACTTCCTGATATAAAATATAAAAACAACTCCACAAGAAATACGAATCCTGCGTCAATTAAGTATACCTTTGTGCGATTGTCCATCCATGTAAACATATCTGATATATCGTTCCACCAGATAATCTCTGTGAAAAAAACAATCAATATTGCCATAACTGCAAGAATAAGCAAATTGATAGTTGCCTTTTGGGCAAACAGCTTTGTTTCTTCATTTTTTATTTGCAATGTCATATTACAAACGCCCCTTTGTATCCAAATACACATTATTGTATACCCAAAAGCAAAGGTTTTCAAGATTTTTCATAAATTATCCTCAAACAAGATCTAACGGCGAAGCAATCGCTTCCACCACAATTTCTGCTTCGATTGTTTCAAATGTTTTTCACATTCTGCTTTACTCAATTTGCGTCCATGTATCTGCCTACGGAATACATACGAATTGTAATTGGTTCCCGGCCATTTAATATAATCTACAATCTGCATTCCCATGTATTTTGTATAAGTTTTTACTAAATGCTCTGCCTGCTCGGAGGTATCTGCCATAACAGACTGTATCGTAGTATCCTTCTTTGTCATTGTATGGATATACATTCCTAAATGCATAATGACATCCTTGTCTCGATAATCCGGATCTATGGCAAATTGGTTAAAATACAGATATTTGTCATCTTCATACCAGCGTCTGTCTTCCCCCGGTTCCACGATTTTATAGGAAATAGTACCTACGATTTTGCCCTCATACTCTGCAAGAATGCAATTTCCATCTCCAATTCTTGCCTTAGTCACGTCCGCAGTCTGGGTGGCTGCTCCATAATTCAGTCCCATGCCATACAAATCTTGATATGCTTTGTTTAGCAGAATGGTTAATTCATCATAAGGAATATTGCCATCCTTCCCACTCATTTCGTAGATTTTCACCTTTTTTTCCATGGTTTTGTTTCATTCTCCTTTCATTGTCAGAATTCCATAGGCGTTTGCGAAAGTGTTAATCATCCGTAAATTGTCAGAATTGTTTGTGCAAATAGCTGCTTACTACATAGTCTATATTCGACGCGCTCTCGCTCCCTTCAAACGTAGCGGACACTAAGGCTGTAAAATACACAGCCTAAGTGCCGACGTTTTCAGAGGGTCACATATA
>JBGVMW010000094.1:0-4115 GCA_045125095.1 Lachnospiraceae bacterium
TCAGACAATAGTTTCCATTTCAATTTCCGACTTCAGGCTGAAATTTGCGAAGTAAGCATCAAGCCTTACATAGAACATTTGTACGTCCAACCCGGCGATAGCATCCATCTGGAAATCGACTTCAAGGACATGCTTCATCCCACTACTGTCCCAAAGAATAATTAACAATAAGATTTATGTTAGAAAAACCTTTTCTATGTGACATTTTGTCAAAAATCAAATAGCGTCGGAAGAATCGGGTTCCCTTTTTCTTCACTCATTTCTTGGTATCTGTCTATAAGGTCTCTGACATATACTTTCTCGGTTAGTGAAACGCTTATCATATTGGCGAAATCATATAAACTTCCTTTGTATGATATTGCATCGGCAGCTAATGCCAGGATGCAGTATGCTGTAAAAGCGGTATATATCTGTATCATTATAGCATTTGCAGATGTCCCATAGAAGGAGTTTATCCGCAAGTGTTGCTTTATCCATTTGAAAAAGACTTCAATGTTCCATCTGTATTTATACAGTAATGCCACTTTCTCGGCAGGAAGCTTGAAATTGTTGGTCAAGAACTGCATGGCTTTTCCTTTTTCCTCAACATAGTATGTAACCAGTCGGAGGTTTTTAGGATATCCAGCCTTTGCCCAACGGCTAGTAAATTCTATTGTGCGGTCAGCCATGACTTCTATTGGACTGTCATGTTTTATGTCGTCTTTCAAAACAAGATATTTGACATTGCGTTTGATAGGTACAATGAAAAAGGCTTTAGCCTCTTCTATTGTGAATAGTCCTTTAGTCTTCATGTATGCTTTGTCCATGATATACAGACATCCCTTTTCGTATGGATAGTCTTCCATGAATGTCTGGTCACGTTCTTCATGTCCTGTAATGAGGCACATTTTGGGGACTTCTCTTAAAAGGTCATACATCGTATGTAGCTTAATGCCGCCTACTCCTTGTTGGGGCACGCTCCACGGGTATCTGCTGAGATCAAATTTAATACTGCTTGAATCTATTGCAAAGAATCCGCTAATGGAAAATGACACTGACAGTTCTTCTAATTGTGGATTGCGGAATTTAATGCATGCAGCCTTTTGCATCATCCTTTGTGCGAGTTCACGATAAATGGCAACTTCACGTTTGGAATTGGCATGTGAGATGTTATTTCGGCTGATATGCTTACCGATACCCATTCTATAAAGTTTGTCGCCATGAGCACGCAATGAAACCTCAATGTCGCGCAGGCTGCGTCGGGACGTTAATTGCGCCCATATCATAGCCAAAAGATGATTCCAACAACTAAACTCCTTGATATACTGATTGCCATGGTAACGGGCTACCAAAATCTCAAAATAATTTCTATCTATGAATTGTGACAACTGATTGAACACGTAAGGAATTTGGGACATATTGTGACATTTTGAAAGTTTGTGCGAAATTAGCACAATACATCCATTTCAAAATCCTCCGCATGGAAATATCTTCATAAGATACTGAAAAACAAACAATAAGAAAACTAATTAACATTTTCTTTGGGACAGCAGTGGGTATCGCATCGTCGTGTAAATACGATGACGATGAGTTATGGGGTAGTGTAGACGATTTGGCTAATCGTATTTCCGCATTGGAAACACTGACTAAGCAGATGAATGGTGATATTGCTGCTATGCAAACCATTGTTACTGCATTGGAAAATCA
Source organism: Lachnospiraceae bacterium (assembly GCA_045125095.1). GTDB lineage: Bacteria > Bacillota > Clostridia > Lachnospirales > Lachnospiraceae > JBGVMW01. The sequence continues at coordinate 1,687 of JBGVMW010000094.1, forward strand.
GGAAACTGTTTCTGAAGTTGAAAAACTGACGGATGGTTACATACTTCATTTTACCAATGGACAGACTGCAACCATCAAGAATGGAACAGATGGAAAAGAGGGCAAGGATGCTCCGGCTATTGGTTTGGAAAAGGATGGTGGAGTGTATTACTGGACGCTAACTGTAGATGGAAAGACTGAATGGTTGACTGATGATGCAGGAAATAAAATTGCGGTGGTAAATGCCGTTGGTTCAGCCGGCTCCAATGGTGCTGTAGGCTCAGCTGGTAGAACACCTGTAATGGGAGTGGATGCCCAAGGCTTTTGGACAATGAGCTATGACGGTACAAACTTTAAGCGCATCGAGGATGCAAAAGGTAATGATGTCTATGCTTGGGGTACCGATGGCAAGACACTATTCAAGAATGTGAACGTAAGTGATGATAAGGAAACCATTACCATTGTGATGAATGATGATGCAAATACCACTTATGTGTTGCCATTACTTAGAAGCTTGGTTTACTATGACAGTGAAGGTAAGCCAGCAGATATCAAGAACCTTGAGTGGTCTGGTAATAATACCATTGAACTTACCTATACATTGGAATTGGAAGGTGCCAAATATACAAAGGTGGATGAGAGTGGTGTGACAATAAATGTAGACGAAACGAATAAAAAGGTTACATTGACTCTTCAGAATAATGCAGTAACTGAGGCAAGAGGGGTTTTGCTTTTCTTCAATGAAACGACTACGTTGACTTCTGTATTTAAGTTTCATGTGAAACCTTGGGATGGAAAAGCTTCATCTCAAGTTGGGAAAATCCAAGGTGAGAATGGAGAGGAGTTTTATCCTATTTCTACACCTGCAGATTTGGCATGGGTAGCTCAACAGGTGAATAGTGGTACTTCTTCTTTTGAAAATGAGACCCTCAAATTGCTTAATGATATTAATTTGAATGATAAAATATGGACTCCGATTGGTAAGGATTCAAATAATCCGTTTAAAGGAACATTCGATGGTAATGGAAAGACCATTGCCGGTTTGAAGGTTGATTTGATTGCTCCATTAGGAAAGGGGCTTTCTAGAACAGCCGTTGTGTCTGGTGCTGGTTTGTTTGGTGTGGTGAATGGTGCTACTCTGAAGGGAGTGACCATTAAAGATGCTAAGGTAGATGCAGCAGGAAAAGCTGATGCAGCAGGTGTTTTGGTGGGTTGTGTACAAGATAATGTTACTATCTTGGATGTGAAAGTTGAAAAGGAAACCGAAACGGAAACTCCTTGTGTGCAGGGAGCCGAAATTGTGGGCGGTGTAGTTGGTATCATTCACGTAACTTCTTCCGAATCAAAGGTTGAAATTTCAGATTGTACTGTAAATGGTATTGATCTTCAAGCAAAGGCTTCTTCTACATCAGAAGGTGAATCTGTCTCTGCCGGAACTGTGGGTGGTTTGATTGGCTCTGTAACGACTGCAAGCAGTGATGTAACTATTACTTCAGCTAACTTGAATGTTAAGGGAAACAGTGTAAGCGATGCTACTGTGGTTGTACCTGAAGGCGTAGATAGCGATGAAATAGAGTTTGATTCAGTTGTGGGTAACTCTAGTTCAGCGTCTCTTCCTGATGATGTCAAGGAAAGCATCGAGAACAATAATGCAAACGCAGAAGACTTGCAGATTAATGGTGAAGTGATTATCAAGAATTCAGGATTTGCTCAATTATTGCAAAAATGTTATCCAGATTATGTAACACTTAAAAATGGAAATGCTGTATTCAGCAAGGAGTGGGCGGAAAATCTTGGCAAACTCAACTTGGATAAAGAGCCAAAAATTGTTGTAGAAACATTGGAAGGAATTGAAAAGTTCCCTAATATTACTTATTTCCATTGTGTTTCCCGAGGAATACAAGAATGTGATTTTTCTGCTAATACAAAGTTGGAAATACTTGAAATAGGAAACAATCCATTACGTAACATTGATTTGAGTAAAAACAAAGCTTTGATGTTTATAAATGCGGAAAATTTGAAACTAACGCATTTGGATCTTAGCAACAATCCATTAATGCAAAGTCTTGTGTTATCAGGTAGTACTCAATTGACTAGCTTGAATTTGGATAATTGTTCTCAATTAACACAATTGAAAGTAGATAATACGGCTTTGACTTCATTGGATTTGGAAGCTCCTGAGAAAATCTCACTGTTGTCTATGTCTGGAGTCAAGGGATTGGCGAAAATGTCGCTTAAACCTTTTACAGGTATCGAATTGTTGAGTGTTAAAAATCTTGGTTGGTCGTCAATTGAATTGAGTGCTGCACAAAAGAAACAGATCATAACCTTGAATTGCAGCAATAACAATATCGAGGCTTTGGATTTGGGCGAATATCCTAAATTGCAAACCTTATATTGTGATGGCAATCGGATGTTAAAAATGAATGCTTCTGTATTGTCTAATCTTA
>JBGVMW010000095.1:0-3517 GCA_045125095.1 Lachnospiraceae bacterium
ACAGTTAAGCACGGTATCAAATAATCCCCTTGCCTTTCGTATTTGCCGCCCAGTTCCTCAAATAATGATTTTGCCATTGTCTGTTACCTCCACATTCTTTTTTATTTTGAATGTCCGCAAAATCCGTCCTACATCAGAAGGTCTCCACGGCACATCCAAATGATGCAACGCAATAAGTCTGTCCTGCACATTCGTTCCGGCTCCCATCTTTGCAGTTGAACCAAGCAAAAAGCGAACCTGCCCGCTTCTTACCTTTGCAAACAGCTCCGCTTTTTTAACCTCTGTATTAGCTTCATGTATGAATTTTATTTCTTCTTCCGGAACACCTTTTGACACAAGTTTCTGACGGATGTCACCGTACACATTAAAAGAACCATCACCTTTCGGAGTAGCAAGGTCGGAAAAAATAAGCTGTGTACTTTTATTTTCCGCTGTATCCCTCCATATCTGAAATGCACGTTCCACGCATGCTGCCGCTTTGGAATTCTCGTTATCCGGAAGCGAAGAATTTATCAGCCTCTGGTCAAGAGCCAGTTTTCGTCCGTCATTCGTGATTTTAAGCATATTGTCCTCGTAAGGCTCTACAAGGCTGTTTCGCACCGCTTCTGCACGATCTGCAAGGGAACGTACCATTTCTTTCTGGAAATCGCTCGGCTTTAACACCACGTTTTCATATTCTGCTTCCGGTACGGGAAGTTTTAACATATCCGCAGTCTGAATATCCGCACATTCTTTAAACAGGGAAATAAGTTCTGGAAGATTGTAAAACTTGGCGAAACGTGTTTTCGCACGATACCCTGTTCCCTCCGGCGCAAGCTCAATGGCTGTCTGCGTTTCGCCAAAGGTGGATGCCCACGCATCAAAATTTCCTAAACCAAGACTCTGCAGCATGTCATACTGAAGATACCGCATGTTGGTGTAAAGCTCGGTCATGCTGTTGGAAATCGGCGTTCCTGTGGCAAAGGTTATGCCTTTTCCGCCAGTGATTTCATCCATATACTGGCATTTTGCAAACATATCGGACGATTTCTGTGCTTCTGTCTGTGCTATACCTGCCACATTCCGCATTTTTGTATAAAGGAAAAGGTTCTTATAATTCTGTGATTCATCCACGAACAACCTGTCTACACCTAACTGCTCAAAGGTCACAACATTGTCTTTCTTTTCTTCGCCGCTTAATCTGTCCAGACGCACCAAAAGCTGTTTTCTTGTTTTCTCCATCTGCATCATAAAATGCAATAACACGCGAGGCATCGATTTGAACTTTATCCTTATCAAGGACCTTTCTTCCTGCTCTTGGATAAGCATAATACTTAATAACTCCATCTGGAAATATTTCAAATGCCCATTGTTCCTCCGTAAAGGACTCCGAGCCACAACATCCCCAGTTAGTCCAATAACGAAATCTAACCTTTGTAATGTCTTCTGAAAGGAAATTTTCAACACACCACTCATGCTCACAATCCTTGCAGAAACGATCGGGTTGACCTCCACCAATATAAACCTCGCATCCTCCAAGTATCAAATTGCCTCTTTCTGCCTCTTCTATCGCACTCGGAGCAGAATACCCATACATGATAGAGATTATATTATTTGATTTGCATTTCGGACAAATACACTGCCCCACACAAAGCACCTCCTAAAAATAAGAAAAGCATCCAGAAGACTCCCGGATGCATAAATATGGTTTATATATGGATACGGGACAATTCTATATTTTCAACGCTTTACCTCTCAATAGTGTAACTAAATTATTAGATTCTAGTATAACACTCAATCATTCTTTTTACCAGTCAAAAAGAGGCGTACCACACTTCTGATAATACGCCCCTTAGCTATTTTGCTTCCAGATGCTTACTGTATTAAAGCTTCGTTATACATGCAGCTTTCAGACATGAGTACATCTCTTGGACTGCTCATAATATTATATCTTACCATTCGATTTCAGAAAATTGTCCAGTTCCTTTTCTCCGTCATAATCCTCTACCTGACTTGCTCGAACTTAGAATCGGAAGATGTTCTTGCATCTGTTTTGATTTCCGCCACAGTCCCTTTCATATACGCCTCAAACGCCTCTGCCCCATACTCATACTCTGGCTCAGATACCAAAGCTACGTGCTGTGGTTGAATAGCATCAACTATACTTTCCTGATGTGTCTGCTCATACAGTTCATCCCATTTCTTCTCCATCTTCTGAATCTCCACATCCTTAGCCAGATTATCCACCTTATCTATAGCTGCATCCAGATGAAGTTCCAGATTCTGATACACCTTCTTCTGCCACTCCCAAGGCTTGCGGATGACTGCTACATTTGACTGTGCATAGCAACGCTTCAATAATGAAGTTATTTCTCGACTTATGAATGTCAGTATTCAGGTCTTGGAAGGTTCGATATATCTTCAAATGATTCGGGTTATTCAGATTAAGCCGAAGATTGAATTGTTCGACATCCTTTCTTGCCATAACCACTACCTCCCGTTATTCAATGCAATCCTCGCCATTTTCTCAAATCCCTTGGCATTTGCCTTAACATCAAGTACATAATGAAAATTTGGCTGATGCTTTCCAAAGTTCTTCATAACGATTGCCCCACCGCCTACAAAATAGACCGGCATCATATCAAGGTTATAACCACACTCAATTTGATAACGATATACCTTATTTACAAATTCGTAAATCTCCTGTTCCATAAGCTCCTTATACTCGTCAGGCAATGCTGTTCTGCCTGTAATCATATATTCCTGAATATCTGCTTCATCTATCTTGTGGTTCTTTACCTGTACTGCAAGTCGGTTTATGGACCTCATACAGCGGATTAATCCTTCATTCTGGGTATCGCATTTTGTACTGTCCGGTCTCTTGTCAAGAATCATCATACTGTCAATCGTCCATGAACCAATATCGACAACCAATGCTTTTTTACCAAAGGATGGTAACATACCGGCGATTGCTGCATAGCACTGTGGAAAGACTGACACATTCATAATGTGTGCCCGATACAAGTCATTTTCAAAGGTAAACGCTACAAATTCATTCTTTGACAGATATTCGATGAATGGTTTTCTTTCCGCTGAAAATCTTGTCAGTGGAAGTCCAACAGCAAGAGCAATATCTGCTTCCTTTATTCCTCTGCTTTTCATTTCCTTTGCCATTGCCACTAAAGTGAGCAAATAGAAGTTCTCATTTTCCACCTTACTGTCAAGCACTTCCAGTCGTTCATCTCCAACAGCAAAATGTCTATTGTCATATTGAAGAACATTATCTGTAAATGCCGGAACATTCGGCAACTCTTTAATTGATGTGTTAAAGCAATAGTTGCTTGTCTTCATCTGTGACCAGCCATGGTCAATTCCAATTATTTCAATACTATTGTTCATTCTGTACTTCCTCCGTTTCTTAAATTCTCGCCCTAACATACTCTAAATCTCCTGTATAGGGGGTATCCACCAGATACCAGTTACGGTCAATATCCATTTCCATCCGGGTTTTTACCCATTTGTCATCAACCTTGACTTC
>JBGVMW010000096.1:0-86847 GCA_045125095.1 Lachnospiraceae bacterium
TTATGCTTGCACGCTTTGCCGCGCCGAATTTGGCACAAAGTGTATCTTCCTTTCAAATTCGTGCGCATCAAATTTTTATATACTAGGAAATTTCAGTCACTATATGACACAATGAAATGTTGTAATTTCCTAGTATATAAAAAATACTCAGAAAGTTAAATCTTTCTGAGTATCTATTTCCTTGTAACCACTCAGTCCCTAATAATTACGGGCAAAAACCATGCTAATTCACGAACATAGCATCCCCAAATGAAAAGAACCGATATTTCTCCCGAACCGCTTCCTCATATGCATGGAGCACATGCTCTCTGCCTGCCAATGCCGATACCAGCATAACAAGTGTCGATTCCGGTAGATGAAAGTTTGTAATTAACGCATCAATTATTTTGAATTGATAGCCCGGATAGATAAAAATATCTGTCCAACCACTACAACCATGGATAATTCCATCTTCACCAGCTGCTGTTTCTAATGTTCGCGTGCTGGTGGTTCCTACAGCGATAACACGTTTTCCGTTTCGTTTGGCAGCATTGATTTTTTCTGCTTCTGACTCTTCTATGCAGTAATATTCAGAATGCATGTGATGTTCTAACACATTTTCTACCTTAACCGGTCGAAAGGTGCCAAGACCTACATGTAGCGTAACATGAGCAATTTCTACACCTTTCGCCTGAATCTGCGCTAACAATTCCTTTGTAAAATGTAAACCTGCTGTCGGCGCTGCTGCAGAACCTTCTTCCTTTGCATAAACCGTCTGATAACGGTTTTTATCCTGTAACTGGTGAGTAATGTATGGTGGCAGAGGCATCTGTCCTAACTGGTCAAGAATTTCCTCAAAGATTCCCTCATATTCAAAATGAATGATTCGGTTTCCTTCCTCTACGATATCGATAACCTCGCCAACCAGCAATCCTTCACCGAATATAATTTTTGTTCCCGGTTTTGCTTTTTTTCCCGGCTTTACAAGAGTTTCCCAGCAATCATTTTCCTTACGTTTCAAAAGTAACACCTCGATGCTTGCCCCAGTGTTTTCTCTGCTACCCATAAGTCTTGCCGGAAGCACCTTTGTATCATTGATAACCAGACAATCCCCAGGATTCAGGTAATCTATCATATTTTTAAATACAGAATGAGCAATTTCTCCTGTTTCCTTGTCTAGGAGCATCAGTCTGGAGGAGGAGCGATCCTCCAGCGGATCCTGTGCAATCAGCTCCTCCGGCAAATCATAATAAAAATCCTTTACATTCATTGCTTCTACTCCAACTACTGTCTTAATTCAATGCCAAGTCCTTCAAGACCATTTAATATCTTATTCATGGCAGCGGTAATATCTGCTTCTTCCAAAGTTCTATCTTTTGCACGGAACACAAGAGAATAAGCAAGCGATTTATAGCCCGCTTTAATCTGTGCGCCTTCGTAAATATCAAACAATTCTAAGCTTTCAAGAAGCTTTCCACCACGCTGTATGATGATATCCTCAATCTGTCCTGCCAATACCTCCTTCGGTACTGTCATAGAAAGATCTCTTGTTACCGCAGGATATTTTGCAACACCTTCGTATTTTCTGTCAAATGTTGCAAACGGATAGATAGATGGCATATCTAAGACAGCAACATAAGCTCTCTCACCAATACCATAATTATCTGCCACAACAGGATGTACTTCACCTAAATAACCAACTACAGTTCCTTCGTAGCTGATTTCTGCCTGACGTCCCGGATGCAAGAACACTTTTCCAGCCTGTGGATTGTATTGCATTCTCTTTGTCATTCCAAGCTTCTCAAAATATTCTTCCACAACACCCTTCATTGTGAAGAAATCTCCCTCACCATAGAAGCCCAGTGTAAATTGCATTCTCTCATCCGGAAGTTCTGTAATCGGAAGCTGCTTTGGAATATAAATATTTCCCATTTCATACAACTTAACATTTTTATTTCTACGATTATAGTTCGTTGCAAGGGATGTCAGCATACCATTCAGAGAAATGGTTCTCATAATGCTAAAATCTTCTCCCAATGGATTCATAATCTGAATTGCCTGTCTTTCTTTCGCATCCTGTGGCAATAATAATTTGTCAAATACCTTTGGACTTTCAAAAGAATAGGTCATTCCCTGACTAAAGCCGCAGTATTCTGCCATATCTCTGGCAACAGACTGAATGCGCATCTCATAAGTAAATTTACCGATAGAGCCTGCACCACCCGGCAATGTAGTTGGAATGTTATCGTATCCAAAGAATCTTGCCACTTCTTCTGCAATATCAGCTTTTCTAAGTAAATCCTGTCTCCAGGATGGTACAACTACTTCTTTTGTTGTCTCATCATATCCTAAATCGATTTTCTTAAAGTAATCTAACATAGTTTCCGGTGCAATGTCAGTTCCAAGCAAACGATTGATATACTCCGGGTCAAATGGTACACGGTTTCCTTCTCTCTTAACAGGATACACATCTACCATTCCACCAACCACTTCACCAGCACCTAATTCTTCAATTAACTGGCAGGCACGATTGATTGCCATCTCTGCTGTATTTGGATCTAATCCCTTTTCAAACTTAGAAGACGCGTCTGTACGAAGACCAACTCGTTTGCTGGAAAGACGGATATTGGTTCCATCAAAGCAAGCTGCCTCAAATAACATAGTCTGTACATTGTCCGTAATCATGGAATTTTCACCACCCATAATACCGCCAATACCGACTGCTTTTTCTGCATCACAAATCATTAGGACATTTTCATCCATCTGGCGTTCCTGTCCGTCTAATGTAGTGAATTTTTCATCTGCTGTGGCACGTCTTACTACGATTTTATTGCCTGCAATTGTACTTAAATCATAGGCATGCATTGGCTGTCCTAACTCTTCCATTACATAGTTTGTAATGTCGACAATGTTGTTGATAGGACGGATACCATGTGCTGCTAATCTTCTCTGCATCCACTTTGGTGATGGAGCAAGCTTAATATTTTTTACAACTCTTGCACAATATCTGGAACAAAGATCCGTATCTTTGATTTCTACCTGAATGTAATCGTTTACATCCTCATTGTTTCCAGTCGCTTTGATTTCCGGCGGACAGAACTTCTTATCAAATGTTGCAGCAGCTTCCCTTGCAATGCCTACTACGCTGAAGCAGTCTACGCGGTTAGATGTAATTTCATATTCTACAACCGTATCTCTAAAACCTAATGCTTCAATAGCATCTGCACCAATTTCTGCATCCTCCGGGAAAATATAAATTCCATCTTCCGGTGCTTCCGGATACATGTCCTTTGTAGATCCTAATTCCTCAATAGAACATAACATACCGTTACTTTCAACACCGCGAAGTTTACCCTTTTTAATCTTAATGCCGCCAGATGTCTTCTTTCCATCATGTCCACCTGCCACACGTCCACCATCTAATACAACAGGAATCTTCTGACCTTCTTTTACATTCTGGGCACCAGTTACAATCTGTATGTCTTCTCCTGTTCCAATGTTTATCTGGCAAACAACTAATTTGTCTGCATCCGGGTGTCTTTCGATTTTATTAATCTGTCCAATGACAATCTTATCTAAATCAGCATCTAATGCTTCATAACCTTCTACCTTTGAACCAGATAATGTCATAGCGTCACAATAAACCTGTGGTTCTACATCTAAATCCGGCACATATGCTTTAATCCATGCTAATGATGTATTCATTTCATTTTCTCCTTCATACTAAACTTTATTTCACCTTTCACAATAATCATCGTAATAGGCGTTTGCAAAAGTGATAACCATCTGCAAATTGTCAGAATAGTTTGTGACAATTTGCTACTTAGAACTGTTTCAGGAAACGTGTATCATTTTCGTATAATAATCTCATATCATCAATTTCATATTTTAGTAATGCAATTCGCTCTAAACCAACACCAAATGCAAATCCTGTATATTCCTCCGGATCAATGCCACACATTTCAAATACATGTGGATGAACCATACCACAACCCAGAATTTCAATCCAGCCTTCACCCTTACAGAAACGGCAGCCTTTACCGCCACATTTGAAGCAGGTAACATCCATTTCTGCACTCGGCTCTGTGAATGGGAAATGGTGTGGACGGAATTTAATCTTTGTCTGCTCACCAAACATTTCCTTAGCAAATACTTCTAATGTACCCTTTAAATCTGCAAATGTAATATTCTTATCTACTACCAGACCTTCAATCTGATGGAAGGATGGAGAATGTGTTGCATCAACTTCATCCGCACGGAATACACGCCCTGGTGCAATCATACGAATTGGAAGCTTACCCTGCTCCATAATTCTTGCCTGTACCGGTGAAGTCTGTGTACGAAGCACAATTTCTTTATTAATGTAAAACGTATCCTGTTCATCCTTTGCCGGATGGTTTGCCGGAATGTTTAATTTTTCAAAGTTATATAAATCGTATTCCACTTCAGGACCTTCCTGTACTTCATATCCCATTCCTGTAAAAATACGCTCTACTTCTTCTAATGCAATCGTATTCGGATGTCTATGACCAACCTGCGCTCTCTTCGCAGGAAGTGTCACATCAATGATCTCATTCTTTAATTTTTCTTCTCTTGCCACTGTCTCTAAACGATTCTTTGTCTCGTTCAACTTATTTTCAATTGCCTGTCTGGTTTCATTCACCAACTGTCCAATAATCGGACGTTCTTCTGGCAAAACATCCTTCATACTCTTTAATACAGATGTCAATTCACCTTTTTTTCCAAGGAAATTAACACGAACCTCGTTTAATTTTTCTAATGCATCGGATGCTTCAATCTGCTTCAATGCTTCTTCATGAATTTTCTTTAACTTGTCTTTCACGACTGTTCTCCTTCCTTCTTTACAATAGTAAAAAAAATCCCTTTCAATGTATGAAATACATCGAAAGGGACGAATTATCTCCGCGGTACCACCCAAATTCCTGCTATCACAGGCTCTTATCTGCGTAACGTGCACATACGTTATCTCCTACTAACACTTCAGAGATACAGCTCCCGTGGGAAATTGAATTATTACTTGAACTTAAGGTAGCTTTCAGCCAGCGACCACCTCTCTCTGATAGAAAGTAATAATCTGTATCACGATCATTGCCTTTGCTTTATTTCGTAGTTCATAATATCGCAAGGTTCTGAATCTGTCAAGCATTTTTTCATATACTAGTACATAAAAAGTAATGCGCACTGCGCGCCAAATTCGGTGTGGCAGAGTGTGCAGACAAAACTAGCTGAATTCACAAGAGTGTGCTTGCACGCTTTGTTCTTAACGAATATGTAATTCCAGATTATCCCGCTTCATTTTTTGCTTCATTGTATACATTCGATTATCTGCAAGCTTATAAGCATCATCAATGCCAGAACATTCATCACTAGACGCCATACCATATGCAGTACTGAGTTTTACCTTTACTCCATCCTGCTCATTGAGTGTCTGCATACGACTTAACAGCTTACATAACAAACGCTCTACAAAATCAACATCATAATCTTTTACCAATGCTGCAAATTCATCACCACCGGTTCTGGCAACCACACCATAATCACCAATAGCAAGCTTTAAGCAATCAGCAAAGGAACATATCAAACCATCACCTTCTGCATGTCCCCAGGTATCATTTGCATACTTCAAATTATTTAAGTCAAAGACAATCATTACATAAGGAGATTCATTTTCTCTTAGCTTTTCTATTTCATGATCAAACCTCTGACGATTTGACAATCCCGTCAAAGAATCCGAATACGCCAGTTTTTCAAGAATCTCACGTTCTGCTTTGCTAAAATAGTTTGCAATGATTTTTGAACAATAGCTGGCAATCAGACAAATGATCAAAAACAGTGCACCCAGAGAAGATAGACACTTAATATTAGGTATATTAAGATTACTGCCAAATTTTTCAAAATTAAAAAGAATCAAATCTGCTATTACAAAGGCAGACAAGCCTCCAATACCAACCAACAATAACTTCTCATGACTTTGCTGGCTTTTCACTTTTCTTACTGAAATGAAGATTCCCCAGGCAATATCGCATGCTAATATAATATAAAACACACTCAGCATCGCACATATATGAACAACATTCAACACATGGAGCACCACAGCCATAACCGGAAATACTACATTAACAATCAGCAATCCTCCAAAAAACTTACGCAATCCTTTATGCTCTTTCTTTACTTCCCAAAAGAATAGCAAAATTGGAATTGTCCCAAGATAAAGGGACATATATTCAAACAGCTCATTCTTATAATAATCACTAGACATCACCTGTATTACACCTGTACTGCTGATATTCCAAAGCCCTACACAAAATGAAAACAGCGAAATCCACAATAAATTATGCAGTTCTTTTTGAATATAAGCCAATAAAACAGCCATTAAAAAGCTGCCACAACCAAAAATAATCAAAAAAACACCTATATATACAACTACTCTATATTCCTTCAGAAAATCTGCCACTGCATTTTCTCCGCTTTGCAAGACCGGGACCTGCAAATTGGCAAATTTATTATTTTCGCATGCAACATATATAATGGTGAGTGTTTTATTTTGAAAATTATCCGGCAATGAAATCCAATGATAGCCTCCGCCAATCATTTCCCCTTTTTCATTTCTTTCACACCCAAAAGAATATATCAATTCATTATCCAGATACACCTGCGCCGTGCAATGAGATGTATATATTCTTAAACATGGCGCCATTATGTCTGATGCCGGCATATTTCTTTGATATTGTACCCTATCTCCCCGCTTCGCAACCGGCAACGAAAACTCCTCCAAATTCACGTTTTCCGATATATCATCATTCACCTGCACCTGCCATCCATCATAAAGAAAAACGGCATCGTCATATATTTCATCATCTACTACATAATTAAAGAAAAACAATACAAATAATACTGCCGTTAGCATAGTGATGATCATAAAGCCTATATTTGCTTTTTTGTTCACATCTATCCCCCCACCTATTAGGCATCGCTTCAAATTTCACATATTGACAGAATTATAGCATATTGTATAAATTTCTTCAACATATTCTAAAACGTTTTGTCAAAAACAATGTGTTGATATGACATTTTTTAGTTTTTTTATCATCAAAATCATGTTTTTCTACAACCCATTGTTTTTTCTTGACAAACTCAATTCAAAATAGTAATTTATTTTCCCACCAAGCAACACAATATACATACACCAGTAGAGCCACAACATCAATAAGATAAGCGTAGTCATACTTCCATACATGTCCGAATAGCCATTAAAATAATCCACATAGATAGAAAAGCCAAATGAAAAAAACAGCCATCCTAAAGAAGAAAATATCGCCCCAGGCACCTGGCATTTCCATTTTTTCTTGCAGTTCGGCATAAACTTGTACAATGCCATAAAGACAAGCAACAGAATGATGCCTATTAAAAATACTCGATTCTCAAGTATCCCTCTAAGTATTGGCCCCAAAAACGGGAATACCAAGGTCAAATATTGACTCAATTGATTGCCAAAGACCAATACTATCATAGATACTAATATACCGATTAAAAACAATATCACATATACCACACCACGCACTCTCTGCATAATATAATTTCTTGATTCTTCTACACCATAAACACTGTTTAAACCCTGTGTAATTGCAGCCATTCCTTTGCTAGATGCCCAGACAGCCATCAACAACGAAACCGGAAGAATCGTGGCAACATTTTGAGATACCTCATTCACTACTTTAGTCAAAAAACTACCCACTGCAGCAGGAAGCAATTCTAATTGCCATGTATCCAATTGCATATAAATATTCGTATGATTAAGAAATATCTGCAAAATAACCGTCACCAACATAAGCAAGGGAACAGAAGACAACATAAGAAAATAAGCAGATTGTGCCGCAAATGCCCGTACATTATCCTCTTCTAACTCTCGCAAGAAATTTCTAACTCTATGCAACCATCTCGGTATTATTCCCATCACCAGCTCTCTAATATAATTTTTCTATCTGAATTCCATCATAATAAAATTTTAATATTTTCTGATACCCCCAACCTTTCTCTGCCATTTCACAAGCACCATTCTGACTCATACCAACGCCATGTCCAAATCCCCCACCTGTCATCTGAAAACCGCATAATCCCTCTTCGTTGTACAAAGGATCCACCAGAACATAGGCACTTGGTAATATCTGTAGCGTGTCGACTACAGAGCCATCCTGTCTGGTGCAATTTCTTCCACAAGGTCCAAGAAGAACACGTATATTGTATTCGCCAACCACCTTGACTGTATTTACACTTCCTTTTATAATCATAATCTCTGCGATTCCGGAAGTACCTCTTTTGCTAATTACAATATTTTGAATTTCACCAACCGTATCTACCGGCACACTAACATAGGCATCATTCTGGTAAGTCAGAATTTTTTCCCTATCGGCCTGATATCTGGCAGATAACTTTGAATCAATGTTTTGTTTTATCTCAGACAAGCTTAATTTTACCTTCCATCGGAACCAGTTCACAGAACTATCAAATGCTTCCACGGAATCCGATTGTATAAAATTATAAAATTCTTCTTCTGTAAATTGTACATTTTCTCGCGAATCATTTACAGTAATTGATTTTAAGTACGGTACACTCTGCCCCCAAATAGAAGCGTTAGATGTGATTCCACAGGAAGTGGAATAATAGTATGCCTCTATCACGTTATCTTCATACTTCGCAACTTCTCCACAAGTTTCCTTCACTGCCTGTATCGTCCTCTCATTTTCTGCGTGATTGCCATATACTTGAAAACTTGTGCTATCATCCATATGCGCACCATACGCAGAGTAAGAACCATGTAGCACGGCATTATATGCATAACTTCTCGCACAAACTGCCTGTGCTTTTAGCGCCTCCATTGGAAATGTGTACGGCACCTCACTTGAAATCACACCATACAAATACTGCTCTAATGACAATTCATTAACCACTAAAAGTTGACCTTCCACCGTCTTTAATTCCATACTTCCGTAATAAGATGGCTTTTCAATTGACCTTGCCAATTTGGGCAGTATTATTTTTCCGCTACCTGTCTCCGTCTTTACTGTTACCTTTCCATTTTTAAACAATTCGTCATCCTGTTTAAAAACAACCATTTCACCTGCCACATGCTTCACAGACTCACCATTCTGCTCCACTGTAAAATCCGTGTCAGCAGTGACCGTAAGCTGATGATGGAATAAACTGTCATAATTGTCAGACTTAATAATAACGCGCACATGACTCATATCCGGTGTGCTATGAATAATTGCAGCACAAATTTTACCGTCCTCCAACACATAATCTGTCATAGCATAGCCAACAACAATATCAGATATACTCCCTTCTTCCACCGTTCCATATGTTTTGTAAATTTTAAAATCTTTAGTTAGCTTTATACTGCCGTAATTGTCAATATCAATTTTCTCCGATGATACTGTATTGGTGATTCCACCTATCATTTCTGTCTTACTTACAATATCCTTTAATTTTCCATCCCGAATATCAATATCGCAAATCCCACTTTCTTCCTTCATACTTTTTTTATGAGATAAGATAAGATGATTATTATTTACAACAACCTCACTGTTACCATCCTGACCAGAAATATACCATACATTTTTTAGCTCTGCCGTATATAATTCTTCCGATACTATGTAAAGTACCTCATTTTCATGGCAATATGCATGTATGCGATGATACTGGTATGCTTCCAAATCCGGTAAGCCAGACTGATAACTATCCCCTTCCACACTATAAATAGTATTTTCAGATACAGCAAGAACATCTATCATCGTCTGATTACAATTTTCTAACTTCAAATGTGCAATCAGTTTTTCAACATAGGCTGTGAAAATCGTTCTATCCACATAAGCATTCTTATCTTTTTTGTCTAAATTATTTCCATACAGATTCAAAGCAGTATAAATCTCCTCCAAATCTCCATATGTCAAAAACTCCCCCTTGTCCTCTAAAAAAGACCAGTCCTGTTCTTTCACAAGACGCCCAAACACATAGCTTGCCTCTGCAATGGATACAGGTTCCCCTTCATTTTTGCTATGACGGTTACCAGTTTTATATATAAAAAAAATACCTATCAACAGCAATGCACATAGTACAATTAATATCATCTGAATATATCGTTTTTTACATTCCATGCAAGTCCCCTCTTTCCTTACAATGCTATATAAAACATTGATATTTTAAAAAAGAACCGATACAAAATAAAGCCATCTCGCTTGACACTATTTTGTACCAGTTCTTTCATAAACATGCTTCCCAAAATGCCGTTTCCTGCTTTTTGACGCCTAGCGAAAGCTAGGTGGGCAACCGCAACTGTTCTTCTGCCTTCCGCTGCGCAATGACGGCTTGACATCTAAACAATGATATAGGAATCCCATAAACGTAAATGTAGGTTCAAAATATAACAGGAGCTTCGAACATCTCAGGAAACATATCCTTCTTAATCTGAATTTATTATACTATATTATATGTAATATTTCAATAATAAATTCTTGTTTTTCAATGAATTTTCTTCCATATTATCCAAAAGAGAACACGTTTCCGTGTTCTCCTTCGTAACAATTAGCCTAATTCGCTAACAATTTTCTTAAGTGCTTCTAAAGCTTCATCCGGAAGCTTGTCATAGCCTTCTTTCTTAGTTGCGAAATCTTCAACTGCTTTTACACGAGTCTGCATAGCACTCTTCAATTCTGCAACATAAGAAGCATCATTTAAGTCAACATTGAAGTCTTCCCAATCCATGATTTCGATATCAGAGAAGTTACCCCACTGTTTGAATTCTGCTTTACCTTCTACGATAGTCTCTAAGATGCCTAATGTATCCTTTGGCTGAACTTTCTTGCCCATGAAATCACCTGTGTTGATGATATAGCAATCTACATTCTTTTCTTCCACTAACTTCTTGAACTTCTCATAGTCATTTACTAATGGATATGTTCTAAATGGGTTAGCATAAGGTACAATACGAATAGCATTTAAGTCTGTTCCTGCAGCAACACGTTCTGCTGTAGATGTCTTTGTAGCAAGAGTAGCACCCATAACAGAAGCTAATGCAGCACCTTTTAATTTTACTACTGGTGGAATTGTAGGGTCCTTCATAATCCAGAAGATTGCGTTAACCGGAGCATCAATCTTATCTACACGGTTAGGTGACCATAACTTAGACTTGATTGCACGTCCGTTACCATTTCTAATATCTTCTGTTACTAACTGTAATTTTCCATCTTCATCTAAAGTAGCAGAACAGTTCTGTGCTGTTAACAGATATTCATTATCCGGGCAACCTGTTGGATAATCTGCTGTCTTGTCAAAATATGTTGGCTCTAATGCGATAGATGCACAAGTATCTGTGTTGATAATAAATGCATCATCATGAAGCACTTTGATTTCGTACTTTCCACCATGTTTTGCATGTGTAAGCGTAGATTTACCAGATCCTGATAAACCGTATACGGAAGCTACAAACTTAGATCCATCTGCTAATAAGTATTCTTTCTGTCCACCGTGGCAAGATGCATAACCATTTCTGTTAGCAAGTGCCCAAGCCATTGTAAGAGTACCTTTCTTATGTTCACCAAAATATCTCATACCAAGAATAGCAGCACAGTTTTCGTTTGTGTCGAAATAGCAAAGTGTAAGCGGATCACTTAAGCAGCTATAATCAACGTCTGGTGCTTCATGTGGAGCCCACTGAGGATCAGAGAAGATATAGATATCCGGCTCTTTTCCTTCACCAACCGGCTTGGAATTCTTGTACATCTTAACATATTCATCTGACATGTACTGGAAGTTGATCATCCAGTTATAGAGAATGTTTTCTTCTCCTTCCGGAATTAAAAGATGTGCCTTTACCATGAATTCTGGATCAAGACCTACGAAACACTCTGCATGATACATAGTTTTCCAACGTGTCTCATAAACAGCGTCCATAACAACCTTATCAAGTTTCACTTCATCAACGCCTGGCTCACCCTTAATACGACGAGCTGCTGCATAACGACCTGTTACTGCACCATCATTAAATAATAAAACCTTAGCGTCTTTTTCAAGACCAAATGTTTCACCATTTTTTACCGGCATATCAGTAACGATTGTTCCTGGTGAATTCTTAGCTAATTCATAAGCTTCCTTTAAAGTATTTACCTTTACGACATTATTTCCGTAGAAAGCTGCTTCAATAATAGAACGAGTTTTTGAAAAACCAGGCTTGCCAGCTCCGATTTCATTAAGTGGATAATACGCTTTTGTTGACATTTTTTGTCCTCCTTAATTATTAATATTTATACAACACCTGGCTTATAAGGCTTTGGTGAGTAATTGCATCGTGATATCCATTCACTTCGCTTGTTATTATCTCATTTTTCTGAATAAATGTCAATGAGTTCATGGTTATTTTACAGAAAACCACGATTATTTAATATTTTTGTCGTATAATTTTCACAATGTCAGAATTTATTTTTCCAACGGTCTTGTAGCATTTTTTAACCATAACTTCTCTTCCTCATTCAGATATGGCAATAATTTTTTATACACTTCTGCATGATATGCATTAAGCATTTCCAAATCTTTCTCCTGCATATACGTTACATCGATACCATCCAAATCAATCGGGACATAGGTTAACACTTCAAACTTCATAAACTGTCCCCATTCATTCTTTACATCCTTTACACAAAGCAGTTCATTCTCTATTCGAATACCATGACTCCCTTCAATATAAACACCGGGTTCGTCAGTTGTTATCATCCCCTCCTCAAAGCTCCAGTCATATTTCATACCAGGATTGCTTTTCCAACGAAATCCATTTGGTCCCTCATGAACATTCAGATATGAACCCACTCCATGTCCGGTGCCACACTGGTAATCAATTCCCATTTCCCACACAGCACCTCTCGATAAGATATCGAGATTAAATCCATTACATCCATAGAGGAACCTTGCATTTTGCAAGCGAAGCATGCCACTGACTACTGCTGTAAAGTGTTTTTTCTGTTCCGCTGTCAATTCACCTAACACAAAAGTTCTTGTAACATCTGTCGTTCCTTCTAAATACTGTCCGCCACAATCTACTAACAGAAAATTCTCCGTTTTTAGTTCTGCACAATCATTTTCCTTTGCAGAATAATGCATCATAGCTGCATTCGCACCATAGGCACAGATCGTATCAAAGCTCAAATCCTTACATTCTGGTATCTCCAAACGCATAGCATCCATTTTTTTACCTACACTGTATTCATCCATAGGTGTTTTCCCAATATTTGTTTTCAACCAATACATAAATTTTGTTACCGCAACACCGTCTTTGATATGAATTACCTTTGCATTCTGAATCTCAGTCATATTCTTTATTGCTTTCATCATGACAGATGGATTACGTTCTTCCAGCTTTTGACAGTGCTCTGGTATAAGCGAATACAACGCATAATTTACCTTGCTTACATCCAGCATAATAGATTGACAGCTACTCAACTGTTTCCGTAATGCATCATATATCAAATCATACTCCTGTATGACTACACCAGCCTCTCCAAGAGAAACCTCCACTTCTTTGCTTACCGTTTTCTTTTGCAGATACAGACAGGCATTTTTATCTGTAATCAATGCATATGCCAGTGCTACCGGATTATTTTCTACATCATTTCCTCTTATATTAAAAACCCATGCAATATCATCTAACGAAGTAAGCAAATGGGATTCTGCGCCTTTTTCTTTCATTATTTTTCGAATGCGTTCTAATTTTTCAGAAACCGGCTCACCAGCATAGCGCTCATCCAGAATCGACACCGGCTTTGCAGATAATTCCGGTCTATCTGACCAGATACTGCCTGCCAAGTCTTCTTCATATGCACACGTCAGCTTTTTTCCATTCATTTTTCTTTCGATCGCATCAACAAACTGCTTCGTAACCGTTCTTCCATCGAACCCAATCACATTATGCTTTTGCATATAAACAGCGCAATACTCCTCCACAGTTGGCACTCCTGCCGTACCTGTCCGGAATAAAATAATACCACTGCCTTCTAACTCCTTTTCTGCTTGAATAAAATATCTGCCATCTGTAAACAGCCCCGCTTCCTCTTTCGTGACAATGAGGGTTCCGGCAGAACCTGTAAATCCACTCAAAAATTTTCTGGTTTTAAAATAATCACCCACATATTCTGATAAGTGATAGTCATCTGTTGGCACCACATACAAATCAATTCCGCGCTCCACCATGAGAACACGCAATCTGTCAATTCTTTCTCTAAACATAATCTGCCTCCTAATGTCTCAAGTTTACATGTCCATCTGAGACACAAATTCGTTTGCGATTATTTTACACGAAACCAATCAATTGTTCAACCTCAAACACCATAGTATTCTTATAGGACAATAACCATTTTAGCTTTACTACTTGAAATTATCCTGTTAATTATGATACTATAAAAAAGTATGTGAAAAATCTAAATAAGGAGGCAAACAATGAATTCAAATTATTTTTCTGAAATTACCCCCGAAATTTTAAAATATTCGAAAATGTGTACGGATATCAGTATTATAGATAATGCTTTGTATACAAAATATGATGTAAAACGCGGATTACGTGATTTAAACGGAAAAGGCGTACTGGCAGGTCTCACTGAGATTTCCACCATCAAAGCTTACGAGGAAATCAATGGCGAATCCCACCCATGCCAAGGAAAATTATATTACCGTGGCTATGATGTAGAGGATTTGGTACAGGGTTTTAACTCTGAACGACGTTTTGGTTTTGATGAGGTTGCTTATCTTCTTTTATTCGGTCAGCTTCCAAACAGAAACGAACTAGATACCTTTTCATCTGTCCTTGCAAGATATCGCTCACTGCCAACAAGTTTTGTCCGAGATATCATTATGAAAGCTCCAAGCCGTGATATGATGAATACGCTTGCCCGTAGTGTATTAACATTATATGCGTATGACGATAGAGCTGATGACACCTCCATTCCAAATGTTCTGCGTCAATGTCTTGAATTAATCAGCATTTTTCCAATGCTTAGTGTTTATGGCTATCAGTGTTACAAACATTTTCATGATGGTAACAGCCTGGTTATTCACCAGCCTTCTGAAACGCTTTCCTATGCAGAAAATCTTCTTCATATATTAAGACCAGATGGTTCTTATACAGAATTAGAGGCACGTATATTAGACCTTGCCCTTGTACTTCACATGGAGCACGGTGGCGGTAACAATTCCACCTTTACTACACACGTAGTTTCTTCTTCTGGTACAGATACCTACTCTGCTATTGCCGCTTCTTTAGGTTCCTTAAAAGGACCACGACACGGTGGTGCTAACGTAAAAGTGACCCAGATGTTCGAACATATGAAAGCGACTATAAAGGATTGGACTGATGAAGATGAAGTAGCCGCTTATCTTACTGCACTTTTGAACAAGCAGACCTTTGATAAAGCAGGGCTTATCTACGGTATCGGTCATGCTGTATATTCCTTGTCAGACCCACGCGCTACTGTATTCCGTAGCTTTGTGAAAGCCTTATCTCAAGAAAAGGGCATGGAAAAAGAATATGCATTGTATAGCCTCATTGAAACACTTGCGCCAAAGATAATTGCAAAAGAACGTAAAATCTACAAAGGTGTCAGTGCAAATGTAGACTTTTATAGCGGATTCGTATACAATATGTTAGGTCTTCCAACTGAGCTTTATACTCCTCTTTTTGCCTGTGCAAGAATGGTTGGCTGGAGCGCTCACCGCATCGAAGAGCTTGCTAATAATGGAAAAATCATTCGACCAGCATACAAAGCAATTTGTCCGGAATCTATTTATATTCCAATTGACAACCGAAAATAACATGTGTTCTGCAAAAACCCCTGTTTTCCATATAAAACAAGGGTTTTTGTCAGTTTTTTATCAAATATCTCTATTCAATTATAGTTTTCTGTACAAATCACACCTAAAAATTATGTCTTCTTTGTGCAAATTCATAATTTCTTATTGAAAAACATCAAAAAATAGTGTAAAATAAACTAAAACATTACTTTACTATACAACACTTCATCAGAGATATGGGAGGAATAATAATGACAGTAGAAAATTTAAGCATTTTAGTGTGCGATGATTCCATTCTTGCACGCAAGAAATTAAGTGATTTCTTAGTATCAATAGGATGTAGTCACATAGAACAGGCAGCCGATGGTCAATCTGCAATCAATATGTATAAAGAATTAAAACCAGATCTGGTTTTCTTAGATATTGTAATGCCAGTGAAGGATGGTATTACTGCAGTTAAAGAAATTGTTGCATTTGACAAAAACGCTCATATTGTTATGACTTCTTCTGTCGGTACACAAGAGAACTTAAAGGAGGCATTAAAGGCTGGAGCTAAAGATTTCATCCAGAAACCGCTTGATAATGACCAAATTAAGCACGTTATTATGACTAAAGTCGAAGGGGGAAAATAAATGTTTTCACAGTTTTTTGGTAACTACTTACTAAATGAAGGGTTAGTAACTACAGAACAGCTGACTAGTGCTATTCAGGATGTCAACAGACTACACACTCGCATCGGAGAACTGGCAGTTCGTTATGGTTATTTAACACCCGAACAGGTGGAACAGATACACATTCTTCAAACCAGAGAAGATAAACGCTTTGGTGAATTAGTTGTAGAGCACTGGCTCATGACAGGCGAAGAAATGAGTACTCTGTTAGATGTACAGCATAATGATTATGAATTATTGTGTAAAGTATTAGTAGACAGTAACATACTGTCCCAGGAGGCATGCGATAATGCTGTAGAACACTTTAAGCACAAGTACCGTTTAGAGGATATGGACAACCTCAATTTACAGCAAACAACACAGATTAATGCTTTGATTAATGACTTTTTTGATTTAACCGGATTAAGTGATTCAAAAGTCTACATCAAGTACATAAGCCTTTTGTTCAACAACATTACCCGCTTTATTGGTAATGACTTCACTCCATTTAAGGAGAATTTATTAAAAGAGGCTCCAAAGGATATGTATATCATTTCCCAGGATCTTACAGGACCGTTTTCTGCACGTACTGCTATTGCTGCTTCAGAAGAAGCATTAATTGGGTTAGCTTGCAGATATGCAGAGGAAGATTTTACTGAATTTGATGAGTATGTAACCGCTTCTATTCAAGACTTTTTAAATCTGCACAATGGATTATTTACCGTAAATGCAGCGAATGAGTTTGTAATGAATCTGGCACTTACTCCGCCAGTAGAAAGTGACAATGATTTAGATTATGTGAACAAAACCGTATATTGTCTACCTATTGGTTTCCCATTTGGGACAATTAATTTTATCATTTCAGATTTATAAAAGAGCTGTTCATTGATTTACATAGTATATCACAAAAAGCCATCCCACATTTGGGATGGCTTTTAAACTATCTTTTTTACATTCCTAAGAATTTCTTAACAACATTCTGCATTTCTGCTGTTTCACATACTGTATTATGTAATACCGGAGCTGTACGAATCTCCTCAATTGCCTTAGGTACTTTTACATTAGAAATCTTTTCTAACTCATCTACTAATTCAAAGTCACCCATTGCATCATATTTCGCATCAATTGCATTCATAACGCTTCTTGTGAACTTGTATGGGCTCGCTGTGGAAGCAATTACCGTCTTTGTAGTATCCTTGCTGTCTGCTTTGTATTTCTCATAAACAGTTGCTGCCACTGCTGTATGTGTATCCATTACATAGCCTGCTGCTTCGTAAACAGACTTAATTGTAGAAGCAGTTTCCTCTTCTTTCGCATAATTTCCATAGAAATCTTTTAGTTCTGCTTTCATACTATCTGTAATAGTGTAAACACCCTTTGCAGCTAAGTCATTCATGCATTCTGCATTCTTTGCAGCATCCTCTCCTGCAATCTTATAAATCAATCTCTCTAAGTTGCTGGAAATTAAAATATCCATTGATGGAGAAGTTGTTAAAATAAATTCACGATTTCTGTCATAGCTTCCTGTTGCAAAGAAATCATATAATACCTTATTATCATTAGATGCACAGATTAATTTTGCAATCGGCACACCCATCGCTTTCGCATAGTAAGCTGCTAAAATGTTACCAAAGTTACCTGTTGGAACTACTACATTAATCTTTTCACCGTTTTCTATCTCTTTATTTTCAATCATTTTTGCATATGCATATACATAATATACAACCTGTGGCATCAAACGACCGATATTGATTGAGTTCGCAGAAGAAAACTGGTAACCTGCCCCATCCAACTCTATCGCTAAATCCTTATCGTTGAATATTTTCTTCACACCGCTCTGCGCGTCGTCAAAGTTACCATGAATACCAACAACAAATGTATTATCACCTTTCTGAGTTACCATCTGTTTTTCCTGAATTGGACTTACACCATTCTTTGGATAGAAAACAATAATCTTTGTTCCCGGTACATCAGCAAACCCTGCTAATGCAGCCTTACCTGTATCACCAGATGTTGCAGTCAGAATTACAATGTCATTTTTTACATTATTTTTCTTTGCTGCTGTTGTTAAAAGGTGTGGTAAAATGGAAAGTGCCATATCTTTAAATGCGATAGTTGCTCCATGAAACAATTCTAAGTAGTAAGCATCGGAAACCTTTGCTAATGGCGCAATTGCTTCTGTATCGAATTTTGCATCATACGCCTTATTGATACATGACTTTAATTCTTCTTCTGTATAATCACTAAGCATCAGCTTCATTACTTCGTAAGCAGTTTCCTGATAAGACATCTTTGCAAGTTCTTCAAAAGAAACATCCAGTGCCGGAATATGATCTGGTACAAATAAACCACCATCATCTGCTAATCCTTTTAAAATCGCCTGTGAAGCTGTTACTTTTTCACCATTGCTTCTTGTACTCTTGTATAAAACGCTCATGTTCATTCTCCTATCTACATTTGATTTATTCATCATCGCGTAAGAACTGCCCCATTTGGCACAGAACTGAAATTATTATAGCATACCTGTTTTTGGGAAACAAGTAGAACTTATAAAAATTTAAAAAGCGCCATAAATGACGCTTTTATAAATATAGTTTACCTATTAATCAGCCAACAATCTGGTTGCACAGATTGGATTACGGTAAAATGCATTTGAAATCTTAATACCTGTCTTCTTAGAACTTGCATGGATAACTTGTCCACCACCAATGTACATAGCAACATGATTGATGCTAGAACCACTACCATAGAAAATCAAATCACCCGGCTTTAATTCTGATGTACTAATTCTTGTGCCACAATTTGCCTGCGCTCTGGAAGAATGTGGTAAATAAATACCAAAGTTTCTATAGATTGACATCGTAAACCCAGAACAATCTGCTCCATTTGTTAAGCTTGCACCGCCCCAGACATATGGGTTGCCCAAGAACTGTTTTGCAAACTGGACAATTGATACGCGGATATCTGACACACCGGTACCATACTTCAATTCTTTCATTGTAACAGCTGTATCCAGTTCGGTTGTAATCTCAACAAATTCTTTTGCGACATAACCTTCATCAGAATCTACTTCTACTTTAATCCAATCACCATTAATCTCTAATACTGTTAATTTTTCTTCCTGTGGCACCTGGCACAAAATCCCCGCATCAACAGAAGCTTCAAGACGAACATTTAATGTCTGTGTATTAACCACAGCAAATGTCTCCATAACTTCCTTAGCCACCACCTCTGCTTCTTCGCCTGTATATAAAAATTCTGCCTTTACATAGCCTTCTACTTTACCAGATTTAATCTTAGCCCATCCATCTGCTATTTCGAAGATTTCACAGCCTGCGTTCTTTGGCAGTTTACCAGCCAATTCCGCATCCTCGCTCGGCTCTTTACGAATATTTAAGTTGTTATCTACATGTGCAACACCTAAATTCGTATAACCAGCTACAACTGATTCTTCTTTTACTTCCTGTATCCCAGAGCCAACCTGTGTATTTGATGCAATTGAAGCTGAAACACTTTCTTCACTTCCCAATACATCTTCTACACCAATGTTTAACTCTACTGAATCAACATTTACAAGAGCTTCTTCTATATTTATATACGGAATCCCGGTTTTTACTGTTGAGTATTCTCTTGCTGTAAGCTGCGCTGCGCTTACAGATTTTTCATTTTCTATATTAAATGCCTGACCTACCATACAGGCTGTCGTGAGTACGCATATACCAGTTGTTAAAAGTGAAGTACCTTTTATCATTTTTTTCATGGAACCCTCCTATTATACAATCACTTCCAAATATATTACATTTTTATTAAAACACACGTTAATCATTGTAGCACATTATTTCGTTTTGTCAAGACCAGTGTGTAATATTTTTGTAACATTTTAAAAGTCATTTATTCCATGTGTATTATGCATGTTTGATAATTGTTCCTCCACCTACTACAATATCTCCATCATAAAGAACCAACGCCTGCCCCGGTGTAGCTGCACGTTGTGGCTCATCAAATATACACTCTATTCTATTATCATCTATTTTTCTGACAGTACAGGCAGCACCTTGGTGAGCATAGCGAATCTTGCCTGTAAAACGCATTTCCCCTTCGATATCCGGTATCGCCATAAAATTTACATTTTCCGCATACACATAACGGTCAAATACATCCTCATTGCTACCAATGACAACTTCATTTGCTTCCGGACGTATTTCAACAACAAATACCGGTTTACCCATGGATAAATTCAATCCTTTACGCTGTCCGACGGTGTAATTGGTAATTCCTTTGTGACGACCAATCACATTTCCATCCAGATCCACAAAATTACCTTCCGGTATTTTGACGCCTGCTTCTTTTTTGATAAAGGATGCATAATCATTATCCGGGATAAAACAGATTTCCTGACTATCCGGCTTGTTTGCTA
Organism: Lachnospiraceae bacterium; assembly: GCA_045125095.1. Lineage (GTDB taxonomy): Bacteria > Bacillota > Clostridia > Lachnospirales > Lachnospiraceae > JBGVMW01. The sequence goes on from JBGVMW010000096.1 coordinate 20,896, forward strand.
CCCGCAATCCGATATCTCCTGCAATTTTTCGTATTTCATCTTTACAATATGCGCCTACAGGCATAAGTGTATGTGACAACTGTTCCTGCGTCAGATTGTATAAGGCATAGGTCTGATCTTTTGCTGCTGTGACTGATTTTTTTAATGCGTACCGTCCATTTTCTAACTGTACAACCTGGGCATAGTGACCAGTGGCAATGTAATCCGCTCCTAACGCCAGACTTTTATCAAGAAGCGCTTCCCACTTTATATAACGATTGCAGGCAATACACGGATTCGGGGTTCTTCCAGCTAAATATTCCTTTACAAAGTAATCCATTACTTTTTCTTTAAACACATCCCGAAACTGCATTACATAATACGGAATATCCAGAGCATTTGCTACCCTTCTCGCATCGTCCACTGCACTTAAACCACAGCAACCACCCTGTTCTTCTGCCTCAAAGGTGTCCTTTTCCTGCCAAATCTGCATGGTAACACCCATTACATCATAACCTTGCTCCTTCAATAAATATGCTGCCACAGAGGAATCCACTCCTCCCGACATTCCAATTACAACTTTCTTTTTTGTTGCCATTTATCTTCCTATACAGAATTGCTTCTGTTTCCCTTTCTTAAATAATTACAATAGACATTTGCAAAAATGATGACCATCCGCAAATTGTCAGAATTGTTTGTGCCAATTCCCCGCAAAGTGGAACGCACATCTTGCAGAAAGGAATTTTCAAACACGCTCTAGTATATAGGAATTACAGAAAATATTCAAGTATATAGAAACTCAGCTCGAGTAATTTTCAAGGAAATCATACAACTCTTTTATTTCTTTTATATTATAACCTTCCTTACATTTTGTCTGCATTTCTTCCGGAAGGTTGTCCATGTAGATATCCGTCAGCATAAACAATGCACCTGTTGCCCATTCGTATACTCCAATCCTTCCATCGTCTCCCATTTTTAGAATATACGCAAATTCTTCTTTGTCTTCATATGTTTTTCTCACCACAACTTTTTCATTAGAGAATGAGAGAAGGGTACAATCGCAAAATCCCTTCTGCTTTTCCTCAGCAGAAGGGTTCTGTTCATACTCTGATAAATATGTGATAAATTCTTCTCGTGTCATTCCAATACATTCTGGCGGAAGTACAACTTCTTCCTCTGTATGCACCTGGGATGTACGATTATAAATATCAAACACATACTGGGTATCTCCACCAATTTGATTGTCTGATACTTTTTCTACAGCAACTGGCGGCAATGCATTTTCATCCAATACCAGTTCCATGTTTTTCTGGTCATCCTTTGCTTCTTCTTTTGCCCAGTAATAGCTGACACAAAATGCAATAACCAGCAACGCCACAAATACACCAACCGCCGCAATTCTTTTTTTCTTCATAAATACTAACTTCCTTTATCTTCTTAATAATATTGAAACGTAACTATTCAGTACCCTCATAGTTACGAGCCAAAATCCATGCAGAATCACCTACGGTGATGGATTTTGGCCTGCTGCCACTACGTTTTCATACGGACTGTGCAGTTCAGCACAGTCCTGTTCTGAATAGTTACATTGAAACAAAATATATTTCACTGTTAGTATCTCCCATTTTTTTCTTTTTAATCAAAAAACGCATACCAAATGGTACACGTTTTTTGATAATCCTTATTCACGAAATAAATGTAGCTTATCTGCTATCTTCGCCATTCGTAATCCCATTGGCATCTGGATCATTTCCTCACGACTAATTCCCTTCAATAACAGGATAGCTACTGCATATACAATTACTGCCACAACAACCGCACAAACCACAGCAATACGGTTTGATGATATAACTGCCATAAAGATACGATAACTACCAAAAGCAGCTACGCCCATAATGCCGGAAGCAATTACCGGAATCATAAACGTTTTTACCACTTCCTGCTTGTAACGCACCGTTCTCCATATGCCAACAGCATTCAAGATACACATTACAACAGAGAAGAAAATATTAGCATAAACAACCGCATACAAGCCCAAATTAAATACATCAATCATAAGATACAGACAAACAACATGCAGTATCAAAGCGATTACAGCATTAATTACCGGCACATTCATGCGATTCAACCCCTGTAAAATGCCGTTTGTCAGTGTTGACATTGCATAAAAGATAACAGCTACCGCTCCCACTTGAAGGAGAGTTGCCGGCAATGCACTATTGTCATTAAATAACATCTGTAATAGTGGTGATGCCAAAATCGCTAATCCAACTGCACACGGAATCGACAACAACATTACAAATCTCATTGCTACATTTATTTTATTATTTACAAGCTTGCGACTTCGTTTCTGCAACGCTGCTGTCATTGATGGAATCAACGAAGAGGTAACTGCACTAGCCAAAGCAATTGGAACATTAATCAGTACCTTGTATTTACCAGAATAAATTCCCCACAGTTCCACATAATTCTCTATCTCTTTTTTCTCCATTAAACGATAAAAAATCGCCTGATCTATAATACCGCTAATGTTATACACCGTTGTACTGAGAAGCACTGGTAAAATAATAAGAATCATTGGTTTAAACATAGCGGAATAGGATTCTACATGTGTGTTATGGTCATGTTTTACCTGACGCTTATAAACTGCACGGAACAAAAGACCTACAAACATAAGGAATAACAATCCTGCAAACGCTCCTACTCCTGTTCCTAATGTACCGCCTGCTGCCCCATACGCAGCACCATAATCTTCCTGATACAAGATGTCCCCAATTGTTTTGCCATAACGGAACAAATAATAAGCTGCCGCCACACTGATAATAGCATTCACAATCTGTTCTAATATCTGTGAAATTGCTGTAGGCATCATGGTTCCCATTCCTTGGAAGTATCCACGAAAGACGCCCATAACTGCCACAATAAGAATGGTCGGTCCAAGAACTCTCAGTGCAATTGCGCTTAATGGATTCCTCATAAGATCTGTCGCAATCCAATCCGCTCCTACAAATACGATTCCGCTTGCAATCAAACCCATAATAACTGCAAATACCATAGCTTCCCGGTATACACGCCGTGCATTTTTCACTTCGCCACGTGCCAATCGTTCTGATACCATCTTTGCCACCGCAGTCGGCAGACTGTAGGACGATATCAAAAGCATCAGCGAATACACTTCAAATGCGCAACTGTAATAGCCATTACCCTCATCCCCTATGATATTTGTCAAAGGTATACGGTACAACATTCCTATGACTCTCGCGATCATGGATGCCACCGCAAGTACACTCCCCTGTACTACCATATTCCTGTTTGTATTTCTGTTTCCCATATAAACTCCTGTACTATAACTGTATTGATTATCGGCCGATGCCAAGCTTCTCTAAAATGGCATCCTGATGCGAAAACATAATCTTCTCTTCTGTTTCTATCATGTGGTCATATCCCATTAAGTGTAACATACTGTGTGCAAAAAGAAAAGCAAATTCACGTTTGCAGGAATGACCATAACTTTCTGCCTGCTCCTTTACCTTGTCGAGAGAAATTACAATATCCCCCAGCATCAGTTCTCCTGTATCCGGGTTAAAATTGTCTCCCTGTTCCTCCAGTCCTTCAAAACATGCTGGTTGTTCATACTCCACCATAGGAAATGACAATACATCTGTAGGCTTGTCTATGTCTCTTTGTTCCTTATTAATCTGTTGTATAGAATCGTTGTCCGTCAAAATACAATTTACTTCTGCTTCATATGGACAATTCTCATAATCCAAAGCAGCCTCCATAACTAGCTCCCCAATTTTTTTATAATCTATACCCAAATCCAGTTTGTATTCTTCTTCCAGATATAATGTCATCGTATCCTACTCCTTATCTATTCTTTCTCTGTGCCTTTTTCATTTTTTTCTCTGTTTTCTCTTTTGTGTTTTTCATATCCGATTTATTTTCATATTCTTCATATGCCTTGACAATCTTCTGCACCAGTGGATGACGCACAACATCTTTACTTGTCAACTCACAGAACGCAATATCATCTACTCTTTTCAACACCTGGCATGCCACCTCCAAACCGGAACGCTGAGAGGACGGTAAATCCTTCTGGGTTGCATCACCAGTAATAATCACCTTAGAACCAAAGCCAATACGTGTCAGAAACATTTTCATCTGTGCCGGAGTGGTATTCTGGGCTTCGTCCAATATAATAAAGGCATTATCTAAAGTACGTCCTCGCATATACGCAAGGGGAGCCACCTCAATCAGCCCTTTCTCCATATTCTTCATAAATGTTTCTGCACCCATAATCTGATACAATGCATCATACAAAGGACGCAGATATGGATCTACCTTACTCTGCATATCTCCTGGCAGGAATCCTAATTTCTCCCCCGCCTCAATTGCCGGACGTGTCAAAATAATACGAGATACTTCCTCATTCTTAAATGCCTTGATTGCCATTGCCATAGCAAGGTAGGTCTTACCGGTTCCCGCCGGGCCAATACCAAACACAATCATCTTTTCACGAATGGCATCTACATAGTTCTTCTGCCCCAATGTCTTTGGTTTAATTGGTTTTCCCTGAATCGTATGACAAATAATATCCTTATCAATCTCCAGCACCTTTTTCTCTTTTTCCTCCACTGCCAGAGATAAAATATAATCTACATTCTGTTCATTGATAATATTACCCCTTTTAGATAATTCAGTCAGCTGTTTCAATACACTGGCAGCCTTCTCAACACGACTTTCCTCACCTTCAATGCGTACCTCTCCCTCTCTGGTAATCACCATAACATCATACATTCTTTCAATCTTTTTGATATTTTTATCAAACTGGCCAAATACATTCTGTATATGTTCTGCCGGAATATCAATTATTTTCTCCATTCTCTACCTCTGTCTCCTGTTCCTTTACTTCTATTTTTTCCACCGGACTTCTGATACCCAATTTTTCAACCAGTACAAATCTTCCCGTGGTCTGGCATTCCTTTCCATTAACTTCTATTGTAACATTATTTTCAAGTATTTCTACCCCTTTTTCGGTTAAATTTTCGCAAAATTCTCTTACTCTTTCCTTAGCAACGCCTTTTGCCTGCTCTTTTGTGTATTTTTTTTGAACTGTTTCGTATTTTCTTATTGTATATTCACCTAGTGTAATTGGTACATAAAAATTTTCTCCTATATGCAATGTTGTTTCTTCCGTTGCCATATCCTGTTCTGATTCTAACGTTCGATTTCTTCCAAAATAGAAACAGGTATCCAACAATTTTATATAGTATCCTTTTCGCACCTTCTCCTGATATAGTTTTTCCTCATATTGCATCGGAAATACATCATTATAATCATAGATTGTCTTTCCATATACATCTGCATCTGCCGCCAGATAATGATATGCCGATGGTTCTCCTGCGTCATCTACTATGGTAATCCGCCCCGAAACCAATATGTCTCCCTTTTTAATCACATCACCTTCTGAAACGACAGGGGTTCCCTTTCGCGTTACCATTTTTACAATGACTGCATCTTTGTCTGACACAATGTCGCTTTCCACTTCTTCTGTTTTTTCATCCATTGTAATATCTGTATTTTCTTTTAGTTGAATAATCAATCTCGTTCCTTTGATCTGTGCTGATGCCCAGATAATGTCGTTATATTTTATACGTAACATAGTTTCTATTTCTTCACAATTCAATTTTTCTTTCCTGATACCATGATGTACATTTTCACTTTCCAGATAATCCAGCAACACATCTGTCGTTCTCGCGCAATTTCCATATATTTCTATCTGCCAGATAAAATGAGAGCACATATGTACTGTCATACAACAAAGAAGTACCCCCATAAAAAATATTTTTCTTTTCCGGTATCTGTGCATTAAAAAAGGCACTCCCGTTTTTTCCATAATATGCACCTTTGTTTTTGTCTTTTTTAAAATCGGTGCCAATGCAAAATAACCTCGAATGCTGATGTACATTTCATAGGAATTATCCTGCTCTTTTATATTCCAAAGCAATATGTTACGATTACTACACAAGTTCATAAACCGTTCCGGGGAAGCTCCCTCAAGGCGGATCCTCACATATCCTTTGAGATATTTCATAAGTCGGATAAACATACTCGTTCCCCCAGTTACAGAGTTTCTCTTTTATAGTTTATTCTTAAATGGGGGATATATGCCAACTCCATTTCCCAAAAACAGATAGCATTTCTTACTTATATGTGAAAGTTGCATGTTCCGGAGGATTTCACATACACTATAGTAGATCGATAAATGTTTGCGGGGAAAATTATGAAACAGACTAAGAAAAGAACAGATATTGTAGAAGCTGCCGGGCTACCAAAGGATTGTGTATTTGGCTCTGTTATTGTCACAGTCACCGGACAGAGTGAGGCTTATGTAGAAAATTATAAAGGAATTATCGAGTATACCAGTGAGAAAATTAAACTGTTGGCTAAAAATTGTCATGTTACCCTTACCGGATCCAGGCTTACGATTACATACTATACAAATGACGAGATGAAGATCACAGGATATATTAACGGAGTTACTTATCAGAAATAATACAGACTCCCCATTGACACTCACAGCTAGCCAAAACACTGCAAATTAAAAGAGCATATCATTCGTGTGTATGAAACAAATGATATGCTCCTAACCTATATTGCTTTTCATAATTACTTTATACTCCTTTATCCTCTTGCATCAAATATACTGTAGCCTGCCGGATATAATTCCACGCCTAATCCGGAATAGCAACCAGTTCTTTGTATTTCTTCTTCTGTATAGTTTTCAGATGCTTTTGCAAGTATCTCTTTAAAACTCATAGTTCTCCGTTCCTCGTTGCCTGAAGATGAATGATCCGATAGCTTTACATTCGATGATTGAATTACTTTCTCAATAGGACGCACTCCGTAAATCCCTAATAATTTCGTTACTGCTTCGTCCACCTCCTTGTGTGCGAATTTCAATCGATGCTCTTATTTTTTATATCGGTACTATGGTACTATTTATTTAGACTATTTTTATATTTTCTTTTAATTTTTTGTCAACTTTTGTTTCTTGATTTTTATTTATCAGGATATTTCGAGTATTACATTACATCACAAGACGTTGTAACATCCTAGTATAGAACAAAGCGTGCAAGCACGCTCTCGCGAATCCTACTAGTTATTATGCTTTACACGCTTTGCCGCGCCGAATTTGGCACGCAGTGAATCTTCCTTTCAAATTCGTGCGCATCAGTTTTATATACTAGGAAATTTCATACATTACGTCATGCAACGGACTGTTGTAATTTCCTAGTATATAAAAAAAGCAGGTTACCCTGCTTTTTTGTTATGTTAATTATGCAATTTTAGACTTTGCTAATTCAACTAATGTTGCAAATCCTTCTGCATCATTTACAGCCATTTCTGCAAGCATTTTTCTGTTCATGTCAACACCAGCTAACTTTAAGCCGTACATGAACTTGCTGTAAGATAAACCATTTAATCTTGCAGCAGCGTTAATTCTAGCGATCCATAAGTTTCTGAACTGACGCTTTCTTTCTTTTCTACCAGCATAAGAGCTTGTTAATGCTCTCATTACTGACTGTTTTGCAACTCTGTACTGTTTAGAACGAGCTCCTCTGTAACCCTTTGCAAGCTTTAATACTTTTTTATGTTTACGTTTTGCGTTCATTCCGCCTTTGATTCTTGCCATTTCAAAATCCTCCTATTATGCAAATCTTTCCAAAATTAAACGTAAGGTAAAATCTTCTTCATTGTCTTTACGTTTGTAGCGTCTACTGTTGTAGCTTTTCTTAAGTTTCTCTTTGTCTTAGCAGACTTCTTTGTTAAGATGTGACGCTTGTAAGCTTTACTTCTCTTTAATTTACCTGTACCTGTTACTTTGAAACGCTTTGCAGCGGCTCTTTTTGTTTTTAATTTCTGCATTCCAAATTCCTCCTAATAATCTTATTTGTAATTACAAATATCAGTTATATATAGTACGGATAAAATCCTATTGTACTAACGTTTTTCGGCTAAAATCATGATGATGCTTCTGCCTTCCAGCTTTGCAGGCTTTTCGATTACTGCAACATCAGACAATTTCTCAGCAAAAACATCAAGGATCTGCTTACTACTCTGCATATGTGCCATTTCTCTACCACGGAAACGTAAAGTAACCTTTACCTTATCTCCCTTTGTGATGAACTTTCTGGCAGCATTCACCTTTGTATTCAAATCATTATCCTCGATATTCGGAGAAAGACGAACTTCTTTGATATCAATTACCTTCTGCTTTTTCTTTGCTTCTTTTTCTTTTCTAGCAAGTTCATAACGATATTTTCCGTAATCGATAATTTTACATACCGGAGGTTTTGCTGTAGGCGCAATCTTTACAAGGTCTAAATCTGCTTCTCTTGCGAGTGCATTTGCTTCCCTTGCAGACATAATACCTAACTGCTCTCCATCTGCTCCAACTACTCGTACTTCCTTATCTCTGATTTGCTCGTTAATCATTAAATCGCTAATAACTGTGCACCTCCATCATAATCTAATACCATGTCAGCTTTATTACTGATGCCTGCCTGCTCCCAAGCATAAAAAAAGCAGATAGACAACCGACTATCCACTACTAAAATTCAAAACATTTCTGTTTTGTTTAGAATTATTAACGCTTAGTCGCCCAATTGCGCTAAGGTGAGAGTGGATACTCTTCTTTCTTTTGCTAAACAACTTCTATAGAATACCATCTGATATATGAAATGTCAATATATTTTTTTGTATTTATAAAAATAATTTTTTTGTACATACTACTTTGGGGATTTTTTAATCTTTGCTATGTCAGTTACAAGTCATGCGTTCGTACTATGTTCTGGCAAATATTATATTTACCGAAAACGGTAGAAAGGATTTCATTATGGCTCAATTAGATTGTAGTGCTACAAATTGTTATTACAACTGCAACCACGGATGTTCAAAAGGAAAAATTACAGTAGGAGGTAGCCAGGCTTGCGATTGTGGTGATACCTGTTGTGAAAGCTTCAAACAGGGCAGCGAAAGCTACTCAAACTCTACCAAGGAAGCCTGTCGCTCTATTGATATTTCCTGCAAGGCTACTCATTGCATGTATAACAAAGATGAAAAATGTTATGCGGAGCATATCGGTATTGCCGGTGGTAATGCTATGGAGTCAGCAGAAACGGAATGTGCTAGTTTCAGACCTAGATAGTTGTAGTGGCGCCCCTATGCGTGATGGCATGGGGCGCACTTCTATATATCTTATTTTTTCATCTGAACCATACATTTTTTCTTGCAGAAGCAATTGTTGTGTTTTTCCAGAATCCATACGAATAAGCAATTGTTTCGCCTTTTCAATACATGCTAAAAGAGCCACCACAATTTTGTGGCAGCCCTTTTCATTCATATTAACTTTTAACCTGCATAGTGCCTGCTACGATTTAGTATCTGCATTTATTCGCAAGCCGATAAAAACTCTGTCCAGATCTTGCTGTGGAGTTCTTCTGCTTCTGCACTTACATTCATAATAATTTCGCCCTTTTCAGTACCTGCCGGTAACACTAATGACTCTTTTAAATGTTCATCAATGTACTGTTCTGCTGCTTTGTTTGTACAGTAGTATCCTAAATATTCAAAGCATTTCGCACTATTTTTTGCATCTAAAATGTAGTCTAAGAACTGGTATGCTGCATCTGCATGAGGTGCATTAGATGGGATAAATCCCGCCATAATACCAAAGCCTAATCCTTCTTCCGGGTACACAACCTTTAAGTCCGGGTTATTCTGGACTGCTGTGAATGCTTGAGAAGTATACAGGAAGCCAACAGCAGCTTCGCCACTAATTAAATAATCCTGTGTATTGCTGTCACTTACAAGGCGTACATTTGGTGCTAATTCAAGGAGCTTATCTCCTGCAGACTGAATCACTGTTAAATCATTGGTGTTAAAGGATTCTCCCATTGTTTTTAATGTGATACCATTGATTACACGATAATTTCCAATTAATGCCACATTATCCTCAAGAGCCGGATTCCACAAGTCTGCATATGACTTAATCTCAACATCTACCGCATTTGGATCATACACGATAACCGGAACACCTGCACCGTAAGGAATGGTGTATTCGTTATTTTCATCATAAAAATATCCCTGGAACAGCGGATTAATGTTTTTATAATTATCAAACTTCAATGTGTCTAACTTCTGTGCCAGTCCCTCAGCAATTACTGTCTCTATAATATAATCATCAGCGATTACTAAATCGTATTCGCCACCTTTTGTTTCTTCAAGCTTTGCCAGCATTGCTTCATCTGTATCGAAGTTGGAATAGTTGATTTTAATTCCTGTTTCCATTTCAAATCCATCTAATATTTCCTGTGGAAACATGCCATCCCAGGTAAATATATTCAATTCTTTTACTTCCTGTGTATTCTGTTCCTCTTTTGCATTTCCATCTGTTGTGCTTTTATTTGCACTGCTTCCACATCCTGTCAGCAATGTAGCAACCGTCATTACGCTAAGTAATCCTGCAAGCCATTTCTTTTTCATAATATAGTCCTCCATTTGTCAGTAATCATTTTCAGTTGTCACTATGGCAGTTATTTTAACACGGATTGTATACAATGTCCAGTGTACCATTCATTTGTGGTTCCATATCAACTAACATAACCACTTGGCAGTCGTTTATCGTTTTCTCACTCGTCCAATCAATAATGCAACTGCAACTATCACCAGAGAACAGCCAAATATCACTGCACACAACGCATTTGCTTCCGGCGTCACTCCTGTTTTCATCTGGGAATAGATTTTCACAGGTAATGTGTTCACTGTGGCACCTGTTACAAATACACTGATTACCACATCATCAAAGGACATGGCAAAGGACAGCAGCATACCTGCCGCCACTGAAGGCAGAATTAACGGAAATGTAATGTCCCGGAATGCCTTAGAGGAGGTGGCACCCATATCTCTTGCTGCTTCCACCAGTGACGGATCCATTCCGTTCAAGCCAGCTTTCACCTGCATATACACATATGGTACACAAAAAGCAGTATGTGCAATTACAAGCGTTACCATTCCAAATGGCAGATTTAAAAGGGAAAAATAGCTTAAAAATACCATTCCTAAAATAATCTCCGGTATCATAATCGGCAGCGTTGCTATATATTCCACCAATCCCTTTACTTTAAAATGACTTCCTGCCATTCCCACTGCGCCTGCTGTTGCAATAAGCCCTGCAAATGCACTGCTTAACGCACCAAGTACCAGACTGTTGACCAGTGCCTCTTTCATACTTCTATCCTGAAACAGCATTTCATACCATTTCAAACTGAAACCACTCCACACAGTGCTGATTTTTGATTCGTTAAATGAATATATAATTACAATAAAAATCGGAATATACATGGTCAGTATAATCAGCCCCAGATAAAGATAGGACCACTTCCATTTTTTTCTTATCATAACACACCTTCCTGTTTCTAAATGTTACTATTTGTATGAACGCAGCTAATCAATACTTCATACGCTATCTCCTCAAAGAGTATTTAAAAATTTTTCGTAACTATTCAGTACCCTCATAGTTACGAGCCAAAATCCATGCAGAATCACCTACGGTGATGGATTTTGGCCTGCTGCCACTACGTTTTCATACGGACTGTGCAGTTCAGCACAGTCCTGTTCTGAATAGTTACAATTTTTCTTTAGAAAATCTCCGAGACAAATATAACATAAGAGATGTGAGCAACATAAGTACCACTGCTAACGCTGCTGCAAACGGCCAGTCTCTCTCCTTTGTCATTGCCGTGTAAATCACACTTCCTATCAGCACCACTTTATTGCCGCCTAAAATATCTGCTATAAAAAATAATCCCATAGTTGGCACAAAAGTGAGTACCACACCAGACAGTAATCCCGGCAACGTCATTGGAAATGTTACAGTCCAGAATGCTTTAAATTTTGATGCCCCTAAATCTCTTGCCGCCTCTACCACTGACCAGTCCATTTTTTCCGCGCCCGAATATACGGAAAGTATCATAAATGGCAGCAATGCATAAATCATACCAACGACAACTGCAGGATAGGAATACAATAACTTTAACGGTTTTTCTGTCAATCCAATTGCCATCAGTAATTTATCAAGTAATCCATTGCTGCGGAACACAATCACCCAGCCAAATAAACGAAGGAGAGAATTCGTCAAAAAAGGGAGTGCTATCAATACCATCATTCGTTTTTGCCCACGCTCACTCAGCTTCGCCATAAAATATCCGCAGGGATAACCAAGCAGCATTAAAAAAAATGTGGAAACAAATGCAAGCTTTATAGACTCTGCAAAGGTTTTCAAATAAACCGGTTCTATTATCTTTTGGTAGTTATCCAATGTAAACTCACCTACAACGCCCCATACATCGCCCTTTGTCAAAAAACTTAACACCACCATATAGATAAGTGGTACCAACACAAAGATGGTTGTAAACAGATACAACGGAGCCACGGCTGTCTTTCTGCCAATATGCTTTTTCTTTTTTGCTTTCATTTTATACAACCACACTTTCCTCTGCATCTACTAATACAGCATGTTCTGCCTGCCAATTCACAAATACCCGCTCTCCTGTCTCGTAATGTTCACCTAAGCCATAACAGCTTGCCGTGAGCATAGTGCCATCCTGCAAGGCAAGTTCCACACGAACCATCCCACCTGCAAATGTTTTTTCCTTTACAATAGCAGGGATTCCCTCTGTGCCAATCCGGATATTCTCGCCACGAACAGCCATGGTAACCTTCTCTCCTACCGATATGTTTCGATCCGTTAAAATTTTAACTGGTTCATTGGCAATCTGCACCAGACAGCCATCCGGTTCCATGCTTTGTACCACACCAGACAATACATTTGCATTGCCTACAAATTCTGCCACATACCGACTCTTAGGCTGGTGATAAATTTCCTCCGGTGTGCCAACCTGCTCAAACTGTCCGTTCCGCATGACTACAATCCGGTCAGACATGTTGATAGCTTCCTCCTGGTCGTGAGTTATATATAGGAAGGTAATGCCTACTGTTTTTTGCAACCGTTTTAATTCTATCTGCATCTGTCTTCTAAGCTGCAGATCTAATGCGCCCAACGGTTCATCTAAAAGCAACACCTTCGGTTCATTGATAATGGCTCTCGCAATTGCCACTCGCTGCTTCTGACCACCACTTAATTCAGATGGTTTTCGCTTGCCAAATCCTTCTAGCTGCACCAGTTTTAATACGTCCTCTACCCGTTTGTGTATTTCCTTTTTTGACACTTTGCGAAGCTTTAATGCATAACCAATATTGTTTTCTACATTCATATGGGGAAATAATGCATAGCTCTGAAATACGGTGTTTACATCTCTTTTCTCCGGTGGAAGCTGCGTAACATCCTTTCCATTTAAAATCACCTGTCCCTCATCCGGGTCTTCTAAGCCTGCAATAATGCGCAGCATGGTTGTTTTTCCACAGCCTGAGGAACCAAGAAAGGTGATAAATTCCCCTTCTTCTATATTTAAAGAAATTCCCTTTAACACATCCGTGTCCTCAAAGCTTTTTCTGATATTTTTTATTTCTAAAATTGTGCTCATATTTACATATACCTCTGTGTCCTTAACGGATTTTTGCTATACGATTATACACCTTATTTACAATGCGCGTAAAGTATTTCCTATTACATATGGAAAGAAAACGCACCGTAAACTCCCCAGTATAGTATCTCAAAAAAAGTGAAGAATCATTCTGCATCATTCGTTCGAACACTGCTCCCTGCAAGATGTGCGTTCCACTTTGCCGTAGAATTTTCAAACACGGTCTAGTACACAAAATAAGCGATGCCCCAAAAGACACCGCCCATTTTTTATTTCATATATTACACATTAATCTCCGCTGTCATACCCAGAATCTCTTTATTCTCGTCTAACATCGGCTGAATCACATTCTTAAGGAATGCATTAACCTGTACTTCTGCACGTCCTGTATAGAGTGAAGGGTTCATGGAAGCCTGTAAGTCTTCTAATGTCATGTTAAATGCCGGATCTGCTGCAATTAACTCTAACAAATTGTTGTCCATACCCTTTTCTTTTACATTCTTTCCTGCTTCCATAGAAAGCTGACGAATCTTCTCATGTAATTCCTGTCTGTCACCACCTGCTTTTACCGCATCCATCATGATATTTTCAGTTGCCATGAATGGGAGCTCAGAGCGGAGACGCTTCTCAATAACTTTAGGATATACTACAAGACCATCTACTACATTTAAGCAAAGATCTAAGATACCATCGATTGCAAGGAAGCCTTCCGGAATACTGAGACGTTTGTTTGCAGAGTCATCTAACGTTCTCTCAAACCACTGTGTAGAAGATACTAACATTGGGTTCATTACGTCAGCCATTACAAAGTTTGCTAATGATGCAATACGCTCACTTCTCATTGGATTTCTCTTATATGCCATTGCTGAAGATCCAATCTGGTTCTTTTCAAATGGTTCTTCTACTTCTTTCAAGTGCTGTAACAGACGGATATCATTAGAGAACTTATGTGCAGAAGCAGCGATTCCTGCTAACACATTCAACACTCTTGTATCAATCTTACGGGAATATGTCTGTCCGGATACCGGATAACAGTCCTTGAATCCCATTTTCTTCGCAATCATTGGATCAATCTTATCAATTGTCTCCTGATCACCGTTGAATAATTCAAGGAAACTTGCCTGTGTTCCGGTTGTTCCCTTAGAACCTAACAGCTTCATCGTATCAATGACATAGTTCAAATCCTGTAAGTCAATCATGAATTCCTGCATCCAGAGAGTTGCTCTCTTACCAACTGTAGTAGGCTGTGCAGGCTGGAAATGTGTAAATGCAAGAGTTGGAAGTGCCTTGTACTCTTCTGCGAATTTAGCCATTTCTGCAATTACATTTACTAATTTCTTGCGAACTAACTTTAAGGCTTCTGTCATAACAATAATATCTGTGTTATCACCAACGTAGCAGGAAGTTGCTCCTAAGTGGATAATTCCCTTTGCCTTTGGACACTGCTGACCGTAAGCATATACATGGGACATTACATCATGACGAACTAATTTTTCTCTTTCCTTTGCTACATCATAATTGATATCTTCCTGATGTGCTTTTAACTCCTCGAGCATTTCATCTGTAATCTGAGTTAACCCTAATTCTTTTTCTGTTTCTGCTAACGCAATCCATAACTTTCTCCAAGTTCTGAATTTCATATCCGGAGAAAAAATATACTGCATTTCTTTACTTGCATAACGCTCTGAAAGTGGACTTTGATATCTATCTGTTGCCATTGTATTTTCCTTTCTATCTGTCAAAACTTGTATATTACTTATTTCTGATATTCACCGCGGATATCTTCCTTAGGTGGCTCCATTGGGTACTGACCGGTGAAGCAGCCTGTACAAATTGACTTACCACCAGACAGCTCAATCAAACGTTCTATATTTAAATATCCAAGAGAATCTGCTCCAATTATCTTACGAATATCTTCAATGGAACGATTGTATGCAATCAGCTGATCACTGGCTGGCACATCGGTTCCAAAATAACATGGATATAAGAACGGTGGTGAACTGATACGAACATGCACTTCTTTCGCACCTGCTTCTTTTAACATATTGACAATACGATCACTCGTTGTACCACGAACGATAGAATCGTCAATCATAACGATACGCTTGCCATTTACATTTTCCTTTAACACATTTAATTTCACACGTACACTAGACTCACGGCTGCTCTGCTTTGGCTTGATAAAAGTTCTTCCTACATAACCATTTTTCACAAAAGCAGTTCCATATGGAATACCGGATTCCATTGCAAATCCTAATGCTGCTGCGTTACCGGATTCCGGTACACCAACTACCATATCAGCTTCCACCGGTGAATCCTTTGCTAAACATCTTCCCGCATGAATTCTGGATTCATATACGCCAACACCATCAATGCGGCTGTCTGGTCTTGCAAAATAAATATATTCAAATACACAACGTGCTTCTTTCTCTGGTGATGGACATAAGCTGGTATCAGAAACAATACCACCATCTTTTGTGATGGTAACAATTTCACCTGGTAATACGTCACGAACAAATTCTGCACCTACTGTATCCAACGCACAAGTTTCAGATGCAAACACATAAGCATTATCGCGCTTACCAATACAAAGCGGACGGAAGCCCTGTGGATCTCTCGCACCGATTAATTTACGTGGGCTCATAACTACTAAAGAATATGCACCCTTGATTTTCTGCATTGCATTTTTTACTGCGCTTTCTACATTTGGTGTATTCAATCGCTCTCTGGCAATCAAATAAGCAATTACTTCGGAATCAATGGTTGTCTGGAAAATAGCACCTGTATATGCCAATTCCTCTCGAAGTTCTAATGCATTAATCAAATTACCATTGTGTGCCAGTCCCAATGTACCTTTTACATAATTCAGCACTAAAGGCTGTGCATTTTCTCTTGTACTGCTTCCTGCTGTGGAATAACGCACATGACCAACACCGATATTACCATGAAGGGATTCTAGTGTTTCCGGTGTAAACGCTTCATTAACCAGTCCCATATCTTTGTATGAATTTACCAACCCTTTGGGACCTTCTGTGTCACTTACTGCAATACCGCAACTTTCCTGTCCTCTATGCTGAAGTGCAAACAAACCATAGTAGATTGTAGAAGCAACGTCATCGCCACTAAAATCATACATTCCAAACACGCCACATTCTTCATGTAATTCAGAATTCATATCCATTATGTTTCCTCCATCTTATCTATTTCCCTCTGCCTCTTTATTACTGACATAGTCGATGACCTCTCAATAATATAGCAAGAGTTGTGAACTGTTACAATCGCATTTCGCGACAAAATTTACGCCCGAAAATCTTGTTTGAAAATTTCCAGGCGTAATTCCTTGGTCAAATCGATATAATTCTATATATTAAGCTAATCCTAAACGCTTAAATACTTCAACATAAGCTTCTTCTACGTTACCCATGTCTCTTCTGAATCTGTCCTTATCTAACTTTTCATTTGTGTTTACATCCCATAATCTGCAGGTATCCGGTGAAATCTCATCAGCAAGTACAATCTGTCCTTTGTAACGGCCGAACTCAATCTTGAAATCGATTAACTTAATATCTGCCTGAAGGAAGTATGCTTTTAATACTTCATTTACTTTGAATGCATACTTAGCAATCGTATCTAATTCTTCCTGTGTAGCAAGTCCTAATGCTAATGCATAATATCCATTGATAAATGGATCCCCTAATTCGTCACATTTATAGCTATATTCTAAAGTAGGAGTTAATAATTCTCTGCCTTCTTCGATTCCTAACTTCTTAGAGAAGCTTCCTGCTGCAACGTTACGAATGATTACTTCTAATGGAACGATCTCCACTTTCTTTACAACAGTTTCTCTATCGCTGATTTCCTCGATTAAGTGAGTAGGTACTCCTTCTTTTTCTAACAGTTTGAATACATGGTTGGTCATACGGTTGTTGATTGCACCTTTACCAACAATTGTACCTTTCTTTTCTCCATTGAAAGCAGTTGCGTCATCCTTATAATCTACAATAACAACATCTGGATCCTCTGTAGTGTAAACTTTCTTTGCCTTACCTTCATACATAAGTTCTTTTTTTTCCATGATTCAAACCTTCCTTTTCCTGCTTAAAATTTCATGTTTTCCTGTCAGTTGCATCCTTCGCTAAATTTCGCACCTGCAACATACGAATGTATTATATACCAGAAAATAAGGAAAATCAATGTTATTTTTTATTTCGACATTCTATACAGTCTCAAATCTATTCTCCTGCTTAAAATTGTTGACTATGTCAAGAATCTCTTTGGCATATTCCTGATTTTTTTCTGTGATATCCATAATCTCTTGTTTAATATCATCCATTACCTTTGTATTCTGTTCAATCAACTCCCGGATTTTCTGGCGACGTTCAATCAGGCGATGACGAATCTCCACCATCTCCCTGTTATCGAGAATCGCATTTGCCTGCTGTGGCCAGATAGTAGGGTCTTTCAATTTCATCAGTCGTAACTGCTTCACTAACTGTTCGCTGTAAAATAACAAATCATCTTCGTCATTTTTCATTTTTTCACGTTCGTCATGTTCCTTCAAATACTGCTCCCACATGAAATTCAACTCGTGAAAACTATTTACTCTATATTTATTATACAGATAATCCAATGCATTTTTTATATTTACATATTTGATTTTTCGTATATTCAGTAAAGATACCACTTTATTCAATGACTTATCGACATAGACAAGTTCAGAGCGTATCCGGTAATGACGAATTAACAATCCTCCTGTCATCAACACTCCCGCAAACATAGCAACCAGATAACCATTCTGCACATCCAATTCCAGCATAAATTGGGACACCAACAGCATAATAAATACAATTGCCAGTGTAATGAACGAGATCACTGACAAAGATTTGATATTTTCCCGACTGCGATATAACTCCGTTCGCCTATAATAACCGGCAGCTCTCTCTCCCTCGAGATTCTCCATATCTGTCATCAGTATGTTCAGATACTTTTCATTTTTCTGCATGGAACGTAGTACGTCTGGTAGTTCTTCTACTCTGCTATCTATAAACATATACTGCATATCTGTAATTTTATTCGGCATCAGACTCCGTTTTTTCTGTTCACGCTCTACATCAATGATCTTTGTGGCAAGTGAATATATCTTAGAACGATATGGTTCTGACATATCTTCAATCGTCTGCATATCACTCAGATAATCCGTCACAAGGCTATATTCTAATTTTGAATTTTCCACTTCCATGGAAGCTTCCCGCATCTGCTCACAGCATCGGATTACATATTCTTTCCGCTCCTCCATGCTATGCAGTTTCACATCTTCTTTTTGAAATACAATCGGCGAGCTTGTATCTTCTCTTGAAATTTTACTACCTATTTCCAGCTCTTTCTCTACCTGTTTTTCATTCTTGTTTTTCTTAAAAAAATCTAACAGTTTCATTTTAAATCTCCATAGTACGTCGATAATCTTTTTTCAGTTCTGCAAGCAGCCCTTTCATTTTTTCATAATAGACAGTTGCCTGTCCGGCTTCTCTCTGCTTCTTAGTGTCTGATAAAAATTTTCTCATCTGACAGGTACTCTCTGCTTCTTCCAGCCTTTTCATTCGTTGTTCTGCCTCTGTTTCTAAGGATGACCAGTCACCTTCCGGTAATAACTTCATCAGCTCATGATCCTGTGATAATTTACTGCACACAATCATTTCCAACAAGGTATCCTGATGTTCGCAACAATCATAAGAAGTCCGATAATAGCGAACTGCCTCCCGGTAACAGAACAATCTTGCATAAATAGTACCAATATTGTGATAAATGGCACTCTTTTGCTCCTCTGTCAATTCACACCCCTGCAAAATATATTGGTATTCCCTCAGTGCTGCCATATACTTGTGATTAGCCAACAGCAAATCCCCCTTTGCCTTTCTCCGTTCCGGCATACCGTTTCCCATGGTATCCTTTAACAAAACAAGCAGGATGCGCAATTCCTCCGTGGAGCAAAAACCACTCTCTCGTAGTAACACTGCCAGATATTCCGTCAACTCACCTGTTGTTCTACGGGCAGACTCTAATTTTTGTGCCAATTCCGGTAGTGCAAGTTGTTCTCTCACAAAGATTTCCAGTTCCGGTTTCATAAAGGAAGCATCCAGCACATACCAGTTGTGATATACCAGATAGCATAACTCTTCCACAGTAAAAACATCAAACGCCATTTCTTTTATATAATAGGGCTGCTCTGCTTGTTTACCTATTATTTCGATTAACCCTGTCATGTCACTTCTGTCCTTTCATTTCCTGAAATGGGATACTTTTTTTCCACACCTTACCGGAAGATGGAATAATCCGCCCCAATCCCATGTCTTTTATCTGAATCTGACATATATCCGGCGCCTCACAACCAATTTGAATGTACAGCTTTGTGGATTTCTCTGGTCTTGATTCCATATCAGATAAAGGAACTGTTACCTCATTTATCATACCATTTTTATCATAAATGCGGAATGGGATTTCGCACATTCCATCATTTAACACTTCCATTTCTTTTTGTGCATCAAACCAGCAGCTTCCGTATGGCAGCAGCTCTACTCCAGTATTTTTTTGCATACGCAAAACATTTAACTCCACTCCAAAGTCCAGTCGATATGGAGAACGGAATACAAAATGCTGTCTCTCAGAGTGATGATACATATAAGCTGCAAAGCAGGCACCTCTCGTATAAAGATTCTGTCCCAAAAATACTCGTCTGCCTTTACAGAGGTAGTTTAAAGTTTCCGGATACCATTTCACTTCAAAGGCTGCACCTACCAGATAAATCGTTTCCACAACCTGTCTTCCGATTGCTTTTTGCACCAGTGCTAATAAATACGCATCGTCAGTCTGTATCTCTTCGATATATTCCGTTTCAGCACTTCCATATAAGGTATTTTTCTGTTCTTGCATGGATAAAAGCCGGCAGATGCCTTGTTTTTTCTGGTAATCAATTACCAATGTCTTGTGAAGCTTTTTCTTCTGCACCTGGTACCAGTACAGACTTTCATTATAACTTTGGATATGAAGCTTGTCCTCATCAAATGCAATATTGCCTTTTATTTTTTTCCACAGCTTCACCATCTTTTCATCCAAGGTTTCTACGGTAAATATAATTTCTGCTATTTCTTCCTTCTTTACATAGGACAACAGAATACTTAATGATTTTTTTAGAAAAATCGCTAACAATTCCGAGGATTGATATTCGTTTTCTTCTATCTGCACTGTCTGGTTGTCTAATGCTTTTGCTAAAAGAGCACTGACCATTATGCCTTCTTTACTGTCAGAAAGGCGTTTTGCTTCCTGTCCTATATACCATGACTCTGTTGCATTTTTCTTGCATAGTCTGGTTCGAATCTGATAGGAATCACCGCCTAATACCGTGCTGACAGGTACCATTTCCATTCCATTTTCAGTATAGGTAATCTGGCAATTGTCTCTGCCCAAATCAAATCCAACCATTATTTGTCTTTTTCGTTCTGACATTTTTGCATGCGGCTCCTTTCTGTATTTTCACATTACCGAATGGTAAATAACCGGTTCGATAAATAGACTTCACGGAAATATCGGTCAGTCAGTAGCTGCAACGTGTCATAATCGTTCAGCGACAGACTCAGCAGCATGTCATTGATACAATCATATCGGGAATTTTCACCACTGGTCAATTCCTCTTTTGATGCCAGATTACTTTCTACCGGCTCTTCATTGTCTTCTGTTGTTTCTGTTATGTAATAATGAAGCTGCTCTCCTGAAAATAAAATGACTTCTTTTGAAAAAACGCCATCCATAACAGGATGCATCTCCTCCTGCACAAAGGAATCTGCCTTGTCCTTTTCGTCTAATACATAATGTATCTTAGGATGTCTTGCTCCTGTATATTCCACGATACACTTATCCTGAAGCCAGAAGGTATTGTCTTCATCTAATGGAAGTTTAAGAAAACATGACATGAAACAATGATTCATCAGTGCTGCTCTTACTACCCGATTTCCATATGCTATCTGCTCCTTTGACAACTTGCTCTGCTCACTGTAATGCTGACACATCGCCAATCCACATACATGAAAATCTGCTGTTTCTTCCATACAGAATGTTTCCATACTGTTCCATATCCCGTTGCTGACTGCAACTCCATCCTTCAAACAGGAAACCGCCTGATATGTATAAAATGCCCGCAGTACACTTTCTCTGCTTCCACTTTCCAAATAAAACTGAAAAATACTATCTAAATTCTCCAAATATGCACCTGTCAAAACCACCTGCATCAGAATTCGTTCTGCCAACTCCCGCACTTCAAGATTAAATTCTCTACCAGCACGGAAAATATCTGCCATCACTTTCACAGGACCGTCATAGCAGGTTACAAGAAATGCCAGTACATGTTCGTC
Source organism: Lachnospiraceae bacterium (assembly GCA_045125095.1). Classification (GTDB taxonomy): domain Bacteria; phylum Bacillota; class Clostridia; order Lachnospirales; family Lachnospiraceae; genus JBGVMW01. Next base: position 42,884 of record JBGVMW010000096.1, read on the forward strand.
ATATTTTCCATTTAAAAATAAATGATATGCTATTTCTAACAGCAATGGTGCATTTCCCGGATCTTCTTCTGCAATCCTGCGACTACACAAACGAAGTAATGATGCGTTTGACATATTTTCATAGCCTACTTCATGAATCCACTGATATACTGTTTCGTCAGCTCCCTGACTAATCAAATATTCCGTAACGGTCTCAAACTCATTTGGCAAAAGTTCGTCACCAGGCATTTCTAGCAACAGGAGCTCCAGTGCATCTGTACGCATAGATACTCGATAATATTCGATCATTTCCATCATCAGCGTAATATGATGCCGTCTGCTTAATACATCCTGCTCAATCAAATATCTGGCTGATTCGATATTCGATTCTACTACTGAGCGGCAACGATTCTGCTCAAAACATCTGCACAGCGCCACACCTACGTTCATAATATTCTGACGTAATGGTATCTCCATGCAAACACTGATTGGTATCACATCTTCTAACTCTGCTACATGATGATATGGATATCGTTTCCCTTCAAAATCTTCCAATACAATTTCGTAAGAATCCGCATAAACAGCAATCCACGCAATGTTGTGATAAACCGGAAAGCTCTCTTCGTTTTCTAAAAGACTGTGACGTACAATCACATTTCGTATCCGTTTGTTTTTCACTTCCATCATTTTTAAGAAAGATAAATGACTCAAGGGCTCCCACATATCATTTGTAATTGTCATACCAGGAAGACATTTTTTATAAAGTTGCACCAATTCCTTTGACAATTTCTCTCCACACAGCTGTTCACGCACATGCATCTGCATGGCAATCCGGAATCGCTCATTCAAATCCGGGTACGCTTCCCTGTAGCTACTTAAATTGCTATATAAAATATTTTTCTTCTGTGCCGACAGTTTGCTGTCCATTGCAAAATACAAAAATATTTCCCGCTCAAACGGCTGTGCATAGCCTTCCGGAACAGAATCTAAATAAAATTCATACAGCTTGGTGATGGCAATTCCTTTTTGCACACCTAAGCGATACCAATAAAATGCTTTTTCATCTGTACGGTTAGATTTCACCAGCATTGTGCATATCAAAGCCACAATTTCTTCGTCCTGACATTCTTTATAAAAATATTCCAGAATATCATAGATTCGTTTCGTATATATTTTTTGTCTGTGAACCAGATATAAGGTTCGCTCCCGTAATTCCTTGGTCACTCTATCCTGCTTTATCGCCCACCAGACAAGTCTCTGTGCAAACACATTGAAATCATGCATACACAGTGCATCCTGCTCGAACGCTTGCAATGCCTCTGCATACAAAATAGGATGCATATGTCCTTTTTCACAAAACTCTTCTATATATGCATATTTTTTTGGCATATCCTGCTCAAAACGCTCATCCATGTAAAGGGTAAACCACAGCAATTCAAAATTGTCCGGATGTTCCCTGCGCAATAAAGTTATTTCTTCTAAATTTTTACGAATATGCTGCTTCCTATTGTCAAGCATGGAAGACAAATACAAATAATACGCATAATTCACATACTCATTTCGGTGAATTAATTTCCGAGCCTTTAACTCAGTCATTCTGTCAACCGCCTTGTCAATTTCCTTGTTAATAATATAAAACTGTGTCATTAACAAGATATAAAAAGGATCGTTATTATCGATGGTATTTACGACATGGACAATATCCAGAGATTCCTTCACCCACTGGCTTCTTGATATCTCCTGCTTTTGAAATTGTAAATATTTTTTTAACAATGCCCTGTTTACCGATTTTTTCTCCCTGCGCAGTCGTCGTTCAATTCCCCAAGGCTCTCCCTGACATACGGTTATCATATATGCCATGGATATTCTTCCGTAGGTAAAAATAACACGTCCCATATTTTTTCCGTTATGTAATTTATCTTTATGAATAACCACTTCATATTGACAGGTTTTACCAATAAAATCATCCTCATGAAGCACCTGTTTACTACTTGAAAGAAACGCTCCCTCTACCTGAACTGCCACTTCGAGATAGCCATTGCCTTCCTTCACTAGAGGTATCTTTATCTCCTGATTTTTTTCGATACTATCAATCTCTATACTGTTGCTGTCTAAATAACAAGTAACGGAATGCTTCTGCATGACTGCTTTTAAAAATTCTTCCAATTCAAATTCTTTATCCTGTTTATTTTCTGTCAACAAGGCATAAAGCAATCTTTTTTCCTCTCCTGCACTCTTTAAGAGCTTAGAAAACTCCGGCTTATAAAAAAGTGAGGTTGCTTCTAACCGTTCTTTTTCTGCCAGTTCCATAAACTGATACAAATTCTTTACCCTACCGTCGGAAGATGACACAACTGCACTGTCTACACTGGCAACATAAGGCAAACTGTATTCACCACAGTCTGTCAGTAATATAAACTCTCCTTTTTCTACACTTTGTTCTTCCAAGCCTTTTGACACAAACGTATAGGAAATTTCAATCGTTTCTCCTGCAATCTCCTTCTCATGCACTTGCATACGGTGGCTGGTGGTAAATACCCGTCCGGATATTCGTTTTTTTTCTGAACCGGATATGATAAAACTGCCTTTCGCATTCTGCCCTTTTTGAACAGATAACTCAACTCTTGTCTCCGGCAGTATCAATTCCTGCTCCTGTCTTTTCATTCCGTTTTCCATATACTGTTTCCATAATTTCTGCATAAGAGGAACCGCTACCTTTCACGTAAATTTGCATAAAGTATATTATAACTCATAATGTGGGCAGTGTCAAAAAAAGAAACAGCCGAATGGCTGTTTCTTTTTTCGTTTCTGTATTGTTTATGATTCGCAGAACTCACCTATGATGATGGATTTTGGTCTGCTGCCACTACGTTTTCATACGGACTGTGCTGTTTTTACCGGCAATATAATTGCAAAATAGAACTGGTTGTCCTCATCCTTTATCACATAGTCCCCTTTATACTTTTCTATTACTCTGATAATGTTCTTTATGCCAATTCCATGATTCTCCGGCATAACAGTTTTTGTGGTTTTTATTTCTCCATTTTTACGAACAACTGGTTGGTTATATGTATTTTTCACCGAAATAATTACCATATCATCTTCTATTTCAAATTTTATTTTGATAATTCTGCGATCCTTGCATTGTTCACATGCTTCTATTGCATTGTTTAGAAGATTCGATAAAATCGTTACCACATCTTCTTCCGCCATCTCCAATCCGGATAAGTCATTTACTCTTACCACAAATAAAATATTTTTATTGACTGCCTCATGATATTTTGTATTTAGGATCGCATTCACAATCTTGTGATTTGTGTCAATGGCATCATTCTCTTTTATCATCGTTCCGCTCACTGTATTCATGTACTGCTCCAATTCATCATACTGCTTCTTTTTTACTAATGCTTCTATGCACATAAGTTTATTGTTAAATTCATGTACACTTCTTTTTTTATTATCATAATTTTCTGAAATCTTTTTATACATCTCGGTCTGGTTCTTTACCTGGGATTCGAACAATTTCATCTCATACGACTGTACTTTTCGTTCCATAACGTCATTGAGAAAATAAAAAACTACAATATTCATGCCAACCAGACCAAATGCTGTCAGGAAAAGAACATTTGCCTGCTCTTTACTTTCAATAGTATGAAATGCATGAATCATGGCTGTAATGGTTGCTATGGAAAACGTTGGAAAAATCAGGAAACGAAACCATTCAGACCCCTTTAGCATTTCTTCTTTCTTTTTGCCGAACAGTTTTTTTATCACCAATATGCAGAAAAATAATATTACTTTTCCTAATGAAACCACCAACATTCCCATTGCTTCACTGTACTGTATCTGGGTATTATCATTTATGCAAAAAGTGTTTATCACTGCATAAGAAACATAATCCATTGCCATTAATATACCATGAAATAATACATCCATTGCAATTGCCTGCCATATTTGAATCTCTATATAAAAATACATTGCAGTTACCCATAAACATATTATTGCTATTGTTTTCCATAACAAATAATCGCCTAACAAAGCAACCAATAGAGATGTTATGAAGGCTAAACCTGCACATGCACCATACTCTGCTGCTATGCTCAGTTTTCTTCTTTTCGCACCAAATGTTTCAAAAAAGATTTTACAACAAATCACCCTTAACTTTTCCAAATTTATATAACTAAACCTTCAAATTCATCTTATCTGCCACCTTATTAATATAGCTTTCGGTAATTCCAAATTGTCTGTATATTTTCTTCTGTTTTCCTGTAAGACCATATTTTCTTATATAAACATTTTTTCTATTCTTTACAATAATCACTTTTTCAAGTTCACCTATTGCTGCCGGAACTGCATAATTCTTTTTATCCTTCTCTTTTCTGCTTACTTCTTTTAACCCCTGAAAAATATAATTCCTTACAATGCTTGCTATAAACATCACATATGTTTTACTTTCCAATGAGGTCTGACTGTGTACCCGGAATGTATCATACTCCAATCCTGTTTTTAGCATTTTAAATATCTTTTCTACACTGTCCCTTTTCCGGTATAGCTCCAGTGCTTCTCCCGCTGTCATCTCTTTCGAAGTTACAATGACAAAAAAACCAAGCCTGTCTATTTCTTTCTGAATTTCATTCTCATTTCTTTTATACGATTGTAAATATCCATTACTGTCATATTTCAGTTTGAAATGCTTTTCATATGTTCTTAAATCTTCTTTTCTTCGGATTTTTTCATCAACTTTCTTCTGTAAATGTTCCTCTTTTTTCTGCATCTGTTTCAGATACTCGTTTCTTTCCCGTTGAAAAGAAAAAAATGCCAATTTCTTGACATTTTTTGAATTTTTTTCATATTCAGTTACATATTCAAGAAAAGTTAAGGTTATTCATTTAGCACAAATTCTTCCACATTTTCATTCCATTCTAATGTAGAAATTACTTGTATCTCACCATATTCAGGTCCTATATAGGGCTGCTTATAAATCATCAGATTACCATCACTTGTAATAGCTGCATGGGTGTCATCTTCCAATTGAATATTATCGGTTGTAATATCTTCCCACTTTGCATCTGATAATTTATACACATTAGCATAAGATGCACTCACTCCCTGATATACAGCAGCCCTTAACACAAACACATCTTTTTGCCCGGAACCGGTAGGGAGATAATATATTTCCACTTCATCCCCACGATGTATTTCACTGGTCAGAATTTCTCCAGTCTCTGCCGAACACAAGGCGGTAACTGTTGTGTCTAATCCTGCCACATGGGAAGGACTTTCTAAGACAAACTCTGCCATAACCTCATTCTTATTCGGTGCTGAAAAACTACCGTAGGTTAATTTGTCCAAACGGATTTCATCTGCTGTTTGAATTTCGGCTGTTTCCATTAATTGTTCTGCCACTTGATTATGTAGTGTATCTAAATCTAATGTGGCACTATCATTTGATAAAATTACTGTCTCTGCCTGAGATGTGGTATCGTCTTTCTGGCATCCACAAAAAATAAAGGTTGTTAATGCTAATGACATAATAGCAATTATGTATTTTCGTTTCATTATCATATATCTCCTTCCCTAAAGCAAATGGTAGTTGTCTGTTTATTTCATTGTCGCTGTTACTATTTGGCTATTAGAATAATATGATCGCTACTGATATAATTGCGAAATTAACTATTGCTCTAGCACACTTCGCATATTAGCAATCACATACTGCCCATCTTCCTGCTGTTCCAGTGTAAAGATATAGTCCATTTCGTTTTCTCCAATCTCCAATGTCCCCACCGGAATATAATTTTCCGAATAAGTCAGCACATATTTAACTGGAACTTCTACTTTGTTGTCTCCTATTTCTTTTATCTGTTCAACATCAACGTCAATGGACTCACAAGACACCACCGTATCCACAAATGCCCTTACATATTCTCCCTTGTCCAAATTCTCTTGCCAATCCTCGTTCACATACTTCTTAATTTCCTGCACATCATGTGTCGGTAACGTGGTTAAATATCCCTCAACCGTTTCCTGCACCGCCTTTTCTTTTGATTGCCCCACCTGACAGCCACTAAGCAACGACAGACAGCTTATAAGCATAATGCACAATATAACTTTGATTGTTTTCATTGCATCCTCCCCCTGTAATCATTGTAATTTAATGCTACAATATTAATGCTACAATATAAAACCTACATCTATTCTTTATTCCATATAACCAGTTAAATGAATCCATCTTTTTGTTCTGCTTGTAATTCCTTTTCTCCAAGGCTTTGAACTGAACCTTCTTAACACCAAGAAAAGCTTGGGATACAAGCCTCTTGGTGGAGATTAGCTCTTCTGTTGGCTACTCAGACCAGCTGTCCATCCTTAATTTCCACGCTTCGCTTACACAGCCCTGCAATCTCTTTATCATGAGTGATAATAATTACCGTTGTTCCTTCCTGATTAATCTTGGAGAACAGGTTCATGATATCCTTTCCATTTTTCTCATCCAAGGCACCGGTAGGCTCGTCTGCAAGAAGATAGTCAGGATTGTTAAGTAGCGCCCTGGCAATTGCCACACGCTGCTTTTGACCGCCGGAAAGCTCGTTTACGGGTTTTGTGGAACACTCCTTCATCCCCACTTTCTCTAAAATTTCTAAGGCGTGCTTTTTTGCAGCCTTAATGGAGACCGGTGAAAAATAAGCAGGAAGAATCACATTATCTAACACGCTTTCTTTTTCAAGCAGAGAGTAATTCTGAAGGACAATGCCGATTTTCTCACTGCGGATCTTTGCTATCTGTTGGTCCTTGCAGGAGCCGATGTCACAGTCATCTAACAGATAGCGTCCCTTTTCATAGGATTCAATTCCTGCAATAATGTGTAACAAGGTAGACTTACCTGCACCGGATTTTCCTACGATGGCTAACAGTTCGCCATCTGCTATTTTGAGATTAATGTTATCTAACGCTGTAAATTCATTAGATTTGCCGGCGTTGTATACTTTCTGTATATTTTCTAAAATAATCATTTTTTCCTCTCATTCTGCCATTTTTGTGGCTGGTGCATGCTAGTATTTTTTACGCTGATTCTTTCATAAGCACCTTAGCAGGTGGATTTTTTCTTAAAATCATCATGGGAACCAAAGCGGTAATAAATAGTACTATGATAAGCAACAGTACGGAAATAATACAGTTATTCCATCCGAACTGTAATCCAAACTGGTTGGCAATGGAAGGGTTGAAACAAGCCACCATGCATCCGGCAAGACTGAATGCACCGGAACAGGAAAGCAGGATACCAATTTCCATAAGCCGAATCATAAAAATATCCTTTGAAGATGCACCGCAAATACAATAAATACCGTTCTTTCTTAGCTGCAGGGAACAACTGATACCAATGCTCATGAAAAGTCCTGTAAGGGATATAAGCAGGATACAGATAAGAATGGGTCCAAACTTGTACAGGTCGGCACGGATATAATTTAAGCTGTTTGACTTTAATTCGAAAAAGGAGATAACAGTTCCGTATTTTTGCAGAAGGTCATTGTCTTGCTGCAGTGTTTCTGAATCCACAGCTTCCTCATAGCTGATAAATAATCTGCTTATCAGCATCAGCTTATTCTCTGGGAAAAATTCCTTGGCTTCACTTTCTCTCACAAATATAAATGGCTTACTGTCTGCATCACCTGAAAATGAAGAATAAGGCTGATAATACTGCATAATCGTCCTGTCACTAGAATACTTTGACCAGGTTGGCATGTAAGTTTCATTAGTGAGTACCCCGGAGATATGTATGGTGGCATCATATATCTGATTGTCGGCAAGTACATTAGCTACCGCATCAGGGCTTGCTATGGCATTTATTTGGTTTTCTGCTTTATCCTTGTAACTACCGGACTGCAAAGGGATGTCCATCCGCTCAAAAAGTTCATCATCTAAAATGAGAATCTGGTAACTGAAATCTTCGTCAGTTGCCAATGTATAAAACCTTTTCGCAGTTGCTTTGCCATTTAATTTCTCAAGCAGTGGTTCATATTCTGCCTGTTCCCATTCTACATAAGTATCAAAATCTAACTCCTCCATACCGGGAGTCATGTATATCACATAGCCTTGCTTCTCAAGCAGTGGTTCATAGGTCTGATAGTAGCGGGTTCTGCCATTCATTCCGGCGATTAAGACATTGATGCCAAGTAATACACATGCTATCTGCAGCACCACAACCCAGTAGACAGTTATATTCTGTTCCACTGAGGAATACCCCAGACGCAGCCATTTTATAAAATGTTTCATAGCTTTTCCCCCCTCATTATGCTTTGCAGGTGTCTTTTCGTTTTCTTAAAAAGATGTGGTTTATGAACAGCACAATGATTAAGAAAAGAAATAGTATGCCTAGTTCTGTTGAAAAGGTATAGTACCTGGATAAGTTCATTTGCTCGATTACAAACAAATGCACAATTCCATATCCAATGCAGCAGGAGAATACCTGCAGAACTAAAATTTCTGCATAGTAGGAGCGTAAAATTTGTGATAAACTGCCGCCTACATACCGCATGATTTGGATTTCTTTTTCACGTTTCAATATTATGTAGCGGAAAAGGAGTGCCGTGTTGAACACAGCAAGTATAATTGCAATGGCACAGATTCCATAGGAAATGGCGATGTACTGACGCTGCATTAAGTCTTTTACTTCCGGTTCTTCTACATCACAGGTAGGAAAGAGTTCCAGTAGTCTGGCGGACATTTTTTCGCATTCTTTGATGGTTGGTTTTTCGTTCATTGAAACAATAAATGTAAACAGAGAGGCTTCTCCAGGAAGGCTATTATAAGGAACACGATAACTTCCCATAACATAGTCTTCTTTACCGATTACATCATAAGATGTGCCACACATAGAAACAGTGTCACCAATTTGGGCATCACATTCATATTTGCTGACAATGGTTACATGTTCACCTTTTGTATTTTGCTCTAAGGAAAATTTTTCGTCATATTTGTCCGGGTAGCATACTGCAGACACATAACCAGGATTAGTTTCATTTTCTTTGTCTGTTGCAGCCATTAGTGAAATGGAATATAATTTACCATCCCATTCGTCAAATAATTGCTGGTATTTTTCTTTTGCTGATGCAACAGTTTCATCTGTTGAAGAAAAACTAACATTAAACATTTTTGTGGCATAATCAGCTTCCTTGTTGGTGTCTATGGTCTTTAATATAAGACCATAGATCAGTAATACAGTAACAACTGATACTATCTGGCAACAAAGAAGCAGTGACAGTAAGCCTTTGTGGTTTTTGAACAGAAGTTTTAAGTTTCTACATAATAAACGCATAATATATGACTTCCTTTATTTGTATACTGTCAATACAATACATTGAGTAATCTGAGAACCGTCAGAATTGTAAATCCATCCTTGTGATCTTCTTTTCATGATTTTAGTGTTTTTAGAGACAGATGTACTAACAGCAGTATATGTTCCTGTTGAATTATTACTAGCTCTTAGAACATAATTTCCATCCCCGTCAGCGGTATAGTCATGATAAGTTACTCCTTTTTTATATGAATTACTTTTAGTTACTGTTGAAGCAAATGGTGTGGTTGATACTGTGCAATAAGTTCCAGCATAAGAAGCACCAAATGTTGTTAAATCTTGATCAACATAGGTTTTATTAGTTGTAGCAGCACTTACAGAAAGTGTTGAGCCGAATATGCAAACAACAGATGCACATACCAATAATTTGCTTAAAATTTTGTTCATTTTCATAATAAATTCCTTCTTTCTTAATTTTAAAATCTTGTTTTAATAATACTATCATTCCTTAATTTTTACCATTAGCATTTACACGCTTAGGTCTTTTGGGTTGATGCAGAATCATCATGCAACCAGGTATCTCATTATTCATCTCGTAATCTACATAACGCTTCATAATTCGCCCAACTACATTTACAGCCTTTGTTTCAATTTTTTTCGCAAATCGGTTTTCATACTCTCACCTCCATCAAACATTTCCCAATAAATAGTAACAATGCAGAAAGTATTATTCCAAACGACATAAATACAACATAACTTTTATTGCCACCAAGTAAATCCACTACAAAAACGATTGCTGCTTCTATCACAACCGTGATTCGTGTAATTCTTTTACTGGTACCCCCTCAGACACATTATCCTTTTTTTGCCCAATTTTTACAATACACATTGCAGAATCATGACATTTTTTGCAGAAAAAGAAAAAAAGATGCCGCACAAAACACTTTTGTTTTATGCGGCATCTTCTATTCATCAGGTATTACGATTGTAAATCGAAATTTACCATCTACTGTCCCTATAGCATAAGAGCCATTATACTTCTCCACCGTACGAAGTATGTTTTCAATTCCAATCCCATGCATGTCTTTATCCTTAATTTTACTTGTGATATAGTTACCATCAATAACTACAGGTTCTTTTTTCATTGCGTTCTCAACTGATATGATAATTTTTTCTGATTCTTTTACAAACTTTACCTTTATCAACTTATCTTTGCTCTGCTCACATGCCTCCATTGCGTTATTTAATAAATTAGACAAAATGGTTACCACATCCACATCACTGATACAGATGTCTTTTAATTCATTAATTTTCACTATAAATACAATTCCTTTTTTCTTTCCCTCCCGCATTTTGGAATTTAAAATAGCATTTACAATGGAATGATTGGTATCTATCATATCTGTACTCTCTCTGATTTCCTCATCTATTTCTTTTAAATACGCATTCAATTCCTCGTATTTATTATGATTTACCAACTCAATAATACACGAGATCTGATTTCGAAATTCATGCCCCCTTCTCCGCTGTTTATCATAATTTGCAGAAATTACACGATATATATTGGTTTCACTTTTCATCTTTTCTTTAAATGTACTATATTCTCTTATCTGTATTTCACGTTGTAAAATTGCATTTATAAAGTAGAATAGGATAAGATTCATCACCAGTAACCCACCCGATATACCTAACATTATATACGCCTGTTTTCTACTCTCCACAATGTCCCAGTTTACAACCAAAGCAATCATTACAAACACTGTAAATATTGGAAATACAGAGAAACTCAACCATTCCTGATAAGTAAACAAATCCATTTCCTGTGTAGCAAATCTTTTACGAATCAGCAATACAAAACAAAATAATAACAATTTGCATATAAGGGTTATTAACATACTTACATAATAATTCGTTTCTAATATTATATTTATAACCGGAAATACATTACACAGGCTCACTAATGTTATATAATCCAGCACCAGACCCATTCCCAAATAAAGAATAAACAATACAAAAACACGCCTTATGTCTGCTCTTAAATATAATGTCCATAGCATTGTATTGGTAACGATAACTGCAATTTCCTTATATACAAAATGTTCATTCAACACCAGCACTTCAAAGCAGATAACTATTCCTACCAGAAGTAACCCTCCCCAACGGAGTACATTTTTCACCTTACTTTTGCTCTCTATAAATGATTCCATATATATTTTGCAGCATATAAGTTCCCACATTACAATAAAAAAACTGTATATCACATTTAACATCACATTTCTCCCTGAAAAGATATATATGCATTTTTAACTGTCATATATCTGGGTTTTGCCACATTTAACCGGTGTCCATCCTTCAATATTACCTGATAACGTATTATATCATCCACATATTTCAAATTAACTAAATAGCTTTTATGTATTCTACAAAATCTTCGAGATTGTATTTGTTCAGATATATTGTCTAACCTGTCATACATATAGTAACTGGCTATCGTTTTGCCTGTATCTACTTGAAATGTAAGTTTATGAAGATTACTTTCTATGTACACAATTTCATCAAGCAATACTTCTTTCTTCCCATCCAGAAAGTCAAACATATATTTTTCTTTTTTTAAATCTAACTTTTTTAAAATGGCATCCATACATTCCTTAAACGCATCATCAAAGCTTTCATTATCCTTCAACAGATACCGTATAGCATTTACTTTATACCCTTCCGGCGAATATTGGACATAGGCTGTAACAAATATAAGAAATACTTCTGGATAGTAGTTTCTGATACACTTTGCTGTCTCAATACCATCTATTTCCTGCATATTGATATCCAAAAAAATCATATCATACTCAGCAATACTTTCTCCTTTCTCCAATAATTGAACACCCGAATCAAAGCAATCTACCTCACAGACGATTTTTTCTTTTCCAAGATACTTCTCTACGTTTTTTTTCATTTTTGTCTTAAAAAATTTTTCATCATCACAAATTGCTATCTTTAGCATCCCTTTCACCTCGCATATGTATTACCAACCATTATATAACAATATAGTATTATTTGCAAGTGTTTTACGTCTTTTTCAGAATCATAGAAGGTGCTGGATAAACATCACTATTTTATGCAGCACCTTCTATGCATCAGATATTATAATTGTAAAATTCTTTATCCCAAACAAAATCTTCATGGACAGAAAAAGAGACAACCATCTCTGATTTGTCCCTTTTTCATAAGCTAATTATTAATATGCAAATTTCTCAGCAAAATACGCTTCTAACTCAGTTATCTTAACTCGTTCCTGCTCCATGGTGTCACGGTCACGTACGGTTACGCAGCCATCTTCCTCAGAATCAAAATCATATGTTACACAGAATGGTGTACCAATCTCATCCTGTCTTCTGTAACGCTTACCGATATTTCCTCTATCATCAAATTCACAGTTGTATGTTTTAGAAAGCTCTAAGAACACTTTTTCTGCATTTTCAGATAGCTTCTTAGATAACGGAAGCACGCCAATCTTGATTGGTGCAAGTGCAGGATGAAAATGCATTACCGTACGCACATCTCCCTCTGCAATTTCTTCCTCGTCATAAGCTGCACAAAGGAATGCAAGAACCATACGGTCAGCGCCTAAGGATGGTTCGATAACATATGGTATGTATTTTTCTTTTGTCTCATCATCAAAATATGTTAAATCTTCACCGGATGTGTTCTGGTGCTGTGTTAAGTCATAATCCGTACGGTCTGCCACACCCCATAATTCTCCCCAGCCAAATGGGAACTTATATTCAATATCAGTGGTTGCTTTACTGTAGAAGCAAAGTTCTTCCGGCTGATGATCTCTTGCACGGATTTCATCATCTTTGATTCCTAATTCCTTTAACCAGTTTAAGCAGTATGATTTCCAGTACTGGAACCACTCTAAGTCTGTATCCGGCTTACAGAAGAATTCTAATTCCATCTGCTCGAATTCTCTTGTACGGAACGTAAAGTTACCTGGTGTAATTTCGTTACGGAAGGATTTACCAATCTGACCAATACCAAATGGCAGTTTCTTTCTGGATGTTCTCTGTACATTCTTGAAGTTTACAAAGATACCCTGTGCTGTCTCCGGTCTTAAATATACAGTATTTTTAGCATCCTCAGTTACACCCTGGAATGTTTTGAACATTAAGTTAAACTGGCGGATATCTGTAAAATTATGCTTACCACAACTTGGACATGGAATATTTTTTTCTTCTACAAAATTCTTCATTTCTTCTTGAGACCAGGCATCTACAGAACCAGTTAATTCTATGCCATTAGCGTCGCAGAAATCTTCTATCATCTTATCTGCACGGAAACGTTCATGACATTCCTTACAATCCATTAAAGGATCTGAAAATCCGCCTAAATGTCCGGAAGCCACCCATGTCTGAGGGTTCATAAGGATAGCACAGTCAACACCTACATTGTAAGGATTCTCCTGAATAAATTTCTTCCACCATGCCTTTTTTACGTTGTTCTTCAATTCAACACCAAGATTACCATAATCCCATGTATTCGCAAGACCACCGTAAATTTCAGAACCAGGATATACAAATCCTCTATTCTTTGCCAATGCAACTATCTTATCCATTGTCTTTTCCATTGATATTATCCTCCAATAATTTATTATTCATATATAATACATGCCGGTTCATCCGAGCTTGTAATCTTTACCTGACTTTTATCTATCACTTCTACATTCTCACTTACTGCAATAATGCTTCCCGGAACGACTACTGTGTTCTCACCACTTACCAGAACCAACGTATGATTGTCCGCTTTCACATAAGAGCCTTCTACAAACTCTCCTTTTTTGACAACTTTTAAGGAATCAACCGCAACCTTTGTGATGTCTACAGAACCGGAATAATAATCATCTTCTTTAAATTCATAGTCATTCTCACTGTTGTAAGAAACATAATCTTGCATAGACCCAAATGTCATCACAATCTTTACACTGCTGTCGGATTTTTCATAGACATACTCCGTTAATTCAACACTACCTTCTCCGTTCACAGCATTAAATGCCTGCACTTCTTCTTCCACTTTTTCTTTTAACTCATCCGAATTATAATAATCCTGATCCAATACATCTACCATTTGGCTTGCTACTTTACCATCCTTTTTAATAATGATAGCATCACCGTCAACTGCTGTTGTTGCAGAACCACCACACCCTGCACACAGCAAAGCAGATGCTAAAATGCATGCTGTTACTTTTAATTTTTTCATAATTTTTCACTCCATTATCTACTTCTAAACTAATATCTAATTATACATAGAAGCAGCCTGTTTTTCAACTATTTTTTATATACCAGTTTTTACAATAATTCATTATATTGTAAAACCATTACCATTTTCCCAGCTATCAAAGTGTTGTGTGATTACGATTACTGTTGCACTTCTTCTAACAGTTTTTCTGCTTGAAATGTTTTTCCTATGTATTTTCCCCGACAAAGCGTTACCACGCGACGAACCTTTTCCAAAACAACAGGTGACACCGTAAACGAATACAATTTGCGCAAATCCGAATATACAATATATTGCAACGTATACAATGAAGATTCATCCAGCAGAACACCTTGATTCTCTGTTTTTGCGCACGCCTGGCACGCCACACCGTCCTGTGTAATAAAAAATGCGCAAATCCCTTCTTCACTGCCACAGTTCACACATTGAAAAAAATCCGGATACTCCCCATTTAGCACCATCGCCTTCAATTCAAACACATTTCTGATTAGCATTCTGTCAATCTGGCTCTTTTCTACTGCTTTCAATGTTACAAACAACAGATTCAACATCTGTGATTCATCATTGTTTTCCCTTCCATAAAAATCTGCAATTTCCAAAAAATACATGCCGTACCATGCGCCCTCCAAATCCATGCGAAGGGCTTCAAAATAATTCTGAATATCTGCATGACGTATGGTATAACTACTTCTGCCTTCATATACGGTAAATGTTCCAAAGCAAAAAGGCGCCGTGGCAGCCAATAAACTGCTGCCCTGACGTCTTGCTCCTTTGGCAAACGCACTGATTTTTCCTTTTTCTTTCGTCAGTAATACAACTCTTCTGTCATATTCACCGATAGGTTGTACGGATAGTATCATTCCGGTCACAGTTAGATCCTGTAACATTATTCTTCACACCTGCCTGTTTCTCTGCTTCCTGTTTGCCTGCGTATTCTTCCCGCTCTTTACAGTAGGATAAATAATCTGCGACCATTCCAGTCTGATAAAACTGATTCCACATATTCTGCATATTCCATCCCCCGTCTCTCACACGTTTTTCATTCGGTTTCTTATGTTATTAGGATTTCCGAAAATGCAGGTAATATACTTGTGAAACTTTAATGGAAAGCCTTGACATTTATTCCACTATCTATCTCCTATATTTCTTTCTTATCATAGCCAAAATTTTTCATTAAGAAATCACTGTCACGCCAATCTTTCTTGACCTTCACCCAGAGTTTTAAGTTTACTTTACACTCTAACATATTTTCGATATCGCGTCTCGCCTCCGAGCCTATCTTTTTCAGCATGGCACCGCCTTTGCCTATAATAATTCCCTTATGAGAATCACGCTCACAGATAATAGTGGCATCAATGTCCACCAGGCTACCATCCGGGCGGAATTTCATCTGATCAATTGCCACTGCTATACCATGAGGAATTTCTTCTGATAAACTTCGCAATGCTTTTTCACGAATCATTTCCGCTGCAATCTGTCTCTGCGGCTGATCCGTTACCGTATCTTCATCATAAAACATTGGTCCATATGGCAGATACTTAAATATCTGTTCTGTCAGAACATCTGTATTTACATTGCGAAGCGCTGACAATGGGACAATTTCTGCAAAATCAACAATATCCTTATACGCTTCAATAAAAGCCGGAATCTCTGCTTTCTTTACTGTATCTATCTTGTTGATTACTAAGATAACTGGTGTTTTCACCGTTTTCAATTGTTCAGCTATATGGCGTTCCCCTGCTCCGATAAAGGTAGTAGGCTCTACTAACCATAACACAACATCCACTTCATTTAATGTATTCTGAGCAACTTTTACCATATACTCACCTAGCTTATTTTTTGCCTTATGAATACCCGGTGTATCTACGAATACAATCTGTCCTCTTTCATCTGTATATACTGTCTGAATACGATTTCTTGTTGTCTGTGGTTTTCTTGAGGTTATGGCAATCTTCTGACCAATCAAATGATTCATCAAGGTAGATTTTCCTACATTTGGTCTTCCGATTAATGTTACAAAACCTGATTTTTTATTTTCTGTCATATGTTCTCCATTCCATTGATAAAATTGTATTTACGATAAATTTTTTATCTCTTTAAATAAATCCCTATTCTGCTCTACCATTTCTTCACTTCCCACTACGCAAATGCAATCCTGGGACAGCACTGCGCGAATTGGTTCTGCAATCTTGCGAATATCTTCTGCTGTGGCATTTAAAATTTCATCCCTTTCTTTCTGTATACTTTCCTCTGTCAGTTCATTCATATATGCGGTAAAGGAACGAGAACCTTTCGCTGCCGGATTCAACGGCATATCTACGTCACTTATGGTTCCAATAATGTATTTTGTCATTTCTCTTTCATCTGCCTTGAAAGACGCCACATAATCTGCAGTTCCTTTAATAATATCATTTGTCTCGGCAAGATGTGGATCGCGGTACGATACAAAATACATATCACCCACACGATTAAAACCACTCATGCATCCATATGCGCCACCCTTAACACGAATTTTCGTCCAAAGGTAATCATAATTCAGCACAACCTTTAATATGCGCATTGCCCCATGATACGCAAATCCTTCCTTACGGAAATTGCCGGCACGTCCTACATACTGCACTTTTGAAGATGTTTTAAATCCTTCATTTGATTTTTCTAATGAGAAATGATATGTCTTCGCTTCATATTTTTCGTTCGGAATCATCTCTTTAAATCTTCCCAATTCTTTGTCCAAATATCCAAAGCCTTCCTCATCTGCTGTATAAGAAATAAGGAAATTCTCTCTCGTAAAAATCAAACGAATGACTTCTCGCAATCCTTGCATCAGCTCTTCCTTCTTATTGTCGAAATCTGCTTCTAACTGCTCAATAAAATGATAAAAATCAACTCCGTTCAGTTGCTCTGATATATAGGCAGTCTCTGAGAAATACGAGGTTGCTCTTCCCACTGCTGTGGCATGTCCGGAAGAAGTAAGGCCTCCCTGCATTCTGGATTTCAACTGAGATACAATTTCCTTCAGACGCTTTTCATCTTCTAATTTAGAATGGAACAGCATTTCCTCTATCATATCAAAGGCAAATCCTAACTGTTCGTACAGTACCTTTGCTTTGAATTCATACTGAAGCTGATAGTTCTTTGGCTCCTTCACATTAGAATAGAGGGAATAGGTAGAAGAAATGCCGCCGGAATTGCGATTAATCTCGTTAAACAAGCTACCATAATCGTAATGTTCGGTATCAATATAACCTAATACATATTTTAACAATCCTAAATATGGAAGGCTCTCTTGCGGAATCGTATTTGCATGGAATGACACTAATAAATAACCAATTCCATTGGTAAACATATTATGATGCAACACCTTGGTTCCACATATAGTTGTCTCTCTATTAATAAGTGGTGCAGCAGTGCGCTTCATATCCTCTCTTTTTAACATAGGAATCTTTGCTAACATTTCCGGTGTATCTTCTGTTTCCTGATAAGCCAGAAGTTCCTGCGTTTCTCTCACAAGTGTGTCAATTTCTTCCTTTGAAAGGGATGCCTTATAGGCAGCCAATTTCTCTGCAGTCTCCTGCTCCAGCTTTGCAGACAATCCTTTCTCCGGTTCCAGTACAACAAGAGATGTATGAGGATTATCTAACATATATTTCTGAATCAGTTCTTCATAATAACCGGTTCCAATCTTTTCTTTTAAAAATGCAAACGTAGCATTTTCTTCTAAATGCATAAATGGCTGCGTCTCGTCAAACAACCAGCTATCAAATGCCTGAATGCCATACATTAAACCCTTTGGATAGGAACCAAAATCAGCTTCACGATAACGGAATTCATGATAATTGATACCTGCTTTTAATGCATTTTCATCCAGACCATTCTTTACAATGTCTGTCAATGATTCACGAATGACATTCACAAATTCATCTTTCCTTGAAACATCAGACTTCTTGGCAACAAATGAGAAATATGGCTGGTACACTCCGTTGTCATAGCTGCCGCTTATATCCTTTCCAATATTTTTCTCCAACAAAATCTTATGAAGTGGTGCTCCCGGTGCAGAAATCAAAGCATACTCTAACACCATAAATGCTAAATACAATTCTCTATCCAGACTGTCACCAATAGAAATATTATAGGCAAGAAATGCATTTTCCTCCTCCGGTTCTTCACTGGTGATAGAATATTTGCGATACACTTCATTCATTTTTTCAAATGGCTTCTGGAGTGCAATCTCGGAGTCTACCGTAATTGCATTAAATCTGCTGAGATATGCTTCATCCATCCATAATAATTTCTCTTCCATATCCATATCACCATACAAATAAATATAGCTATTGGATGGATGGTAATATTTCTTATGAAATGCAAGGAATTGTTCATACGTGAGATTCGGAATTGCTTCCGGTGCTCCACCTGATTCATTACCATAAGCAGTATCCGGATACAGAGAATTTAAAACTTCTCTGTCCAATACACCATCCGGTGAGGAAAATGCACCTTTCATTTCATTATATACAACACCATTGTAAGTCAATTCATCTTCCGGTGTTTCTAAATGATAATGCCAGCCTTCCTGCTTAAATATGTTTTCATTATGATAAATATTCGGATAAAATACCGCATCTAAATACACATGCATCAAATTCTGAAAGTCTTTATCATTACAGCTTGCAATCGGATAAATCGTCTTATCCGGGTATGTCATTGCATTTAAAAATGTGTTCAATGAACCTTTTACCAGCTCTACAAATGGATCTTTTGCAGGGAACTGCTCGGAACCACACAGTACAGTATGCTCTACGATGTGAGCCACACCGGTACTGTCAGCCGGTGGCGTACGAAATCCAATTGAAAACACTTTATTTTCATCGTCATTACTGATGCAGAACACTCTCGCTCCACTTTTCTTGTGTTTCAACAAATAACCTGTTGAATTGATATCCTGCATTTTATGAGAATCTATACATTCATATTTATTAAGTACATTCTGATTCATATCTTTTCCTTCTTTCTACAATCTTCCTTAACCTTACCACATTTTTTCAATCTCTACAATCTTTTCTAAAAAAAGTATTCGACATTTGATAAATATTATACTATAATAGTTATGTTTTGAGTTCAAATGTTGATAAAGCGTAACTATAAGGGTACTGAATAGTTATGACAAACAAAAGTTAAATTGTATAGAAAGGTTGTGCCAAAAATGGGTATGGAATTCATTAAAAAGCTCCCTACGCCAGAGGAAATTCGTGAACAGTTTCCAGTTCCGGAGCATTTAGTAACATTAAAGAAAGAAAGAGACGAAGAAATCAAAAAGGTTTTCACAGGAGAATCTGATAAGTTTTTAGCAATTATCGGCCCTTGTTCTGCTGATAATGAAGATGCTGTCTGTGATTATGTAAACCGTCTTGCGAAAGTTCAGGAAGATATCAAAGATAAGGTTATCATTATTCCTCGTGTATATACAAACAAGCCTCGTACAACTGGTGAAGGTTACAAGGGTATTGTACATCAGCCAGATCCGGAAAAGGCTCCAGACTTATTAGCTGGTCTGATTGCTATGAGAAAAATGCAGATCCGTGTTATGGAGGAATCTCATCTTACTGCTGCTGATGAAATGTTATATCCTGAAAACTGGAGATATGTTTCTGACATTTTATCTTACGTTGCCGTTGGTGCGCGTTCTGTTGAAGATCAGCAGCACCGTTTAACTGTCAGTGGCTTTGATATTCCTGCCGGTATGAAGAACCCTACTAGCGGTGATTTAAATGTTATGATGAACTCTGTTGTTGCTGCTCAGGCTGCACATGAATTCATCTACCGCAACTGGGAAATCAAAACTACAGGTAACCCTCTTGCTCACACAATCTTACGTGGTGCTACAAACAAACATGGCAATAACATTCCTAACTACCACTACGAAGATTTACAGCTATTAAATGAAAAGTATGCTGCTCGTGATTTCAAGAATCCTGCTACTATTGTAGATGCAAACCACTCTAACTCTAACAAGAAGTTCAAAGAGCAGATTCGTATCACAAAAGAAGTGCTTCAAAGCCGTAAGCATTCTGATGATATCTATAAGCTTGTTAAGGGTATGATGATTGAAAGTTACATAGAAGAAGGTAACCAGAAGATTTCTGACCATGTCTATGGTAAATCGATTACCGATCCTTGCCTTGGTTGGGAAGATTCCAAGAATTTACTTTATACAATTGCGGAGATGTGCTAATTACAGACATGGTAAAAGCCAGAGAATTTTTGTTGAATTCTCTGGCTTTTTCATTCATTATTCTCCATAAAACCCAGTATCACTTTTTTCAGTCCATTTAAGATACATTTCCTTATAATTTTCTTTTATAAATTCCTGCTTTTACCTGTTAAATTAATCGCCAATGAATGCCGCAACACATGAGGCGTAATTGTCTTCTCAATCCCAGCCTTTGATGCATAGTGCTTCACAATTTTCCAAAATCCCTGACGGCTCATCTCTCCTCCTGTACGATTCGGAAACAAACAGTCAGAACCCGGCAATGCCAATCTGTCTCTGGCATTATCTAAATAATTCTCCAATGCTACCTTCGCACTGCTGTTAAATGGTACTACTCTTTCCTTCTCCTCATCATGGCAAACAATATATTCATATACCATATTCACGTCCTGGACTTTTAAACAAATCAGTTCCGTCACCCGAATTCTAGTGGCACAAAGCAGCTCCAACATTGCCTTGTCACGAATTTCTTTTGGTGATTCACCAACCGGCTGTAGAAGCAACAACTTCACTTCTTCATCTGTCAATATTTCCGGCTGTTTCTTTTGTATCTTCGGAGCCTTTAAGTGTTCTGCCGGGTTCCCTTTTATCTTACCCGAATAAAGCAGATAATGAAAAAACGACTTAATTGCCGCAATATTTCTTGACACAGTAGTCGGTGCTAACTGTGCACTTTCTAAATACAGCATATAAGAATTCAAGGAAGTAGCTGTTACCTGCTCCGCGGAATGAATTCCTGCCTCCTCTAAATACACCATCAATTTTATCAAATCATGATGATAGGAAATCATTGTATTTTTTGCTGTTTTTTTCACGTTCTGTATGTAGTCCATAAATTCATCTATATTCTTTTCCATTGTATTCTCCGTTCTATATTCATATTAAAACCACACCAACAACTTACGTAAAAACACCGGATTCACATAAGCTTCCAGCCAGATGCCGCAAAAAATCAATACCACACATAGCAGAAAATTCATATAATAACGTAAACAGACTTCCTTCGTCCGCCCAGCCTCCTTGTGATAGAATAAGGCAGAAGAACAATTTACTGTCTCTAAATACAAGCGAATGTATGCTGGCACATACAATATGTAATGGGGTAATAAAAATGCCGCTGCCAAAAGCAATCCTTTCATCCCAAACCGCATCACAGCAACAGAAAGAATAAAAGAAAGATTCATGCCCCATTTCACTGTCACGACACAGACAGCCGGTCCACCAAATACTGTCACTGCCAAAAGTCCTACTAACAGCACCTCTTTATATCGTGTTCCCATAATGTAAAAAAACAAATCTGTTCCGTCCGGAGGATTGTCCGAAACCATACTCAAAAAATAATCACTGACAATGCCTGATTGGCTGCAATAATCTGAAAAACAAAAATTACACAATATCGTTCCCACTGCCAATCCTAACGAAAAACATAGCAACACTATCTTTTTCCCATGTTTCATACCATACCTCCGCATTCTATTACAGGATTGCGATAGCATCCCGTTTCGTATTACGGCGGTTACCGGTGATACTCTGATTCCGCCGAAGCACTATCTATTTTATGCGGGGTATAGAGATATATGACTAACTAGTACATCGTAAATTACATAACGGGTATATTCACACAGGAAATTTTTCTGAGATTGCACATCAAAAAATAGAGGCGTAGCAGGCTACGTTGAAGCTTTTGACACTAGCATCCATACTTCAACTTATACGCCAAAATCGCACTCATGGTCTTAGAATCTGTAATCTTCTTGTCATAAATCATCTGCACCAATTCATCTAACTCATATTCTTCTACATTCAGATATTCGTCCTCATCTAAATGCTGTTTAGAAGGGATCAAATCTCTTGCTACATAAATCTCGATTTTTTCATCACAAAATGCAACCGTGGTATTCACGGTAAGCAGATGCTCCAAATGCTCTGTGCGATAGCCAGTCTCCTCCTCCAATTCACGAAATGCACATGCAATCGCCGGTTCCTCTACCGAATCTTTCCCACCTGCCGGAATCTCTAATGTATAACGCTCCAGCGCATTGCGATATTGTCTCACCATCAGAAGCTTCCCGTCCTTTGTTACGGCAACTACCGCTGCTGCTCCCTTATGCGACACCAAATCCCAGTCTGCCGTCTTGCCATTTGGCAACTGCATCGTATCGGTATACAAATCTATCACATGTCCTTTTTTTTCTAATGTACGTTTAATTCTTTTTACTTCTTCCATTTTTTCCTCTCATTCTACCACTTCAGCAGACTTTTCATTTATCCCACTGTTCCATCATAGCATATTCTTACATTTATTTTGTGTAAACGACTTTAATAAAAACTAATTTTCAAACACGCTCTAGTATACAACAGAAACATACACCTGTAAAGAACAATACTCTCCTCAGAACTTAGGGTACTGTAAGTAATTGTACATTTTCCTTTACATCTAACTCCCGGTAAATGTATAAAAAATCCAATTTTGCACCATACTGGTAAAAGAAAATTGAATCAAGCAGTATACTTATTTTTTGCCGTAAGAACGGCAGAATGGAGACTCCTATGAAGAAAACATTAACAATCAGGCTTTTGTGGGAAATTGCGGGAAGTATTCTTATTGCAACAGCCATTTATAATTTTGCTGTACAGGCAGCCTTTCCCATGACCGGCTTTTCCGGGATCTCAATTATTCTATACCAGGTTGCAAGTATTCCCATTGGGCTTTCCACTATTATATTAAACATTCCTGTAGCCATCTTATGCTACAAGCTTTTGGGCAAAACGTTTTTTATAAGCTCTATCCGTTGCATGATGATTTCATCTATTTTTATTGATTATATTGCTCCGCTGTTTCCAGTTTATGAAGGAAGCAGGTTATTAGCGGCACTCTGTACCGGCGTGATTGGCGGGCTGGGATATTCGATTATATATATGCAAAATTCCTCCACCGGTGGCGCTGATTTTATTATTATGGCAGTTAAGGCATTCAAGCCCTATATTTCTCTTGGAAAAATTGCGTTTTTGTCCGATGTGGGAATTATTATGTTAGGTGGAATTCTGTTCAAAGATATAGATGGTATTATTTATGGTATGATTGTAAATTTCCTCTTTTCTGTAGTCGTTGACAAAGTTATGTATGGCATCAATTCCGGTAAAGTAACATTGATTGTTACGGACCATGGACAAAAAATCTGCTCTATCATTGATGAATGCTGTCAGCGTGGTTCTACGCTTTTAAATGCCCAGGGAGGATATCAAGGGGATGAAAAGCAGGTGGTTTTATGCGCATGCAATAACCGAGAAATGTACCTTGTTCAAACTGCTATTAAGGAAGCAGATCCAGAATCTTTCTTAATAATCATGGAATCAAACGAAGTCCATGGAGAAGGCTTCCATATGCTCACAGTAGGTCAACCCGAAAAAAACGGATGATTTATCTTCCCATGAAAAATCATCCGTTTCTAATTTATATATTTATTTAGTTCAATTCTTTTAAGAATGCTTCGATTCTATCCATACCTTTTTCAATCTGTGGAATTGAAATTGCATATGATAAGCGAACGTGATCATCGAAACCAAAATCTCCACAAGGCACTAATGCTACCGCATAATCTGTCAGTAAAATATCTGCCATCTGAATTGTTGTTTCTATCTTTGTTCCCTTGTAGCTCATACCTAACACTTCACTACAGTCAATGAAATAATAGAATGCACCCTTTGGTTCTAATGCAGTTACATGTGGCATCTTGCTGATTCTTTCACCCATGTACTTACGTCTTTCATCAAATTCTTTCTTCATTGCTTCTACTGTATCCTGAGAACCATTTAATGCTTCTACCGCAGCTTTCTGAGCAATAGAGTTTGGATTAGAAGTCTGGTGACTCTGTACACTACTCATTAACTTTGCAATTTCAACAGAAGAACCTGTATAACCAATTCTCCATCCCGTCATTGCATATGCCTTTGCAAGACCACTGCATGTAATCGTTCTGTCATAGATTTCTTTTCCAAAAGAAGCAATACTGATATGTTCTTCTCCACAATATGTCAGATTTTCATACATTTCATCTGCTACTACATAAATATCATTCTTTACAACTACATCTGCAATTGCTTTTAATTCCTCTGCTGTATAAATCATACCAGTAGGGTTACTTGGTGTATTTAATACAAGTGCTTTTGTCTTTGGTGTAATTGCTGCCTGAATCTGCTCCGCAGATACTTTGTATCCCTGTGATTTTTCACCGCGGATAATTACAGGTACACCATCATTTAACTTAACAATCTCAGGATAAGTCAACCAGTATGGTGCCGGAATGATAACTTCATCTCCAGGATTTAATAATGCACAAAAAATATTTGATAAACAGTGCTTACCGCCATTGCTGATTACAATCTGGTTTGGCTGATAATCCAGATTATTAAATCTCTTAAACTTAGCACATATCGCTTCCTTTAATTCATTAATACCAGAAGCTGGTGTATATTTTGTAAAACCATCATGAATCGCTTTAATTGCTGCATCATTGATATTGTCCGGTGTATTAAAATCTGGTTCTCCCGCACCAAATCCTACTACATCTACCCCATTTGCCTTCATTTCTTTTGCTTTTGCAGTAATTGCAAGAGTAGAAGAAGGTTTTACTCCCATAGCTTTGTTTGATAATGTCAATGACATGACTGCACCACCTTTATTTTCTCTAATTTCTAACTATATGTGTTACACACAACCTTAGCTATTGTAATATACTTTTTATATTTTTGCAAGTTTCATTTTCATTTCTTGCAATTTTTTTCTGTTATTCACGAAAAAATAAGTATTTTCGTTTATTTTTGCATGTTTTTAGCAGTTTTTATCCAGAATCCCAAGGCACCTATACCGTTTAACAAACATTATATACTAGGAAATTTCATACATTACGTCATGCAACGGACTGTTGTAATTTCCTAGTATATAAAAAAAGGCAAGCCTTTCGCCTGCCTTCATCATACTTATTTTAATGTAAAGAATTCATGTCCTCCACAAGTATATAAATACTGCAAATTCTCATCAAACCATTCCATATTATCCGGATCTGCATACTTTCGTGCCGCAAAAAATAGTGCATTTTGAGATTCGTCTTCCCCACACAATACCCGTTCCACTGCTTCTACCGTTTCATCTGAAATGGTAACGGAATAATATCGTCCATCCCTTACTGGTGAAAACTGACTCCTTCCACCGCGCTTATCAAACACAACACCCTCAACGCTGTCCGGGAACAAATCATTCTCTACTCGATTTAAAACTACATTAGCCACAAGCATTTTGCCTTCCATACTTTCGCCAGTAGCCTCCGCTTCCACAATTCTAAGAAGCGCTTCATAATCTGCATCATTTAATTCGATTTCTCTTTGCTGCATCTGTTTACTGGATACAAGCTTCACAGAAGCTGTTTCAACAGAAGCAGTATCCTTACTTGCTGCTTTTGTCTGTTTCTCACGAACCTGTTCTACAAGATCCGCCTCTTCCTTATCAGAAGACGATGCATCTGACACTGTAAACTGAGGACTCTCTACTGTTATTTTTTTTGAACATTCTACAGCCGCTTCTATATTTATCTGACTAACCTCAATATCCTGTTGTGATGCTCCTGAAAGAAATTGAAATCCTTCAACAACATCTGTTTCCTCATCTGACGACTCCTGTGTTTCGCTCAGTTTTTCCTGTGTAGACGCTACATGTGCCACATGATTCTTACCTCCGGCACTAAAATCTTTGGAGTTAAATGATACGACAGCCACTACAAACATACCAGCCATTACAATTGCACCATTACGATACAGGCTTTTAGCCAAGTGCTTACATATGCCTGCCATACCCCAGAAGATGGTTTGTAAGGTCTCCATTTTTCTGCCTCGCTTTCTACATTCTGTTGTCGACATATTGCAATCGTTGGAAACAAGAATTCTGCGCAGTTGTTTCCAAAATTACAGACCTGCTTCATTTTTTACAGGACACGTTGCATTATAAAAAATCACATCTTTCATGTCAATAAGTCTCATTTATCTTTGTCATAACTGCTAATAGTTTTTCATCGCATTTTTTGCATTGGTGCATTTCTCATAAAATATAATGGCAACATATTCTCATTTTTATGCATAAATAATATTGCCCCATATATTTGACATTTTTATTTTCGTAAACTATTTTTAACATTTTTTAAATATTTATGTATCATACTCTTAATAATTATTCAAAAGTTTGCAACTATATAATAAAAATGTTATGATATTACATATTAATGATATTATGCCGCACAAGCGGCGGAATGGAGATTACAATGCTTCCTGGAGTATATTGTGCACAAAAAAAGGATGGTACCATTTATTATCGTGCATCCATTAATTATAAGAATAAACACATTAGTCTTGGCAGTTATGCCACTGAAAAAGAAGCCCATCTCACTTATTTAGAAGCGGCTTCTATTTTAAATAATATCGACTATTCTATTGATATACTAGCTACAAGACTGCACACACTCTCATTTGAGAAAGCTGTCTGCCTTGTGAATTTTCGTGACAATGGCATGTATATAAAAACACCGATTTACCTGCAAAAAAAATTTTTTCAATATTATTTATCTCCTACGGAATATTTGATCTTTGACATTGACGACTTATTTTATTATTCCAGCCATAAAATCATGCGACGCCAGGGGCATTATTTTGTGTCAGACTTTGGTATGCAAGTAACGATTCAAAGCCGTTATGGCATCAAACCATATGCCGTAGAAGGGCGTGATTATGAATTTATCAATGGTAACTCTTTTGATTATCGATATGAGAACATTCATATTATAAACAAATATGCCGGTGTCATGCAGACAATGCAAGGCAGCAAAACCGTATACAAGACGCGTATTCATATTCATGGCGATTATGTCGTTGGCATATATCCAACAGAAGAAGAAGCCGCCATTGCTTATAATAAAGCAATTGACGTCGCGACTGCACAAGGAATCAAAAAAACATTTGTTCCAAATTACATTGAAGATTTATCCCCTTCGACTTATGCAGAGATTTACCACAAAACAAAAATTTCTTCTAAACTCTATGCATTATCATAAACATCATATTTTTATATACCAGGAAATTAAATAACTGGTATATTCACACAGGGAATTTTTCTGAGAGTGCATAGAAAATTGGGCGCGGCAACGCGTGCAAGCATAATAACTAGCTGAATTCGCGAGAGCATGCCTGCACGCTTTGTTCTATAGTAAGAAAAAAACCTTAAGCTCTAATGAGCCTAAGGTTTTTTTCTTACTGTTTTTCAAAAAATTCTGTTTTCACATATCCTTCTGTGCCATTGTAAATAATCTTGCTCCATCCGCCTTCATATTCCATCACACAATCAAAGGTGTCTCCCATATAAGCAACACCGATTCTGTCAGAGCTCTCGCTGAGAGCACTTCTAATATTAACAGTTTCTTTTGCCACAATTTTAAAGGTGTCTGATGTAGAGGTCGTTGCAGAACTTCCACTGCCGCTACCAGCTTGCACAAATTCTGTCTTTACATACCCTTCCGTTCCTTTGTAATTAATCTTTGTCCATTCTCCCTCGGTTCCCAGTTTTGTAGCTGTTTCCCCTTTTTGTAAAGTTCCAATTGTATCCGCTGTCTGGCTTGGATTGTTTCGAACATTTACATTGTCACGAGCAGTAACCGTACCACCTGTACTATCATTTGATGGTGCCTGAGTTGCTTCTGGTACCTGTGTTGGTTCTGGCGTCTGTGTTGGTTCTGGTGTTTGTGTAACTTCCGGCTGCTGTGTTGGCTCTGGTGTCTGTGTCTCAGCAGGCGCATCTGTAGCCTGCGCTGTCTGCGAACCATTCTGAAGTGCTTCTACAAATTCACGCAAGGTAGCATCTGAATCCAACGCCTGTGCATATGCATTTTGAATCTCTTTGCGCAATGCACCTACTTCCTCATCTTCTTCACGCATAGTATATACATAAAGCTTTGTATCATCATCCAAATTATTGTAAATATATAAGCTTCCATCTGGCTTTGAACAGATATAGAAGGATATTAATCCCGGTGCTAATGTATCAACCCCAACATATTTACCTTCATAACTTACAAAAGCCACATATGAATTTGATTCTATACCGGATTTTACCAATCTAAGCTTTACATTTTCGTAACTCTCTGTACGCTGGCTCACACTTAATACTTCCTGCTCATCCTCTTCTGTGACCTGATTTAAAATACTCTTTAACACATCCACATCATCATTTGCCATTGCAGTAAAATATTGATTTACCAACGTTTCTATTCCTTTATAAACGTCTGTACCATCTTCAATAGTCTGAATTGGTTTTTCATTTAATTGTTCACTCAGATTCAATGCATTGCCTGTTGTTGTGTCATTCGCCGTAGTTGTACTTACCACACCTGACGTAGTACTCTTGCTTTCTCCATCCTTACTACTATTGCCGGAACCACTTGAAATCTGAATTAAAACAACAATAATGATAACAAAAACAACAGCCCCTGTTAAGTACTTCCAATTCTTCTTAAGTAAATCTATAATCTTATTTATATCCATTGTACATTCTCCTAACATAAATCAAATAAACGAAATTAATAATCTATAACTGTAAAATATTAACACAAAAAAGCGAAAAAAATTGCATCTGGAGGGAATCGAACCCCCGACACGTGGTACCGGAAACCACTGCTCTATCCACTGAGCTACAGATGCTAACATATGTTCCTAAAACGTACTTAAGTATATTAACACAAACAAATGCAAAAATCCAGTACATTTTTTATTAATTCTTTGTAACATTTCTGTACATGCAAAATCATATGTACGCTACCCACGCAAAAGCCAGCTTTTACGCGCATAATGTACATATGATTGCAAAAGAAATTACAATATGACACCAACTATCAGGCAGCAATCTTTGATGCCATCCTTAATAACGAATCAATGTTTCTGTTTCCTTTGAATAATAATACACGTGGTCAGAGAGTATTTCTTCCGGTTCCACTTGTGTGGCGTTCACCTCTTTTACCATTAATAGTAATTCCTCCACCCGCATCTCTCCAGTGTCCGGCAACAATATCATTTCGTGAATGCTGCTTGGCAATAAGAAGAAGCTATTCCCTAATGCTCTGGCAAAATCACTCAACAACTTCTCGTATAAAATACAGCACGCACCCAGATTCTTATTTATATTGGTTAGTACATACATGCTATCTCCCCTCTGCGTCAGATTCTTATGAGCCATCTCCGACAAATCCCAGTCCCCCTCTTCTGCTACAATTTCCATCAAAACATGATCCATATCATACAATGCAGATGGGAGAATAGTCGGCGTATTCTTATGTGCAATCTGATACAGTTCATTTGTATTTATGTTCCACGCTTCCATATGCCGATTTGTAATGGGTACCGTAATACTTCTTCCTAAACGACAGTCCAACATACAGTAAAATACAATCGCTAAATCTTCAAATGGTATATAGGGCATGTCCATCAACCTCTCTGCATTTTTTTCATAGTTCACCAGCTTATACGCAATCATTGGCTTCATATACTGAAAATCCAATAATTTTCCAACTGATTGAAAACTTCCCTTTCTGCATGTCTGGTATTGTTGACAGATATGCCATACAATTTCATCAATCGTCATACCTTTCTGATACGAATCATAATGTTCCTCAAGATAAATTGTTGGTGCAATATTACAATTCTGTTCACGTATACAGATACCATGTAATTTTACACCATTGTTCTTAATAACCTCCTCCAATCGCACATCACAATGTTCTAAGTGGTTCTGTACTAATTTCCAAATAACCTCTGTAAACTCTTTAAAATCCATATATTCTCCTGTCTTCAAAGGGTAAATCTGAATAAAACGATAATAGAATGTAGCGAATGCTACGTATATATTTTACCACAAGAATAAAAAAATAGCAAGATATATCAAAATACCTTGCTACTTTTTATTATTCTAATGCCGAAATTATTTCATTTGCAATTTGCTCAATACTTTTTCCATCTGTAGAAATTCTGATATCTGCCGCAGCATCATAGGCATCCTGCCGTTTTGCCATTAACTCTTTGATATATTCCACATTCATATGACCATTCAACACAGGTCTGGAAGTGTTATTTTTCACACGTTCGTATATAGTTTCCGGTTCAGCAGTAAGTAATACTATCGTTCCCTGTCCTTTCATAACTTCTACATTATGACTTCGAAGAACCGTACCACCACCACAAGATATAATGCAACCAGTTTCGCCTTGCAATCGCTCCAGCAAGGCTGTCTCTAATTCACGAAAATGTTCCTCTCCAAACTTGTCAAATATTTCTGTAATAGGCATTTCCGTTTCTTTGCTGATTACTGCATCCATATCAATTTCTTTCATGCCTGTCTTTTTCTTGAGACAACTTGAAATGCTGGACTTTCCCACTCCCATGAAACCTATCAGCATTATATTAAATTGAAACATTTCCCAAACCTCTCTTTATTATTTTTCATATGTTAGTTATGTAACATTGCCAAGGATGCTTTCACATCTTCCAATGACATTTGCCCCGGTGCGGATGCCTGTCCATCTAATGCAGCAAATGTAATTGCAGATCCAAAGGTTTCTCCCGCAACACGTGTAATCTTTCCCAATGCTCCCATAGACATTGTCACAAACGGTACCATTGCATATTGACTCTGCATTTCTTCGGTTGCTGTCAGCATGGTAATCACATCTGCCGGAGTATTAGGCATAGCCGCAAGCTTTACAATATCAGCGCCTAAATCCTGCATTTCACACAAACGGAACACAATTTCCTTTACTTCCGGTGTTTCCGAAAAATCATGATTAGAACCAAGAACAAAAGCTCCCTTATCCTTTATTTCTGCAATTAGCATCGATGCAGAAGCTTCGTCTCTTATAATTTCTACATCCACAACATCTGCATAATTTGCAGCCTCACAATTCAAAGCGTAATACTCCGTATTAGATAAATGTGCTTTTCCACCTTCCACAATCGTACGAAATGTAAATATAAGTGGCTTTTCAGGCAACACTTCACGAAGATCCTTTAACACTTCTATTGTTTTTTGCAGATTCCGCACTTCAGAGTAACAATCCGCTCTCCACTCTATAATATCCGCATTGCTATTATTCAAACGTTTCCCCATCTCTAAAATGTCCTGTTTTGTTGCGGCAATAATCGGTACACAAACTTTGGGCTGTCCATCTCCAATTTCAATTCCTTTCACAGTTACTGTTTTCACGCTTCCTTCTCCTCCGTCCTGTTTTCTGCTATTCACTGTCATTTTGTGACTATTCAGCACTCCATAATTACGTCAGTTCTTAGTATAGTATATCGAATTCACTAAGGATATACAAGCAAAATTTGAAACCCATAGACATTTTATTACAGTTTGTGCTATGATAATTCTTAGCAAATTATATAAAGGAGGATTCCATCCATGGAAAATAAAACGATTACCGGACATACTGGTCTTACAGGGCTGTTAGGTTCCCCTGTATCACACAGCATTTCACCGCTCATGCATAACGAAGCGTTTCGTCTCTTAGGATTAGATTATGTATACCTCTGCTTTGATGTTGGCACCGACACTTTAAAAACTGCTGTAGAAGGTTTAAAGACCATTGGCATCAAAGGTTTTAATTGCACCATGCCTGACAAAAACCTGATGTGCGAGCTATGTGATGATTTATCACCAGCTGCCAGAATGATCGGTGCAGTCAATACTGTCCTAAACGACAATGGTAAATTAATTGGTTACAATACAGATGGCGTGGGTTACATGCGCTCTGTAACAGATGCTGGTTTTTCCATCATTGGCAAAAAAATGACTCTATTAGGTGCCGGTGGTGCTGCAGTCTCTATCTGTACTCAGGCTGCTATAGATGGTGTTTCTTCTATAGATATATACAATCGTCCTGGCGAAAATTTTAATCGTGCAGTAGCTCTGGCAGATACTTTAAACAAGGAAACCGCCTGCCAGGTATCCGTTCACGAAATCGCTGATGCAACATCACTGAACGACAGCATCTCAGAAAGCGCAATTCTTGTAAATGGCACTTCTCTTGGCATGGCTCCAAATACCGATACTTGTCCCATCAACGATGCAAGCGTTTTCCATTCAGGACTGATTGTATCAGATATTATTTACAATCCAAGAGAAACAAAATTATTGTCTTTAGCAAAAGCACATGGTTGTCCAACCTTTAATGGCTTATATATGCTTTTATATCAAGGTGCGGAAGCATTCCGAATCTGGACAGGAAAAGACATGCCAGTTGCGCCGATTAAAGAAAAATATTTTTCTTAAGATGCGATCTACATATAAAGACATGCTCTTATTGGAATAGAAATTAATTTTTTTGTACAGACTAGTACTTTGTAATTGAAAGATTTTCTATGTTGACATGCCACAAAGCATACATTGTGGCAGAAGGAGGTTTGTATGAAAGAAAAAAATGAATACGATGACGGTAATATTCCAGGAATTGACCTGCCAACCAGCAACGAGGAACAGCCTTACAAGAGCAAAATGCCTCTTCAGAGTCAGAATGCTACAAATGTAATTCCAGATGAAGTTCCTAGACGCGACGGTCCTGGTGGCGAAGGAATGTAGCAACTTGCAGATGAATAACAAAGTTTAATTTAAAAAAGTAGTACATCCTAAATAACTACTGCACTCACGTATGATAGACAAAGTGAGCAGTTGTTCCTACAAGCATCACATGCAAAAACAAAGCGTACAAGCACGCTCTCACGAATTCAACTAATTATTATACTTGCACGCTTTGCCGCGCCGAATTTAGCACATAGTGCATCTTCCTTTCAAATTCGTGCGCATCCTATTTTTATATACTAGGAAATCTTATACATTACATTTTACAGCAAACCGTTGCTTTTCTAGTATATAAAAACTACTTCCGTGAACGCAGTAGTTGATGTACTAATATAATTAGGTAATTGCGAAACGCCAACAAGGTAGTGAATTGTCAGAATTGTTTGTGACAGATAGCTGTTTGCTGCATAGTCTATATGTGACCCTCTGAAAACGTCGGCACTTAGGCTGTGTATTTTACAGCCTTAGTGTCCGCTACGTTTGAAGGGAGCGAGAGCGCGTCAAATATAGGCGATGTAGTAAGCAGGTATTTGCCACAAACAATTCAATATCTTATTGGCGTTTCGCAATTATCTAATCTAAAATAAGAAATGAGGTTAAATCGTTATGTTAGAAGTGAACCAGTTATCCAAAAAATATGGCAAAACCCTTGCTGTTGACCATGTCAGCTTCACTGTTCCGACGGGGCGTGTGGGGATTCTGTTAGGTCCAAACGGTGCCGGAAAATCCACCATCATCAAAAGCATTGCCGGCTTACTCCGTTTCCAGGGAGGTGTACGCATTCTTGGCATTCCTTCGAGAGAAGTGGAAGCCAGAAGAATGTTTGCTTACGTACCGGAAATCCCTGCTATGTACGAGGCTTTGACCATTGAAGAACATTTTGAATTCATTATCCGTGCATACGGATTAAATCCGGACGCTGCACATGCCTATGCGGAAGAATTGATGCGACGTTTTGAATTAAGTGACAAGCGTGACAAACTAGGCAACGAGCTTTCCAAAGGTATGATGCAGAAGGTGAGTATCTGCTGTGCGCTGTTAATCCGTCCTAAAGTAATTCTTTTAGATGAGCCTATGGTCGGTTTAGATCCAATGGCTATCAAAGAATTAAAAGCTGTCATTACGGAGCTGCGGGATCAAGGTGTGACCATTCTTATCAGTACACATATGTTAGAAATGGTAAAGGAATTGTGGCAGGATGTTTTCATCATGGATAAAGGACATATTATCGGTCATTACACCATTGAAGAAGCACAGGATACGGATATTGAGCAATTATTCTTTAACAGTACAGGTGGTGAGCAATATGAATAGTGTAAGTTATTTGCTAAAAAAATCCATTTTAAATACAATAAAAAAGAGTTTGAAGAAGCCGGGAACTTATTTTTTTATCATTCTGGTTCCTGTATACCTGATATCCATGGCTTTTTCCTTCAGCATGATGTTACAGGACTCCGAATTAAACTCACCAGAAGGTCTGGCATTTATTTTATCGGCGATTTCACTGTTTTCACTGCCGGCTAATTTACTAAGCTACGCAAAGAAAAAAGGCTTAATTTTTAATCCTTCTGATGTGCATATGCTGTTCCAGACACCGCTTTCGCCAAAAATGGTTCTTGTCTATGCAGCAATCCGAAATTTTACAAGTTCTATTATTTTAAGCCTTATACTTGCCATTGCTTCTATAGGAATATTTCATCTTCCTATCTACAAGGCAATTGTATTTTTTCTGGTATCCGGTGTGTTCGAAACCATAGCGGAGATTTGTTTCATGATTGCTTTGTATGGGAATGAATTAATTCCGGAAAAAATAATCACTGCAATCCGCATTGGCATTTTTGCCGTGTTAGGTGCCTTTGTTTTGCTTGCCTTTTTCATTATTTATCAGAATGGCTCTCTCAATGCCATATTTGATGTATTTCAGCATCCATATATTCAGTGTGTTCCGCTTCTTGGTTGGTACATTGCATTCGTACATTGTCTAATCGCAGGACCTACCGTAACAAATATCATTTTCACTGGTTGTTATGTATTACTGGTTGCTTTTATCATTATTTATGCCATCAAAATGCCATGTACCGGCTTGTATTATGAAGATGCGATGAAATTCGCAGATGATTACTCTGAAGCACGCAAACGAGCGGAAAAGGGCGAAGTTGTCAGAGTTGGTCACAAAAAGAATTTTAAGAAAGATGCAACGGTCTCTTATAAAGGACATTATGCAAAAGCAATTTTCTACCGCCAGTTGTTAGAATACAAAAAGAATCGCTTTTTTCTCTTTGGTTTTAACACCATTGTATCTCTTGTTGTCGGTGTTTGCATTGCTATTTTTATGAAACAACTCTTAGATGAGCCAGACTTTTTTAATTCTATTGCACGTTACTTTGTAATACCTGGTATTTCCATGTACCTGATGATGATTTTTAGCGGATTTTCTTCCAAATGGCAAAAGGAACTAGAATGTGCATATACGTTTCTCATTCCAGACAGCGGCATCAAAAAGCTTTTTTACTCTACCCTGATGGAACACATTCGCATCTTCATAGATGGAGCATTACTTGTATTTCCTTGTTCTTTTGGTCTGCAATTGAACATTTTAGAAGCCTTTCTGATGCTTTTTGTATACTATCTATTGCAAACGAATAAGTTATA
The DNA here is from genome assembly GCA_045125095.1 of Lachnospiraceae bacterium. Classification (GTDB taxonomy): domain Bacteria; phylum Bacillota; class Clostridia; order Lachnospirales; family Lachnospiraceae; genus JBGVMW01. The sequence continues at coordinate 79,001 of JBGVMW010000096.1, forward strand.
TGTAGAAGTGCTGGTAGAATCCCTTCTGCGGGCTGTATTTGGCGCAACTGGTCGTACGATAGTGCGTCTCGTATTCATAAGCCTCTGCTTTGCAGGCGGTGCTATGATAACAGCAATTACCGTTGTATTTACCGAATCCGCTGTAATTGGACTGTTAGCCGGCTGTCTCTTCTATGTACTGATTACGGTTGCCATTGCTTCTATTGGTGCTATCCGTTATGAACGGATGGAAATGCCGGAATAAATTTAGCGTGTAACGATTCTGAACACTAGAGCGTGTTTGAAAATTGCTTTCTACAAGATGTGCGTTCCACCTTGTGGGGAATCTGATATAAATTTTCAAACATGCTCTATTACATTGTCCATTTTTCTTTCCTACTCGGATGACTGCTCCCTAGGCACTTAGAATGTTGATTTCCCAGTATATCAGAAAAGACAGCCCCACAAAGGAGCTGTCCTCTCAAAATCCACTTACTTCTTTACTTTAATTGATTTCACACTACTGTATGAACCATAAACCTTCTTGTTCGCAGAATCTAACTTGTAAGCACGTACCTTTACATAGTAGGTCTTGCCTTTCTTCAGACTCTTGAATGTAGTAGAAAGTTTCTTTGTTGTGTATGTTTTTACATTCTTTGTAAATTTCTTATCAGTTGCAATCTTGATTTCATATCCTGTTGCGGAAGTAACCTTCTTGGTTGTCACTGTTAATGTAGCAGATTTGCTACTCTTTACCGTCTTAATGGTTACTTTAGAAGGTTTCTTAACCTTTTCCCATTTTGCATATAAAGTGATTGCACCTTTCTTAGTCTTAGAAATCGTCGTAATCTTTGATTTCTTAGTAAATTTCTTATTTGTGTACCATCCCTTGAAGATGTAACCAGCTCTTGAAGGAGAAGATAACTTCACGTTTGCATAGCCTGTATGAGCGGTTGGATTCTTTGCGTTATTCTTACCACCATTTAACTTGTATGTGATCTTGTAACCTACATAGATTGTACACTTAGCGTATACACCACTACCATCTTTTGCTTTTACGGTAATGACTGCTTTACCGAGCTTCTTCGCTGTGATCTTACCCTTAGCGTCTACGGTTGCCACCGAAGTATTTGAGCTCTTGTAAGTTACTGCTTTGTTTGCTGTATCTTTTGGTAAAACAGTTGCTTTTAATGTGATTTTCTCACCAACATACATATTACGTGTTGTAGTAGGTAATGTAATCTTCTTCGCCTTCACTGGTGCTGCCGGTGTTGGTGTCGGTGTTGGCACTGGTGTCGGTGTCGGCACTGGTGTCGGTGTTGGCACTGGTGTCGGTGTCGGCACTGGTGTCGGTGTGGGCACTGGTGTCGGTGTTGGCACTGGTGTCGGTGTCGGCACTGGTGCTTCACTTACTTCCTTTACAAGAATTGCAGTACCACCATTTGCACTTGCAGGAATTACAAGGTTAACTGCTCCATTTGCATCTGCTGTGTAAGCTGTACCTGAATATACATCCTTATATGCTGCATTTGCCTCTAGACCTGTAAGCGCTACTGTCTGGCTTTCATTCTTGAGATTCATAGCTACATATAAGCTTTCATTGTTGTAAGTACGTTTTACAACGTCATATCCCTTCGCATCATCAATTGCAACCACGCTTCTGTCTGCTCTTGCAAATAATGTAGAGTAAGTCTTACGAATTGCTAATAACTTCTTGTAATGCTGATATGTTACATTCGTATCCTTTACTAATGACCAATCAAAGTCATAACGGTTTGTCTGATATGGATAATTGTTTGCACCTGTGAGTCCGATTTCTTCACCATAGTAAATAACCGGCTGACCTTTTGCAGTAATCTGTAAGGTTGCAGCTACCAAAGCGGCTGCAGTTGCTTCTTCTTCTGACAATTTATTATTGTTAATGAGGTTGTACTTAAATCCATCCTCATCATGGCTTCCTAAGAACTGACCTGTTAAATAAGTATTCTTTAATGCTGCATTTCTGCCAGCTAAGAACTTTTCAACATCAGTAAGCTTACCGCTTACAAAGGTAGTAGCCATTCCGTTAAAATCGAAATCTAAATCAGAATCCATCTGACCGGTTCCTAAAGAACCACCATTAGATGCATAACCTGCACCTGCGTATTCACCAATCATCTTAAAGGATGAATCTACTGATGTTAATGAATTCTTAAGCGCTGCCCATGTTGTTCCATCAACATGCTTTACGGTATCAACACGGAAATAATCAATATCATAATTCTGAATCCATGCTGTCTGCCATTTTACGAGCTGTGCTCTTACGTCAGCATCCTCTGTCTGGAAATCCGGAAGACCGGATAAAGCAGCTAACTGGTCATCTCCGGTAACCGTTTCTTCGTTTGTACGAATCAAATCACCAAAGAAATCTTCTGTACCATAACCTGCATGGTTTACTACGATATCTACCATAATTCTGATGCCACGGTTATGTGCTTCGCTGATTAATGTCTTAAATTCTTCTTCTGTACCAAGAGTTGGGTTTAACTTTGTAAAATCACTTGCCCAATATCCATGGTAAGCTGAGTTGTAAGGAACATCCTCACTACCTTCGCCCGTTACTGTTACACCCGGAATATTTTCCACAATTGGAGTAATCCAGATCGTGTTAATTCCTAAATCTTTTAAATAATCTAATTTCTGAGTTACACCGGCAAAGTCACCACCATGGTAAAGACCATCGTTTGTTCCATAAGTAACTTCACCACTTGCTGTATTGTTGGCAGCATTACCATCAAAGAAACGGTCTGTTACCATGAAGTAAATACAAGCTTCTTCCCAGTCAAAATCCTTTTCTGATGCTTTTACTCTTTCTACAACATTTACATTTACAGATGTTGTATATTCATTACCATACTGATCTGTTACAACGATTGGTAATGTCTTTGTTCCGAATGCAGTATCGCTTGTTACGGAAATTGTTACTGCCTGTAATTCTGGCTCAATTGCCATTTCACTGCTTCCGCCTAAAGAAGATACATCGATAGATGCTTTCTTTACTTCAAATTTCTTTGCATCTGTTTCAGCCTGTGAAACATTGAATTTTACAACGTTATTTTCGTTGTAATTGAAAGATGCATTCATTACTTCTGCATTAATCGTTGCATTTAATTTGTAATATTCTACATAAGAATATGTTTCATCACTGTTTGCATTGTACTTATCTACAATGTATTCGTCACCAACGTGATAACGATATGTATATTTACCATCTGTTAAGCCGTCCATAGCGTATACAAAACGTTTCTCAGCTTCTACATAATTCATCGCATACTCAGTACCGTTGATTTCTACCTTAGGTTCTAAGTTCGCTAACGTGCCATCTACTAATGCGGCATCATCTCGGTAATAGAAAGAAAGCTTTCCTTCTTTTGGCTGTAATTCATAGCCTACGTTCAGTGGCGCACTTAATTCTGGTTCTTCACCAGCCTTCATGCTAGCACAAACAACAGTCTGGTCAAGTGGGAAGGAAATAGAATGGTCACCACCATCTTTTACCCAGTCAGCACCACTTGCATCTAATACAGTAACGAAATCTACTTTTTTGCAGGTAGATTTTACTGGAACCTTGATTAAGTACTTGCCATTTCCCTGTACTTCAAAATCTACACGCTTTGCAGCGTAACCGGTTGTCCATGAATAGAACTGTGGAATAACCTCTCCAAGAGAAGCATTCTCATATTCTAAATATAAATATCTCTGAGCAGTCTTTACAACTACCGGTTTTTCTGTTACCGGTGTATTACCATATACATACCATAATGTTACTTCACTTTCAGCTTCGTCAATGACATAGTACCGGTTTCCATCCTGTCCACCATCCCATGATCCTGCTACGTCTCTTGCAATAATACCTAATGAATTATATGGTACTTTTACTGATCCTTTTACCCATGTAATCTTGTTATCCGTATCTTCATACGTTTCTGTTAACTCAACTACAGTATTTCTTGAACCACCATTTTCAAAAATGTAGATATCAGAAACACCTGGTGTCATTTCTACGTCCTGAGAGAACATACGGAAATTAACTGTGTATTCCTTTGCTTCAATCGGAATCGTTACTTCCTTTGTGAAGACATCGTAAGTTGCAATTAAAGTTACGGATGTTGCTGTTGCAGTTTCTGCAACGGTAAGTGTGTTATCGGAAAGTGTAACTCCGTCTACACTTTCTTTTAACGAGTAAGATACGGTTACAGGTGTAGATGTTGTACCATCACTAAATGTTGCAGCAGTGTTTAACTCTAAAGATTTACCTTTTACAACATAACCGTTGTCTGCAACTGTGATACTTCCAGTTGGAATATCATTCTTATTTAAGTACACCTCACCATATGCTACATAAACATCTGTCGGTGTTTCACCTTTACAGTTATCGTTGATTTTAGCTAACTGGTCCGCATTTAATGGCAATAATGTTTCATTAGCATTTGTAGCATCCAAAAGCTGTATACCAGTAAATGCATCTGCACACTGTAATGTTACACTATAATAATTTTCATCATTTTCCGGTAAAAGCTGTTCATGTTCCTCACCGCCCCAATCAGGAATTGCAACTTTATCACCAGCATTTGTTACTGTAACACCATCCCATGCATTTACAACCGGTGTTGCCCAGTTTGCTGAATTCAAGAAATGAATAGTTGCATAGCGTGCTTCTGGAACAGGCATTGCCTGCGTATAACTACTGTCCAAATACCATTTTCTATCAGCAGTATTAAAATACAAATCCCTTGGTGTATCACCTGTATAGGTAGCTATTGTAGACTGGTAACAAGGAGCACAGTTTGATGTATTGGAAAGATCTAGTAACTGAAATCCTTCCACATTTCCTTGTAAAGTAATCTTATACCAACCATCTCCTGTGGCAGTATCGGCAGACAATTTCGTTCCTGACTTACCCCAGCCAGGAATTTCTTCCTCTCCATCATCATCTGTCACAGTTGGCGTACCATTCCAATATTGAAGAGTTGGTGTACTCCACTTCCATGTACTATTGTTAAAATGTAATGTTACATACATGTCAGCAGCTTTCGCCACTAAATTAAATCCTCCCGGCAATAAGCTAAACACTAATGCCAAGGTAAGAAATACGCTTATTAAGCGCTTTGAAAATCTCTTTTCAATTTTCAACGTTTTTCCCTCACTTTCATAATACATTATTTAGACACCTAACCATTATATACAAAAATTGGTTTTTTCCGCAATATATTTTTGTGTATATTTACATTTTTAGTGAAGTTGCATAGAACGAGTATTATTTTTTGTGTATAATGCAGAAAAAAGCGTGTTTCAGACTCTGAACACGCTTTTTTCTTCTATTTGATTACTACTTTTTTCGGTGTAGAAAATGCACTTCTGATGATTCTTGTATTGCCTGTGCCGGCAATGTCCACTGTGGCAACACCACACACCTTATAGTAATACGTACCTTTTTTCTGTTTGCTTGTTGTCATTGAAGTCAGATAACGACTACTAATGGTAGATAACAGCCTATACTTGCCATCTTTTTGGGTAGATACATATACCTCATATGCATGGGCATAGTCCATCCGGTTCCACGTCAAACGAGCCTGCTTTCCTGATACAGAAGCTTTTACGGTTGTTTTTGTCCGTGCCAGCTTGGTATATAGATTTTCAAAACTAATTTGATAATTCCCTGAGCCGTTCCCTTCTGCCACAAGATAATAGACTTTATTTTTCTGAAGCATAACCTCATAGTATTTAGACGCGCCTATCCCTACCTTCTGCCCTTTTGCCACGATCTGGGTGTCCTTAAGGTTGCTTCCACTGTAAATATGAAAATTCATTTGCCCATTTACCGAAAGATTCTGAAACAACACACGCACCGGAACATCTTTCCTGCCAACCTTTAATTTATATACGTCTTTGTCCCCAGCTACCTCAAGGTAACCGCCTGTAACCTTTTCTATTTCTGTCCATCTTGCTTCCGTTGCCGTATCCGAAACATCATCTCGTATTTCATTCACAGTAAGCTGATACTGACCGTTTGCAGCACCTTCTTCATTTGTCACTCGTATGTAATAAGTTTGATTTTGATTAAATTTTACCGTCTGAGACAGGCTTCCCTTTCCTCCTACCACCATTCCATAGCTTTCACTCTGCTTGTTGATATCTGGAAAGATAGCAATCTCCACGCCTGTTTCAGACATGCAATCCATCTGAACTACGTAATAGGAATTGAATCCATTCGTTTTGAAGGCATACCACTCACTATTATCTTCTTGAATAAGCGTTCCACTCACTGGTGTACTAAGCAGAATATCTGCTGCCTGCTCTGCCGATACGCCACCGCTTGCCTCTGCATTTATATTTCCTAATGCAACTATACTCATGCATACTGCCACACATATTCCTGCTATTTTTGACTTTATCATTTGCGTCATCCTTTCTCTTCGTTCAATCATTCACAACCGGCACGACATTTATCACTTTCACAAACGCCCAGGAAAATGAATAAATGAATCGGAGCATTATTTAATTTATGATGTACTAGATACTATCATTTCCATCTGCCCTTCCATATGCACCATTCCATACTGGTATGGAATGATAAAATGGTCACCTTTTTTTACTGCCTGTCCTTCTACCATACCAGATCCCTCAATGACACTGACAATCTGGAAATTTTCCTTCATTTCATAGTCTTTTGTATCTGTAATCCGGTATTTCCATACTTTATAATAGGAACAATCTACTAACAGTTCTTCTGTACTATCATTTTCCTTCTGCTTCTCCACCGTATAATCCACATGTGGAACCGTAATGACCTGAATACTCTGTTCCTTGTGAAGTTCTCTTGGTTTGCCATTTTGCAGACGATCATAATCATACACACGATAGGTTATGTCACTGTTCTGCTGTGTCTCTAAGAGCAATGTGCCGCCCTTAATAGCATGTACGGTTCCCGGATTAATCTGTAGAAAATCACCTTTCTTAAGCGGGATTTCCCGAATGAACTCCGACCATCTTCCTTCTTCTATCATAGTCTGTAACTCTTCACGCGTCTTTGCATTGTGACCGATTACAATCGTTGCATCCTCGTCACAATCCAAAATATACCAACATTCCGTTTTCCCTAGTGATCCGTTTTCATGCTCTTTTGCATATGCGTCATCCGGATGTACCTGTATACTCAAATCTGTTTTTGCATCAATAATTTTCGTCAGCAATGGAAATTTATCGTCTTTTGGGTTGCCGAATAATTCTTTATGTGTCTTATATACTTCGCTTAAATGCTGCCCCTTCAATGCACCATTCTTAATGGTTCCATCTCCATTTGGATGGGCACTGACTGCCCAGCACTCGCCGGTCTGCTCTCCCGGAATCTCATAACCGAATTCCTGACGCATGCGATTACCGCCCCATATCATTTCCTTAAATACCGGATTTATAAATAATATCTCTCTTGTCTGTTCCACCAATTTTTCCTCCTTGGATTCTATCTACTTCAATCGTATATAGATGCTGACACATACCTACACGGAATATGTTTCCACACGACATTATTATTGTAGTGATTCTTTACGATAAAATCAAGTGGGAAGATGGTTATAAAATCTATTTTCACTATATATTTTGATCATTTGAATTATACTAAAACAGATATATCTGCTCTAATCCTGCTATTACAAGATTGCGAACCTCCTTTCGAACATAGCGGACACTAGGTAATTGCGAAACGCCAACAAGGTAGTGAATTGTCAGAATTGTTTGTGACAGATAGCTGTTTGCTACATAGTCTATATGTGACCCTCTGAAAACGTCGGCACTTGGGCTGTGTATTTTACAGCCTTAGTGTCCGCTAC
>JBGVMW010000097.1:0-10945 GCA_045125095.1 Lachnospiraceae bacterium
CCACCCATGCCATTTTTGAAATTGCAATTTTACCTGAGTGGATTGGCAAAAATATTATGGAACTTAGTATTCGTACCAAATACCAGATTAATATTATTGCAATTAAGAAAGGCGGACGTTTAAATGCACTTCCGGGCGGGAAGTATATTTTCGAAGAAGGTGACCATGTAGTAGTCATTGGAGAACCAAAGGTAGTGTTTAAACTGGCAGCCAGAAATGAAGCAGACTAGTCAACGCAGTTCGATGGAAAATTAGACAAGGAGGTTTGCCTGAATATCAACGTGTCAGTACACTAGGCATTTTAAAGAACAATATTACCGCTCCTACCATTAAAATACTCAATCCTATAATTCCTGTTGGTGCAGGACCAAGCAAGCTACTTTTCGTTGATGATGATATCCAAACACCTACTTCTCCGATAATATCAGAAGCACCATGAATAATTGCTGCATACATACAATTCTTTGTCTTTAATGTTATATAAGACATCCATATCCCAAGTACTATAGTCACTACAACCATCATTAACATTCCTGTATATGGTGCCCCAAAATAATCTGTGCCATAATTCATGCCATTATAAATTAGCGGTGCATGAGCCAGTCCCCATAATGCACCATTTATTATAACGGCACATCTCACATCCATTTTTTTCGTCAACAAAGGAAGCATATATCCCTGCCATCCAATATCTTCACCAAGAGCGATATACCATATAGGGAATGCAACAGCTGATATTGCGTAAACAATGAAACCCATAATAAACATAGAACCAATTGTCAATTCAATATCCTGTGGTGCACCAAATGCACCATATGTTTCTGAAATATATCTGCCTTGAAAATCTAAATCATCCGGAAACATCAAAAAAAACAATACTGTACCTAAAAAGATACCCGCACCAGGAAGCAATGTTGAGAATAATAAAGCCTTCTTATTCTTAAAAATCTTTGTACTGAAATTAAGTGATGTTGTATCTTTTGTTAGCTTTCGTGTAATAAAAGCAGATAAAGCAGGTGTGCCCATAAATACAACCGGACAACTTATAACTGCATACACTACTTCTTCTAGACTCGGTATAATAATAACAATAATCCAAGGAATATATAATATTCCAAATACAAGTAAAAGAAAAGTAATTATTCGCTTCTTTGTAATGTCTGTTGTTCTAGTTTCCATATTGCACCTACTTCCTTAAGATACTCGAATCGTAATCTTCTTCTTCAAGTTTCCACAAATTACTGTGATGGTTACTTTTCCTGCCTTTTTTGCTTTTAATACACCTGTTTTTTCATTAATAGTTGCTACCTTTTTATTTGATACAAACCACCTTATCTTTTTGTTTGTATTGATTCTTTTTACTTTTATTCTGTATTTCTTTCCTACTACAAATTTTTTATTTCCCTTTGTAATAATTTCTAAAGAGGCTTTTTTTGCCTTCTCTTTCTTTTCTGTATCTGCGTTTGTTTTCTTCTCCAGTTCCTCTATTCCTTCTTCCGATGCTTTAACAGGAGAGTCTGCATTGGGAGTTTCCGTTGAAATTGGTGTTACTGTTGGTACTGGTGTTGGTGTTGCTTCTGGTTCTGCTGTTTCTGTTGCTTCTGGTTCTACTGTTGCTGTTACTTCTGGTTCTGTGGTTGTTACAACAGGAGTTGCCGTAGCTGATCCGTTTGTTACCGTACTGGTGGCAACAGGAGTTGTGATACTTTCCACTTTTTCCCACTTTGCATAAAATGCATAACCATCTTCTCCGCATACTTTTACCTCTTCACCAGGTTGATAAAGTCCACTGTTATTTTCCCATCCTAAAAAACGGTATCCTTCTTTTTTCTCATAGGGCTCAATCAGCTTAATAATAAGATAGGTAGTATAACCCTCTTTTTGTGGGCATGCAAGTTCGAAGCTGGCATTATCTCCATCAACAAATACAATAAAAGGTTCTGCTAATGGTGTTGGCATTGGTCCTTCGGTTGTTACAATAGGTGTCGCTGAAACAGAACCTGTAGTTACTACACTTGTGGCAGCAGGCGTTTTGGAAACTTCCACTTTTTCCCATTTTGCATAAAACATACAATCTTGGGGTTGATAAATCTTTATTTCTTCGTCTGGTTGATATAGTCCGTTATTGTTTTCCCATCCTAAGAAACGATATCCCTCCTTTTCCTCATATGGAGGAATTATCTTAACATTAACATATGTGGTATCACCATCGTATTGTGGCCGAGCAATTCCCATGTAACACTCCTCTCCATCAATGAACTGTATAAAAACTTCTACAAAAGGTGTTGACATCGGTTCTGCTGTAGGTGTCGTTGTAATACAAGGAGAAGCTATGAATTCTGTTGATTCCTCTCCGTTGGTAAATGTAACCTCTTCATACGCTTTTTCAACCTTTTCAGCCGCAATTGCTACCTGATTAACATGTAAAAATGGTATGAAACCTACAGACACTGCACATACTAAAAATCCTGCTACTATTTTTCTAATTGACATTTTCATTTTGATATCATCCCTTCATTTCATATTCGCAGACTATTAACTTTATTTCGAATTTCACTAAAAAATAGCCATCACTCTATTCCATAATAGTACAAATTACTCCATCAGTCGTTCTTCAAATTTTTCAATGCATTTTTAATAGAAATCGGGTTTCCATAACGCAAGGTTCCCATGCGGTAAATCTTAGAAGCAAGCCAGCCAACTCCAATGGTCGATACCACTAAAATAACAAAAGATACTGCAATCTCCCATACTTCCACATTTCCCATGGCAATGCGGACAAACATTGCAGAATAGGAACTGACCGGAAGGAAGGAGCACACTTTCATTAAAATTCCATCCACATTATCAAGGGAGAATAACACAACAAAATACACGATCATCACTAACATCTGCAGACTTCCAATGGATTTGTTCACATCCTCTGTTTTTGAAACCAGCGCTCCAAGAGCACCATACAAAAATGCATAGAACAAAAATCCACCAATACCAAACATGGCAAATGCCCACAATACGGTTCCCGGAATATGCAGCACAGGATCTAACATACCTCCCCATGCATCCCGGTTGATCTGATAGCATACTAACGCCGTAGCAAGAATAATTCCCACCTGTAAAATGGCTGCCAATGCTCCGGAAAGTACTTTTCCAAACAGCAAATACTTGGAGTCTATACTGGTAACTAATACTTCAATGGCACGATTGCTCTTTTCACTTGTAACAGAAGTAGCGATCATGACACAATACAACACAATGATCATAAAAATTACAATAACCAGTGCATAGGAATACCAATAGTTATCCGTAGCATCTTTACCAAGAACCTCCTGTTCAAATTCCACCGGTGCATCATAGGTAGATGCAAACTCCTGGAAATCCAAGTTGTTCTTCTGGCAATACAACTGTTTATGTAAGATCGTCATAGCTTCCTGAAAACCTGTTACCTCTTCTCCAAACATACTATTATTCCAGACAAGATACCGAAAATGGCTGTCATCTTCCACAACAAAGCCAGCCTCCACTTTCTCTTTTTCAATGGCATCCTCCAAAGATTTCTCATCCGGATAATTCACAAACTCTGCATCCTCATAATATGGCTCTAAAAGACTGGTATCTGCAAAATACCCATTTGCATCCACAAGGCCGTACTTACTTTTCTCCTCTGCCTCATCTTCTGCATCTTCTTTCTCTTCCTCCACGGTTTTCTCCGTAGAAGTACCGAGAACATCCGAAAGATCGATCACACTTGGCGCAAACATAACAATGCCGATCACAAGAGCGATCAAAATCGTAGAAATTACGAAAGATTTATTTTTCACATAATTTTTCAATTCAAACTGAAATACCGTCGCAAATCGTCTCATGTTAGTCTCCCACCCTTTCTACAAATATGTCATTCAATGACGGTTTATATGTATCAAACTGCTCAATCTCTATATTGTTTGCAAGCAGGGTTTCCATAAGATTTCTTCTTGTCTTACCCTCCAACAGTTTCACAATGACTGAATCCTTTGTCTCTCCATCTACCGTAAGCACATCTGATAACTGTTGTTTGCAATACTTGGAAAATTCCTCTACTGTTTTGTCCGTATCCTTTAATACCAGACGATTCTTTCCGTAAGAGCGTTTGATCTCATCCAGATTTCCTTCCAGTACCACTTCTCCCTGATTGATGATCACAATATCCTCGCAGAACTCTTCTACATAGCTCATCTGGTGACTGGAGAAAATTACGATTTTGCCCTGTGCGATCAATTCTCTTACCACTTCCTGCAAAATCTGTGAATTGACCGGATCCAGTCCACTAAAAGGCTCATCTAAAATGACAATCTCTGGATCACACACCAAAATAGATGCAAGCTGCACCTTCTGTTGATTTCCCTTTGACAACGTTTCTAACAGACTGTTCTCATACTGTGCCACCTGCAAACGCTCCAGCCATTTTTTTGCATTGGCAGTTGCCTTTTTCTTTGGCACATTTCGAAGCATGGCAAGATACACCATCTGCTCAATTACTTTTCTTTTTGGATATAACCCTCTCTCCTCCGGCAAATATCCAATCTGGTGTTTGCCTGGCACAAAAAGTTTTCCATCCAGCAAAATTTTTCCTTCACTGGCATGAAATACATCCATCAGGATTCGAATGGTAGTAGTCTTTCCTGCTCCATTTCGTCCTAATAATCCCATGGCTCTCCCACTCTCCACCGAAAAGGAAATGCCATGTAAAACTTCTTTTCCACTAAAGGTCTTTTTCAAATTTTTCACTTCTAGTTTCATACGATTCTCCTTTTTATGATGTTTCAATTACTTAACTGGATTTGCATTCACTAAGAAAATTTTTCCCTTCGGATTTACCAGTTTATACAAAACACTTCCATACGGGGTTTTTGCCGGCAACTCATTCTGGTATTCAAACAACTGCACCTGATTCCGATTCCACTCTAAGACTTTTACCACAGATAACCGATCACGCAGTCCCTGAGAAACAAACACAACCTGCTTCACAGCTACAAATTTTGATCTTCCTTTGCTAATCTTTTTACGAAGAAGTCCCAGCCCCCCTAAAAACACAATCATACAACAAAATCCCACCGCACCATACATGATACAGGTAGAAACCGCATACCCCTCATCTATATTGCAAAATAACACTGTAAAAAGTATAATACAAACGGTGAATATCACCGCACATACTTTTTGTATTTTGGCATAAACCTTATGCTCTGCTTTCAAATACAAATCCGCAAAAAATTCCTTCTCATGTTCCGAAAGTTGGTGCTCTTCTTTTTCAAGTTTTACCAAATTCGGATGTGGCACTCTCGTATACGAACGGATATTTTCTTTCAATGGATAATCATATGTAGTATTCGGTATGAATCCGCTTAATTCCTCATTTAACATTACCAACCGGAATCCCAATTCTCCGTCATACAAAACCAGCATCCTTTTCCCCACATCTCTCGGCTTCACTTCCCCAGAACTGAAGGGATAATCCATAATAATCGGTCTTCCATTTTCGTCACACACATCATCTTCAATATAAGCAAAATTGCCTGACAAATCTACCTCCACAATGGTTGCTCCATTGACCATAATATTGTCTTTTTTCTGAAATCTCTTTTCTTCTCTTTTACGCCTTATCCGTGACATTACTTTTCCAACAATGGAATACACAACCAACAGACAAAGTGTCAAAAGACACTTCATTCCCCCCCTCGTAAAATCAACCTTAACCACATTCGTGAACATAATATAAAACATTATTCCAAACCATATAATAATCGCAAGACCCAAACTTACAAAGACATCCCCCCATCTCATATTTGCTGCAGTTCCATACTTTCCTTTTATCATTTGCTTTCTATTTTTATATAATACTTCTCGTTCCTGCTTTGTACATAATCTTTTCATTCTTTTCTTATTTCTCCTTCTCTGTTGCTTGTTCTTTATTTTGCGACATTTGGATCTATTTTTCCTATCTAACTACCTTTTCCCAAAAAATCCCGTCTGAATTGAGATGGCGTAATCCCCTCCGTTTTTTTGAACACCTTGGTAAATACCCGGTAATCGCTATAACCACACTGTTCTGCTATCTCCGCCACAGAAAGTGCCGTAGAAACCAACAATTTTTTTGCCTTCTCCAGACGCATGTTCGACAGATACGTCAGAAATCCCACACCGATCTCACTCTTAAAGAGCTGACTAATATATTGCGGATTCAGATGAAACTCTTCCGCCAGAACAGATAAACTGATTTCTTCCGAAAGATGTTCCTGTAAATACCGGGTAATACTGGAAATCGTTCGCCCATCCGTATTTCCAAGCACTTGTTCCTTTGAAATTTGCTGTTCAAACATAGAAATCTTTAGATTATCAATGCAACTTCCAAATTCATCATAATTGACAGGTTTTAGGATATAGTCCACAATCTGTAGCCGAAGTGCCTCTCTGCAATAGGAAAAATCATCATAACCGGACACGATTACGAAAGCAATCTCCGGATGTTTCATTCGACTGAGTTTAATCACTTTCAATCCATTCATAATCGGAATATTGATATCCATGATGACAATATCAGGATTTAGAGTATCAATCTGATTCAGTGCTTCCATACCATCCGATGCCTCTCCTATCACTTCACAATCATGTTTTTTCCAGTCAAAGAGTCGTTTAAATCCCTCTCGTATCATAATTTCATCATCTACTAAAAGCACCCCAAGTTTTCTCATCACTCATCCTCCTTCAAGGGCAATAACAAATGGGCTGTCACGCCACCATCCAAATTTTCTGTATACCAAAGTCCGTATTCCTGGCCACAGAGCATCTTGATACGCTTCTGTACATTCAATATTCCAATACTATTCCCTTCCAACTTTGCAGGTTGTGTTGCATAATGCAAAAGCATCTGATCAATTGCATCTTTTTTTTCTTCTTCAAAGCCACTTCCATTATCACTAATCATAATCTCCAGTCGATCATCTGCTGTTTTCCGCACCACAATTCGTACAGTTCCACGATACCCCTTATTCTTCAGTCCATGAAGTAAACTATTCTCCACAATCGGCTGCAAGATGAAATTTGGCACTTGCATTCCTCCCAAGTCCGGATCAATCTCGTATTCACCTTTCAGATTTGGATACCGATAACACATCAGTTCCATATAACATTCTAAAAGCTCAATCTCATCATCCAGCGTAACCATAGAGCGGTCAACCTTTACACTAAGTCTGAAAAAATCCACCAGCCGCATCAGCAAATCAGCTACATTTTTATCTCCATTGAGCTGTGCCTGAATGCGGATAGTATCCAGTGTATTATACAAAAAATGAGGATTCACCTGACTTTTCAGATATAGCATGGACATTTTTTGTTCTGTCAACTTTGCCCGAATACTATCCGGATTTTCCAATGTCAGATAAAATGACAAGGTCATCAGTGTCATACCCATACCAGTAATCAGCCAGGTCGGATTGATTGCCTGTAGTACAGATACAACAAGCTCAATCACAAGTGCGGCACCTATTGCAAACTTCTTTTTCGTGTTAATCTGCTTCCAATTGCTTAGCAAAAGCCATACACAGAAAAATAAGTAAACTGCCATGCTGACATAACATACACCCAACTGAATGCCATCAGAATAATTTCCTTCAGCTGTTACTGTGTAATGAATTGGCAACAACAACACCGCTAATTCCGCGATCACAAAAAAAATTTTTGCAGACATATCCAGGTATCTGCGCTTTCCAATCTCTTCCTCCACCAAAACAGCAATATATTTATAAAACAGATACATAATGAGTACCATGCTTCCCAAAAAAAAGCGGTGCAAACTATCATTCAACATTCTTGGTACTGTATCTAGATGATTCACTGAATATATGGTAGCAGTGTCAAACACCAAATGAATTAACATAGTAATCAGTAAAACAGAAAAGGTTTTATGTAATAGTGTGTACTTCCTGCCTTCAGAAAAATAAATATAAGCAAGGAATCCCAAAATAAGCAGTAATGCTATTTCCATTCGAAGCATATCATGTCCCTCCAGAGTATATAGTATCAAACAATTCTATTTGCATATAGACAGATAATTGAGATAGTTGTGTCAATTTTATAGGTAAAATTAACACAACTATTGGTATTTACGCAGTATTCTGTGCAACTTAATTATACCATAACAGATTACATTTTTTGCTTTTTATTCCAAATATATTACACTATATATACTACAACTTGAACATTACAACTAATTTAAGAAAGGAATTTTTATATGGAAACAACATCTTTTATGTCCATTTTCCGAAAATACTTACAGGACAACCGAAACAGTTTTTTACAATTTTTTCTATTTGGTAGTATTTTCTCTCTAATTTTTTATTTACATAATATGCCAGTCTCTGCCATTTGCTATGCGCTTTTGCTCTGTACTTTTGGAAGTTGCATCGCCTTTTTTGTTCAATTCTACTTTTACTATAAAAAAATTAGGCTCCTCACATATCTTTCCAATCAACAGGACTACAATTGGAACCTTCCCGAAGTTTCTTCCTATACAGAAACACTGTATCAACAGTTACTACTAGGGTTAAAAGCAAAGCATCTGCAACTTTTATCAGAAACGGAGCAAAAGGAACAGGAACTTTTAGATTACTACTCCCTTTGGGTACATCAGATCAAAACACCAATTTCTGCCATGCATTTATTACTGGAAACCCAACAATTTCCACAAAAATCAGATGTAACAATGGAATTATTTAAGATCGAGCAATATGTGGAAATGGTCTTACAATCTCTCCGTCTGTTTAGTCATAGTTCTGACTATGTGATAAAGAAGTGCCCTTTGGAAAACATTGTAAAGCAGACCATTCGGAAACATGCCAAAATATTTATCGGCAAAAAGCTCTCTATGGATTTTCGAGAATTTTCCTGTGAAGTCTATACAGACGAGAAATGGCTTGCTTTTGTTATTGAACAGATTTTGTCTAATGCTTTAAAATATACAAAAACAGGAACCATTTCTATTTATCTTAAAAATCCAAAATCACCTACTTTAGTGATTGAAGATACTGGTATCGGCATTTACCCGGAGGATCTGCCAAGAGTTTGCGAGAAAGGATTCACTGGTTACAATGGACGAAGTAACAAAAAATCTACCGGAATTGGTCTGTATCTCTGTAATCAGATCCTGACAAAATTAAATCATACCCTTTCCATTGAATCCGAAATAGGAAAAGGGACCAAAGTAAAAATAGGCTTGGCGCGACCGGCTGTAGAAATCCGATATGAGTAAAATTTTCAACCTTACACAAATGTAAGATTACCAAAAGAAATGTAAGCCACATAAATGGCAACGCATTTCTTTTTTTGTTATGATAATAACTGTAAACAAGATGTGAAAAGAAATGGTAACCGTTCAAAACCATGAATCGTTACTACAAATCTAAAAATAGAAAGGTTGGAATAACTATGATATTGGAAGTAAAAAACATTAAAAAACTTTACACAACTCGACTTGGAGGCAACAGTGTACAGGCACTGAGCAATGTGAATTTCTCTGTTGAAGAAGGAGAATACGTTGCCATCATGGGCGAGTCTGGCGCAGGAAAAACTACTTTATTAAATATTTTGGCAGCTCTCGATAAACCAAGCAGCGGCGATGTTGTTTTGAGTGGAAGCAGTCTGGTACAGATGAAAGAAAAGGAATTGGCAAAATTTCGAAGAAACAACCTTGGATTTGTCTTTCAGGATTTTAATCTTTTAGATACCTTTTCTTTGAAAGATAACATTTTCCTTCCATTGGTCTTATCCGGGAAAAAACATGACGAAATGAGTGATCTGCTTGCTCCGATCGCTGCTAAATTGGGAATTAGCCACATTTTAGAAAAATATCCTTACGAGGTATCCGGCGGTCAAAAGCAACGAGCTGCCGTAGCCAGATACGCATTTTGTATCACAAAATGCCCTCTGGTCAGGGGACACCCCTGAAACCCCGGATATAGCCTCAAAATTTACCAATTTTATCCATCCTGTACAGGTATGGTACATATTTCGTACAGGTATACCACAACTTTCATACAGGTACTGTATCATTTTTGTACAGGTATCATACATTTTTTATACAGATAAATAGCAAATTAAAAGGAACTGTTAGAAAATACTATACAGGTATTGTACAGTTTTTCCACAGTTCCTTCACAGGTATGATACAGTTTCTCTACAGGTATGATACCATTCCTATGCCTATATCAACTCCACCTTGCTATATTACTCATTACAACCTCATCACTCTCGATATCATAATCATCTTTGTCCTTCGCTTCCTTATCCAACGAGTTTTGTTGATTCATCTCGCTACCTTGTGGTAAAACATTAGTAGTTCTTGCCATCATATTACCGACAAACATCCTCATACATTCCTGATACACATCCGCCCGTATCTCATTTCTAACATTATCCATTTGCTCCTCACTGATATACTTTTCTGCATCCTCCTTTCGTTCAGATTTCTCCCGTTTTTCATAATACTCTTCCAATGCATCCATGATAATCTGGGTCCTTGACTTCCTCCCTGATGCACTTTCTTTTTCAAGTTTTTGCAACAGTTCAACATGCTGACTTTTTAAAAAAGAAAACCGTAAATGAAATGTATAAAACAAACTATGCTTTTCTGGCATATTGATCACTCCTCTCCACATTCAAAATCTTTAGATAATTGCGAAACGCAACAAGGTAGTGAATTGTCAGAATTGTTTGTGACAGATAGCTGTTTGCTACATAGTCTATATGTGACCCTCTGAAAACGTCGGCACTTAGGCTGTGTATTTTACAGCCTTAGTGTCCGCTACGTTTGAAGGGAGCGAGAGTGCGTCAAATATAGACTATGTAGTAAGCAGGTATTTGCCACAAACAATTCTGACAATTTACGAATGGTTATCACTTTCGCAATTGCCTT
>JBGVMW010000098.1:0-13506 GCA_045125095.1 Lachnospiraceae bacterium
GTTTGTTTCTTTCGCTCATGGAATATAAAGGATCAAATAAGTTCATTTGTTGAAATTGATTTGTTTTAAAAGCCATAATAACACCGCACATTCATATAGTTTTTATAATTATATTTTACTATATTTGAGTGCTTTTATCAGCACTTTTGACACCCTAACCAGTTAAAGAATCAAAAATGAAAAGCAAATCTGCCTTTTTACGAAAACTGATTTTATTTGGTTTTGTTTATGATGTGGACTACAGTTATTTAAGAAATTACAACACAGAACTTGGACGGATTAGCAAAAGTCTGAACCAGATTGCAAAGCGTATTAACAGCACAAATAACATTTATCAAGAAGATATGGACGAAGTAAAGTCGCTGATGAATGAGGTATGGCGTACACAAAAATCCATGCTATCAAAGCAACCGTTGATAAAGCAATAGACTATATCTGCAACCCGGAAAAAACAGATGATAAAATTTTCATTTCTTCCTATGCCTGTTCTCCTAAAACCGCAGCCATTGACTTTAAATATACCCTCGACCATTGCCGGGAAAACAGTCCTAACAAAGCCTATCATTTAATACAGGCTTTTTCTCCAGGAGAATTCAATTCCCCCGAAGCTCACAAGATTGGACCGAAGCTTGCCGACAGAGTTTTAGAGGGAAATTATTCTTACGTTGTTACCACTCATATTGATAAAGGTCACGTTCACAATCATATTATTTTTTGTGCTGCGGATAACATCAACTATGACAAATATCACGATTGCAATAAGACCTATTATCGCATCCGTCATTTGAGTGATGAACTATGTAAAGAACATAATCTATCCATTATTTCTCCTAACGGACAGCGTGGTAAAAAGTACAATGAATGGCAGGCAGACAAACGTGGTGGTTCTGATAAAACACAACTTAGAAAGGACATCAATATTGCCATAAAGTCCGCTTTCAATTATGAGGAATTTCTCTTGCTTATGCGGACAAAAGGATATGAAATCAAAGGTGAAACTTTTGGAGAATATACAAGAAAATATATTTCTTTCCATCCTATGCACCAAAAAAATTTCGTACGTGGCAGTGCAAGATCATTGGGAAAGGAATACACAAAAGAGCGTATCAAAGAACGTATTGAACAGAAATGGGAACGCAAAGTTGTCATCCCAAAAAAGATTATTCTTCACGAAAATTGGTTGATACTTCTGATGAGAAATTTAAAAATAGTCCCAGATTGAACCGTTGGGCAACCATTGAAAATTTAAAAATTGCTACTGCAAATTATAATGAAATCTGTTCCATTTCTGAACTAGAACGCAAGATTTCTGTCCATAAAGAAGCCGAAAAATCTGCAATGCAAAGCGTAGTGGAATTGGAACATCGCACCAAGGATTTATCGGAAATTATTAAGTATGCCGAGCAGTATAAAGCCAATCGTTCCTATCATATTGGCTACAAAAAAGCAAAAAAACCGGACGCATATTTTCGCAAATATGAAAGTCAGATTATCCTCTATGGCGGTGCCAGACGTATGCTTGAGCAGGTAGGTATCAATCTGAAATCTTTGAATGTTGATAAGTTGAAATCAGAGTACCAGGAACTGATAAGCCAGAAGAATGAGCTGACTGCTACTTATAAGAATTGTGAAAAAGAAGTTCGGGAACTGAACCGGAAGCTGGAGAACCTTAATCAGTATCTTGGACGGGAAACTGTAATCTCACAAGAGTCCAAAAACAAGCAACAATCTTTATAATATCTGTGGTATATCGTCCAGTATTATAGTATAATTACTTTTAGTATTTAACAAAGGAGCTGCTGAAATTTATGCTTACATTTATTGATGAAAGTGGATACCCTCGCCCTACTGACTCAACCAAAAATCCTATACTACTCGGAGTCTGTATCCATGAAAATGATATTAAACCTATTACAAATCAAATATATAAATTAAAGGATTTGATTTACGGAAAACAGGATGAAATCAAATCCACAAAGCTCATTCGAGAAGCTACCATTACTAAAAACCGTACTAACAACAAAGCATACGTTGAAGGCATGGTAGATATTATTTCTTCTTATGATGCAGCGATTTTTGCTGTCATTATGGACAGACCGGATGAGCCTATCATCGTTCCTGAACACCATCTTCCAAAACAATACTACTTGCTATTAAAGAAAGTAGAATTTTATTGCAACCACCATCACTATGGAAAAGCAATGATGATTTTCGACGAAGTACATGAAGATGCTGACCGTAAAATTGCGGAAGCTACTACCGGCTTTCTATTCAAAACCAAGTTCGGGCGTTCCTTCCACCACATTCTTGAAATGCCATTGTTTGTCAGCTCTGCTGTTACTCCGGCAGTACAATTTGCTGATATATTTGCAGGAATTGTAAGACATTATTATGAAAACGAACTGGATCAGAAAGAACCGGAAACAGAATTTCAGAAATGGATTGCAGAACTTTTTGCAAAATTGTATAAACTCACAGAAAATAACTATATTCCAAGATCACACTATGTAGAATATGGTTTTCAGAAAATAGGCAAAAACTTCTCTTATCCGGTAAATGAAAAGTTTATTGCTTCTGAGGAAGATAGTACCAAAGAAAACACTGATATTTTTGAATAATTTACTAATTGACTTCATACAAATATGGTGTATAATATTATTAGAGTCATATGTTGTTCCGTCCTGGAGCTGCGTAGGACTCGTAATATTAACAAAAGTATCGCACCTGCAGTTTAGCGGGTGCGATTTTTTGTATTACCTGAATCCGTGAAACTCATTTATTCTTACTTTATGAGAACTCTTGAAAATTAAGGATAAAATGAGCTTTAACTAGTTGATTTCATTTTCACCCAGTGGGTGAAAAAAATGTGAATACCTCGCCTTTTTTACTTATTTCATACGCCTCGTATAGTAAAATATAGGTATTAATTATACGAGGCGAATAACAATGCAAAAGCTTATTATTGAATTCTCTGATAAACGTTTGATTACTCCGAGTGGTCTGTCACTTGTTGGTCAGGTGCTTGGGAAAAGCAATTTTATAAAAAAATGCAACAATATGAAAGTTGATGGTAAACGTTCTCAGAGCCAGATTAAAAATAGCGATATCCTTCTTTCGTACATTGGTCTGCTCTGCCAGATCAAAACCTCTTACGAGGATATTCGCGAAATGTCGGCTGACCCTAATTATTACAAGCTCGCACTTGGGATTACCAGAACGATTCCATCCGCTGAGACATCACGCCAGAGAATGGATGATAACGGTTCTTCTTTCAGAAAGGAAATCCTTGATGCAAATGCTGAAATATTCAACTCTTATAACATTAAGCCTACATCTCTTGAAACAGATCTGGTACCTGTTGACCTTGATGTTACACCTATGGATAATTCAAAAACCCGCAAGGAAGGTGTTTCCTACACTTATAAAGGCTTTGTTGGTTATGCCCGGATGATGGAATACATTGGAACAGAAGGTTTCCTTGTTAATACATAACTTCGTGAGGGCAGCCAGCATTGTAAGTGCAATACACCTGAAATTCCTGCATCAATATTACTTACTCTACTTCTCCAACGGCCAAAGTTCAATAATTTCTTGTGACAATCGATTTCTACGCTCATCAATAGTTGCCTCATTCCAAACTGTATTTCCATTTCTATATTGCTCGACAATTTCCTCTGTAATTTCTAAAGCGGTATTTCCCATATACCCTTCTTTCTTTTTCCTTCTTCCTTCTCCTGGAATCCCTTCTACTTTTGTTCTAAAATCAGAATTCCGAACTTTAATATTTAATGAATTTTTAAGCAAAGTCAAATTACCCAAATCATTAACATGCTGCTGTCTGTTTTCTTCCTGTTCCTCTGGCACACTCCAATTTTCTTTCCATTTTTGAGGCATAATATGTTCTAATGTATATGTATAAGTTAAGCCGTCAATATCAGAATTATTTGTTTTTCTCGACAATTCAATCCAGAATAAAAGCA
Source organism: Lachnospiraceae bacterium (assembly GCA_045125095.1). Taxonomy (GTDB): domain Bacteria; phylum Bacillota; class Clostridia; order Lachnospirales; family Lachnospiraceae; genus JBGVMW01. The sequence goes on from JBGVMW010000098.1 coordinate 3,981, forward strand.
TCTTTGCCGCTTCATCATTCATTTTTGTCAAAGCAGCTTTTATCTCCGAATCATTGATACTGATTTCTTTATCTCCAGACGATAAAAACAAGGTTTCTACCCCTTTATTTAAAATCATATTACATTTTATAGAATAATCCGAAACACTGCTTCCTATAATTCTTCTTCTGATTACAAATGTTTCTAGCCTTTTTGACTGCTGAATTAATTGTTCATTGTCTAAATCATTGTTTGCCTCCTTCAAAATTTTTAACACATATGGATAAAACATCTGAACTCCAAATATTTCTAAAATTAACAGTAATCTTCTCACATGCTCTGTGTATGAAAAATATTCCTTCTCTCTTGCTAACTTATTCTTATCATTCATAATAAAAGATAAATCTAATATACGCTGCTTAAATATAACCGCATATTCATAAATATCTTCCACCAAATCTTTATACTCTTGAAAATCATACAATCCTGTTTCCTTTGCATACACGCTATCTAAATGTTCAGAAAAATCTTTCGTATCTGGTTTTGCCCATTTAATACAAGCCACACAATATAATAAAAATTCCAGATTATTCTTACTCCTATTGCCAAAATATCGTATGGCATCCCATTCATTTTCTCCTGATTCGCAATAAAATATCTTGTCCCATTTTTCATCATATAGGTGATACACTTCATTTATTTTTTGCTCATCTTGTCCACAGGAATCTACAAATCCTTTAAATAAGTTATTCTTTATAATATCAGCTGTACTCAATTTTGTGCCTGCACGATTAATGGTATCAAAAATAGCCTGCTCATTTACATCGTTTTCATCAAGAACAATTCTCACAAGCATTTTATTTTTTTCACCACTGTACATCGTATTAAAAATATCTGTCATTTCTTCCTTATTTTTGTTTCTAAAAATCTTTCTATAGTATAAATAGCATCTGCCAATCTGCCCAGGACATTCTCTTTCTATGTCTTCTTCGTCCACAGGTGTTCCATCAAATATTCCTTTTTTGATGATATAATTATATGCATTACGATCAACTCTTGAATGTTCAATCTTAGTTTCACTTTTCGTCACTGAATCTGTAGCATTCTTTTTATAGAAAAGAATATTTTGAACAATTGCTTTTACACTATCTTTATTTTCATCATCAAATTCGTCATACATTGCTTTTGTTAAAAGTGAAATTGTTGTAAGACGTTGCTGACCATCTATAATAGATGCTTCAGACGGTTCTCGCTTCTTTCCCCATTTAATGATCACAGATCCCAAAAATGTCCTTACTGTATTATTTTCTTCAATGGACTTCAATAATTCCTTCCAGTTTTCCTCATTCCAGACATATCTACGCTGAAAAAAAGGAACAACTAATTTCTGTGGTCCAGCTCCAAATACTTCAATTAATGATGTTTCTTTTGCTTCCATAATTCTTTCCCTCCATACGGTATTTCACTGTATACATTCTTCTTATCTTACCCTTCCCCAATCTCCCGAACCGCCTCCACCAGCCGTTCTACATCTTCCTTCGTACTATACCTGCCAACACTGACTCGCACCACGCCCCCATATCCTTCATCCCCTAAATACTTATGTATAAACGGCGCACAATGATAGCCGGTGCGGACTGCAATGTGGTAATCCTCATCTAACACTTCTCCCACATCCGCCGACTGATATCCCTTTATATTCAAGGCAACAATCCCTGCATGACACTCTACAGGTGGTACATACATGACAACCTCATCTATCTTTGCAAGTTCCTCACGAAGCAACTTCGTCAATACCGTTTCGTGCTCCAAAAAGGACTCACACCCCTGTTCTTCATACATCTGTAACGCCGCCTCCAAGCCAGCCACAGCAACAATATTCGGACTGGCAGCTTCCAATCCGGCAATCCCCTCCGGCATGCCAAGATTTAAAGAATCACTTCCCGTTCCCCCTGCAATATAAGGCTGCAACCGATATCCATACCGCATAAAAAATCCACCAATGCCGAATGTCCCATACAGATTCTTATGCCCGGCAAATACATAGTAATCCGCTTCTATTCTTTTCAAATCCACAGGCACCAGACCAAATGCCTGAGAACCATCCACAATCGTAATTGCTCCACATTCCTTGGCTGATTTTGTAAGTTTATCCACAGGCAGAATGTAGCCAGTCACATTGCTCATATGAGTTACAAACAGATAAGAAGGTTTTTTTACAGAAAACCGATAGGCAGTCAATTCCATATCAATTGTCCCATCTTCACACAGCGGTAATTCCTCCACCATAAATCCCACGCGCTTCTGGTGCAGATAAATGGTTCTTGCTATGGCATTATGCTCATACGGAGACACATATACTACATCATATTCCGAAAACGACAATCCCCCAATAATCTCATTACAGGCGACCGTAGCAGAAGCCGTAAGCACCACCTCTGCTACATCCTTCGCTCCTGCCAAATCCAACAATTTACTTCTTGTCTGTTCCATTAACTGCATCGCTTCCCTTGCCGGGGCATAACTCCCCCGCCCTGCATTCACAGCAAGATGACGGTTACAGCTATCCATTCTTTCATACACCCGCTCCGGCTTCGGATATGTAGTCGCCGCATTATCCAGATAAATATATCCCTTCACATCGTCACCTCATTTTCCTAATATAACCAACTAGTACATCCGTTTCTTATATAACTGATGTACGAAAGGTATCGCTATGAAACCATTCACAGACTCCGGTGATTACACAATATACTTCTCAATCACCTTCATAATCACTGCCAATTTCTGCTCCTTCGACAGCGTGTCCCCGAATTCTTCCCAAACATTCTCCATACTATTCTGCATAAAATATGCCGTTCCATCCTCTTCTTCATCAGAGTAAAACTTCTCAACCAATTCACCGGCACTTGTCGTAAACTGCACTTTGCACTTACCGGCAGATGTTTCTGTCACTTCGTTTTTCTCAATCAGCGCCTTCGTACTGCCAAGGACATCCTCGAAAGAATCTGCCATTTCATCTGTCCAGTCACTGATATGGAATCCCGTAACTGCTTTCGCCACACGATCCACAATCCATCGTTCATCATAACCGGAAATCTGTTTGATACAGTTTATAAATGCTCCTGTACTGCCAGAGAAGATTTGTCTCTCAATTACTATCTGGTACTGGCTGTAAAATTGCTCAAATATATGCTTCAAATTCTCATCAGGATTCGCTTTCCATACCCGCTTCACAAGAGCAACCGCCCAGTCCATTCTGTTATCTAAATGACTATCAACTGCTGCTTTCCATGCAATTACCCTGGCTCCACACATCTTGTAATCGCTTCCTTCCACAGCAGCAGGAATCTTTTTAAGCAACAAATCACCCGGGTTAATAGAGGTTTGCAACAATAATTTTCTTACACGAACAAAGCTTTCCCATTCTTCCTCTGTGATCCCCTCGATTGTTACAGCCGTTTCTCTGGTGTACTTAGGTAGTCCGCGACACCAATCCTGCATATCAACCGCAATCTGTCCTATGCGATTCTGTTTCACCATTGTTTTCTGAGTCTGTTCATTGCGGAATGCGTTTTCTAACAATTCCAGATACAACGCCTTTCCGGCATCCTGTACCTCAATATACACAAAATACTCTTCCGGCTTATCGCACATATTGTTCAATACGGTTTCCGACAATTCTGTCTGTACATCCTTTAGAAAAACCATTACCATATGTGGCATATCAGACAATGCCTTTGCCAGATAGACTGGAATCACGCCTTTCCTTGCGCCATATCCCATTCCCATCAATGTGGAAAATAACTTTGCCACACACTGTTTTTCTCCCGCGGCACTGTCTAAAAAGCTTCGGATTTCCTGTAACATTCCTTCCACACCTGCATCCATTGCCCCACCGGAAGACAGTCCGGTTCTTAGAAACATTGCACGGTAAATAGTTGCTTCCGCACTGGTTCCTTTCTCAAATTTTTCCATATCCGCATCCTGCAAAAGGGCTTCGATTATCTTTCCTCTTGCTTTACGGATAACACCGGATATCTGCTGACGATTGATTAATTCATTGTTAATAATCGGTGTCTTCCTATAGTTCTGAACACATATCTTTCCTAAAAATCGGTTAAAACCATAGGTATCCAGATACTCATTTGTTATCTTGCCTTCATACACCACTTCACAGTTTCCATGCTCCGGCAGATAACATTGTTCTAAATACACATTTAATTCAAACAATAGGTCTTCCTGATACAATTTCAACTCCTGCACCAATACCTTGTTATTTTCTAAAAATACTTCTTCCTTTGCCAGCTTTTGCACCGCAGTCAGACGACGCAACAACGGCTCTTTGTCAAATTCATACTTCGGTATCAGCAACACCAGTCGTTTATCATTCAATTTTTCAAAATGGTCTTTTATTTCCTGCTCATCTATTACTCCATTTCGTATCAAGGCAATGATTCGTCCGTCTGCAAAACCTTTTTCAAACAAAAGATCCCCGGAGTTAAGATGAAGAAACTGCTCCGGTGTCATATATTCATATCGAAAATATCTGGTGATGGCGTATTTCTGATTGTACTGTCTTGGCAGAATATAATCCAAATCCGATGCTTCTCTCAGGATCTCACATATCGGGAGCTGATCCGGCAGACGCTCCATCTCCTCTTTCATTTCTTTCTCGATATCCACACCAATCTGATTTTTAAAATTATACATACCGGTCTTTGAACGCCACAGAATGAGCTGTTTTTTCTTTAATGCCATGACAACACGTTCAAACTGTTCCTTGGAATACCCTAATGCAAGCCGCAACACCTTGTCGGTGGCAGGAACTTCATCCGGATTGCGGATCATCAGAAGAACTGCCATTGTCTTAATAAATGTTCTTTCTTCTTCCGTATCTGCCTGCTGCAATGCATAATCCGCCTTTAACCATTCTCCATGAATTTCCGGCAAGGACTGGTTTCGTCGAAACAGTCCTTCAAAATAATCATAGACAAGAGCCGGCGTTCCATACGGTGACACTCCCTTTTCATGGGATTCTACGAAACGAACCAGACTGTTGGACTCTTCATTGGCAAGAAACGTAAAGATACTTCGTTCATTCTGTGCCACTTTTTCACTGATATGAAGCAACGCATAAGCAGCAACAGGAAGCAGTGGAAAACAACCCTCTCCCACAATATTCCGGTAAGATTCCTCTGTAAAATTCCCCTGAAAACAGGATAATTCATAGGATTCCTCCACAATCGACTGGTACTGTACATCTGCCTGAATCTGTTCTTTCGCTTCCGATTTCTTCCCGATTACATTCTTGATTAATTCATAATGATTATGAGCCGATACGACAAATGGAATCTCCTTTAATCGTCCTTCCACACCACGAAAAGACTGTACCATTTCCTTCGGAAGATCTGAGCCATATTCCCGAATGCTCTTATGGGCAACCAGTGTCAAAAACAGCTTTTCCTCTTTTGAAGAAGAAGATAATTCGCACATATCCTGAAGCACCTTCATATCTTTTGCAAATGTTTCCTTGTCATGCCCCTCCACATATTTGCTGAACTCATCAAACACCAGATATAAGCCACCATAACCATATTGGCCACAAAGCTTTCTGTTTACATCTGCATACAGCTTTAACACATCAGACTGCACCAGTGGCTGAAATTCACTTCCTGATGTTAATTTTGGATAGAGCGTTTGAAACAATCTTAAGGCGTCCTCCCGGTAATGTCTCAGACGGTTTTCAAACACGTTTCTGTCCAGCTTCTCTTCACGCAGATATTCCTCATAATTCACATAAGTTTCAGGGTAATTCTTTTTCCAGTTTTCTATCCGCTTCAGAGCCTCCCCATAAACGGTATCCGGTAAAATATCCCCCATGCCTTCTCTTTTTAATGCCTCCAGTAATGCGATTAAAAAATCATGCTGCAATCCTTCTTCACTTCCAGACACCAGAACCGGCAACAATGGTTTTTCTCTTTTTATCAACTGCTCTGCCAGTTTTGCTGTCCCTCTGTCTACAGATTTTATTTTTTCCAAAACAGGTTCTATTTTCTCCGCAGAATCAACTGATAATAAATAAAGCAACACTACTATCAGGTGGGATTTCCCCTTACCATAAGGACCTATCAATACCACTGCCTTTTCCGCATTTTCCTGTTCCACTGCTTCTAATAAACGACGTAACACAAGCAAAGAAGATTGTGACGGAATGTAACTGTTTATCTTCTCCTCCCTGCCTAAATCTAATTGTAAATTCACAGAGCTTTGAAATCTTCTGTCAATATGAATGATATCTTTTAACTGGTACATACTATTCTTCCTTTATCCTTCTTACTATCCATCTCATGCACTACCCTTGTAACACTGTTTATAGTAGCGTTTTGCAATCTCTTCTCTCTTATATTTTCGCCCCTGATAAATCATATCCAGTCCAGCGGTACGGTTTAATTCAAGCATTCCATCTGCACTTAACTGTTCCACCATTCCATACAAAGTGGCGCGGTTGAGTTGCAACATTTTTCCCACACCACCTCTGCCTAGCAGGCTGTCCATCTGCACACTGTACATACCTCCACTCTGCTGAAGCATATCCTGCATGCCATACAACACCACGTATTTCGAAAGGGTATCCAAAGATGGAACTACCTTGCAGAACCGTTCCCCTTCCTTTTTCACCAATCCTAATGTGGCAAATGGACTGACACTTTTATCCTCCGGGTCATACTCCCTGCTTCGTTCCTTTGTGTACATATTTAGCAACACCATTACATCACTCTCTAAGGAGCTTCTGGTAATATTTTCACTGCTCTGCCCACTGTACAATACAAGCAGCTTGAGCAACATCTGGTTCAATTCATACTTTGTAAATTCTTCTGCCTCCAACTCATTAAAAAACAAATACCAGACCGTTGCAAATATTTCATTTCTGGCTAGTTCATAATGCAGAAACCACAGAGTAACCGGATCCTCCAAATAGGGATCATAGTGACAGATAGTGTTTCCCAGTTCTGTAAATACACAACCCTCTCGCCTGTTTTCTGTAATCAGACCAAGGGCATTGAGCCAGTAACGAATCGATGATACCATGTTTGCACCCACGCCTAATTCATCTGCTCCGTGCTCCTTATCCAGGAACACCCTGTTATCACTCTTTAAAGCCGTTAATCCCTTATATATCCAGCCCTCACGAGGCATAAAAGTTCCATGCCCTTTCAGGCGGTATTGTTTCGTAGTTGCCATTATTTTCTCCATTTCTATTTTATCTATCTTTTAATTGCCAACACTTTTCTAATATAGCAGCCTCCAATAAAATGATTCACACACTCGCCACAACGAACACACTTGTCCTCCCGAATCTGATACCGGACTCCTCCATCCGGCATCTCAAGCAGTGCAATGGCATCATGCTTACACACGCCCTCACAGGCACGACACCCCATGCACATCTGGTATTTTGTAAGCTGACATTTTATTTTATCCTCAGCAATTTTTACACTTCTTGCTCCGGCAATGTGGTAATCTAATATGCTGATTTTTAGTGTAGTTTTCCCTATTCTGCCTTGAATACGGAGAAGTGGTGTACCATCTTTTCTTGTAATATAGACTTCACCTAAACGTTTATTTCCCATAGCAGTATTCACATAACCAAATGGATAAAATAACTCATAAAACTCTTCCGTCAGCGGACGCTGCAATTCATAGTTGAATGTATTTTCCTCCAACACACAAGGCGTAAAGCTTACAATGGATTTCCCGGCGTAGGACACACCATTTCCGCCTTGTCTTGCTTTCCATTTGCCTGTCTTTACATATTCCTCTGCATCCCGCTTCCCAATGCCACGGGCAAACGTAACCAGAAGCTTGTGAAATTCCTCATATGCCTCCTTCTGATGAATCTGCGAGAGGAACTCTGACCATTCGCTGTTATTAGGACAACACCAGCAACCCACTCTGGCATATCCATAACGATACGCATCATTAAAATCCAACCCATTGGAAAGCAGATACAGCCACACATCAAAATCAAGCCAGTCAATAATCGGCGAAACCGTCACCTGTTTTGTGATTTTCGCACCATCTACTTCCCGGTCATATTTGTTTCTGCTGGCAGATTCGCTTCTACGAATACCATAAAACGTTAAAATTCGCTTTTTCCCGCGAAACAAGGTCTGTATCTTTCTTGTAATAGCACCAGTCTTAAAAATCGTACAACACCAGCGCATAACACGACTTGGCGGTCCAAGCAGCATACAAAGCTCATAGAAATCTTTTTCTGTATTTTTTGCTGATAACACCGGTGTCTTTGGATGTGCTTTTTTGAAGCGTGCTACATATTCTTCTGTCTGTGGAAATTCCAATGTGGTATCTCCAAAAACATGGAGAATATTCCCAGCTCCTAAGCCACGCATTGCCAGATCTGACGTTACGGTAGAATCCTTTCCACCGGAAAATGATACAAACATGTCCATGTTGCTATAACCTTCTGACACCTGCTTGATAAAGGACAATGCTTCCTCATCAATATCCCGCAGATGTGCCTGATTCTGCTCTACAAAACGGGCAATATATACGTTAAACATGTCATAGGTCTTCCGGTTCTCCTCTGCGCAGGCTTCATACTGGCAGCGCACACTGTCCACATCCACATCTCTTAATTTTTTCACGGAAAAAGGAATCTTTTTTCCATTTACAAAATAATGGTTGCCTGCGCCATTCCACACGGAAGCCTCCTGGTAAGCAAATGGCTTGTCTGTTACAATTTCAATTAAAAGTCTCTCCTCTGGAAAAACCGGACGAATATCCGTAGTCAGTCTGGTCACTTCACCACCGCAACTGCAATGAGACTCATACAGCGGTATCCTGCAATGATCACACCAGTAAATTTCAGATTTTTCAACATTGCATCGCCCTCCACATACGGGGCATGTACTTCTCTTCGTCTGTATCTTATCCTTTTCACACCAATATAGAATCATGCTTCACTTTACTCCTGTTTCTCTTTTGATTAATAGAACATTTCCGGTTTAATATCTAAATAGTTGCAAAGCTCTAAAAATTCACCTGCTTCTAGCCGGGACGTATTTCCCGGTTGTAATTTTTCCTCCGGCACACCAGTATCTGCTGCGACCTGTGCAGTTGCTATCTGATTTTTTGCAAGATATTCTGCTAATTTATTCGTAACATCCATGTGCTTTCTCACCATCCATCTTTTTTTCTCGGCATTCAGGAAATCAATCTCATTATGTTCTATTATAGATCCTTTATTCTCTTTATGCAAGAATTATAGCAATTTTGGTTATAATATTTTCTTGATATCCGAGAAACATTTGACGGTGTTTTCCCTCTGATATAAGATGTACGTATATGTGTAGATAATTGCGAAACGCCAACAAGGTAGTGAATTGTCAGAATTGTTTGTGACAGATAGCTGTTTGCTACATAGTCTATATGTGACCCTCTGAAAACGTCGGCACTTAGGCTGTGTATTTTACAGCCTTAGTGCCCGCTACGTTTGAAGGGAGCGAGAGCGCGTCAAATATAG
>JBGVMW010000099.1:0-2153 GCA_045125095.1 Lachnospiraceae bacterium
TTATCAGTAGAGGGTGGTTTCTCTAAAATGTTAGAAGAAATCGTTAAATCAAACGATAATGCTCGAATCCTTGAATTATTCAAAGAAATGGTTTTAAAAGCTTATGGTGAAAAATCAGCAGATGGTCGACGATTCGTTAAAAGTAAAGAACTCGCAGAAGCATTCTCTCAAACAGAAGCTTATAGTGAAATCTTTATGGAATTAGCAATGGATGAAAAAGCAGCTGCCGCATTTGTGAATGGTATTATGCCAGCAAATCTAGGTAAATAATTGGCAGGTGATCTGGTATGTTAACGATTGTGATACCAGGATTAGAATATTTCAATGAAGAAACCGAAGAATTTACTTACTATGAAGACACAAAAGTTCAATTAGAGCATTCTTTAGTCTCCATTTCAAAATGGGAATCCAAATGGTGTAAACCGTTTCTTAACGGAAAAGACAAAACTATGGAAGAAATCATCGATTACATCAAATGTATGGTGGTTGATGATTCAATAGATTTTGCGGTATTTGATAGACTGACCGAGAGTAATCTTATAGAAATTAACGATTACATCGGTCGTCCAATGACCGCGACCACCTTTAGTAATGAACAACAAAGCGGAGGAAGAGAAATCATAACATCCGAGATTATTTATTACTGGATGGTGTCGTACAATATACCATTTGAATGTCAGTATTGGCATCTCAATCGTTTGTTAACTCTCGTTAAAGTTTGCAACATCAAGAATAATCCGCCTAAGAAAATGTCACAAAAAGAAATTATGGCTAGAAATAAGGCTCTTAATGAGGCTAGAAAGAAACAGTTCGACACAAGAGGGTGATAGCTTGATACGCATAACAACTAAGGGTGATTTCAACAACACCTTTAGATTCTTAAATAAAATGAGTAAGTTTCAAATCAACAAAATATTAGAAAAATATGGTCAAATGGGTGTGGAAGCTTTAAGATCTGCGACACCTGTTGACAGCGGAAGGACTGCAGAAAGCTGGGGATATGAAATTTCGATTAGAAAAGAAGGAGCCACTATCCATTGGACGAATACAAACCAAAATAAAGGTGTCTATATCGCAGTCATTCTACAATATGGTCATGGAACTGGTACTGGTGGATATGTTCAAGGAATTGATTACATTAATCCGGCTATTCGTCCAGTATTTGATAAGATAGCTGAGGAGGCATGGATGGAGGTGGTTAACTCATGAGTTCCATTGACAAAAGAATAGTTCAGATGCAATTCGATAATCAAGGATTCGAAAAAGGCGTTAGCACCACAATGAAATCTTTGAAAAATCTGAACGAAAGCCTCAAAATGAAAAATGCTACGAATGGGCTTACCGAAGTTCATAGTGGCATAAATAAATTAACTTCGCTCGGTATGGGTGCCTTATCTTCAGGAGTTGACGCTGTATCGAGTCGATTTAATGCAATGGGAATTATCGCAGCAACAGCATTAATGAATATAACCAATCAAGCGATTGCAACACGTAAAACAATTACAAGTGCTTTAACGGTTGATCCAATCATGGATGGGTTTAATGAATACGAAACAAAAATGAATGCGATTACAACCATTTTAACGAATACAGCAAGTAAAGGAACAACATTGGATGATGTCAAAGCAGCATTAGCGGACTTAAATGAGTATTCAGATAAAACAATTTATAATTTCGCAGACATGACTAAAAACATTGGGACCTTTACTGCAGCTGGTGTAGATTTGGATCGATCAGTAACAGCGATTAAAGGGATTGCTAACTTAGCAGCCGGTTCTGGTTCGTCAGCCGCTCAAGCATCAACAGCCATGTATCAATTATCTCAAGCGTTAGCTTCTGGTAAAGTAAATTTACAGGACTGGAACTCAGTCGTAAATGCGGGTATGGGTGGAGATTTATTTAAAAACGCCTTAATCGATATGGCTAAGCAAATGGGAATTTTCGTTGATGAATCGAAACCATTCCGTGAAACTTTAAAAGATGATTGGTTGACATCCGAAGTATTAATTAAAACCTTAGAAAAATTCGCCAATGATGAAAGTTTAGTTAAAGCCGCCACAGAGGTAAAAACATTTACACAATTAATCGATACCATGAAAGAATCCGTTGGTTCTGGATGGGCAACAACATGGGAATATATTATTGGTGACAAA
>JBGVMW010000100.1:0-5130 GCA_045125095.1 Lachnospiraceae bacterium
TAATGTATTAACTGAAGCCACTTGTGGAATCTCCTTTTGTGTTTTCTTGGTCGTTAATACATTAAGGAACCCAAGTGGTTTTTTCAATATGAAAATGAAAAATTATGGTGCTAGGCTTCCACCATTATGCCAGAAGCCTCAAAAAATATTACATTGCTACCTTTAATGACTTGTCACTATAAAGCTCAATGACATCTATAATACTCACGCCACAAGATACCAGTTGAATAACCGTCTCCTTTGACATATCGTATTTTTGAAACAATCTCATTTTCGCCGGAACATTCTCATATACCTTCCAATAACCGGAATACAGACTATTTTTTCCTTTATGTTTGATAAACCCTTGCACATCTTCTACCGGATATCCAAGCAAAATTCCCATTTCATGCGGAAATTCAGCTTTTCCACTCTGATATCGTCTGAACCTGCCCTGAAACACCATGAGAACATCATACAAATCGTGACTCTCATATCCCATATCTGTTAAAAACTGTCTTACTCGCTTTCTTTCAAGATAAGAAGATAATTCATTCTCTTTATAAAGCAAAAGCATTGTCTTATCCTGTGTCTCAGCCAGAATTACATAAGAAATACCTGTATTTCTAATCACGTTTTTCACACTAGCTACACTGTCTTTATGGACAATCAACATATTCGATACTTTCAATCCTGTTATTAGCGGAGCACACTGTAGTGCCAATTGGTTTTCAATATTCTCCAAATCCATCCCCTGCACGATTTCAAATACCTCTTGTGACATATGTCCTCCTTTCTAGTTAGCCTTTTCTAACTAATATTAATTGTAGCTAACTAGTTGTAAAACGTCAATAGGTTTATTGATATCTTTTTTTCAATAATCGAACTTCATGCTACTACACCAAATCATCGATATTTAACCAACATTACTTGCCTATCTTCCCATCCTAACGCCTTGCTTTCCGGCAACGATGTCATTGCCCCTCGCTCACCCATCTTGCAGAGGAACAGATGTTTTCGCAATTATACGAAATACCAACTGCTCCGCACTAATGTATAAAAACAGCAAACAAAGCGTGCAAGCACGCTCTCCTGTGTTTCACGTTCTAAAGGATAATTCTAGGACACATAATAATTTATCAACACAACCGGCTTATCTGTAATAAATACGAAAGGATGAAAAGCAATGAAACTTATATGTGCTACATATAACCAATACTGCAATAGTATTGATATAACCACCTTTGATAATACACTTCTACGAATCGACTGTAATAAGGCAGAGGATGGATTAAAAACCACATCTAATTCACAGTGTGCATTAAATGCACTTGCTATTGACAATCCTATGGAATATGCTCGATTGGCTTTAGCGGGTGAGATGCAGGCATGGGTGGATGCTGAGGATTGTTTAGATGTGTGGTAAATCAATCGTGAAAATTTTAGATGAATTAAGGATGAATATGTGGTAGAATAACCCATAAGGAAGGAAAAAACATCATGACTATTGAAGAAATGTTTTACTATTTTGATGATAAATATGGTGATGAATTCAACTGGGGAATAATTCCTTATAGAGCAAGTCACTTTGTGGAAGAATTAAAAAAAGAAGTTGGCGATAATGATTCAATGTTTCAAAAGGATATATGTGCCGTGGCTCGGAGCTATTCTGCGGATGATGTTCTGTTTTTGATGGATGATGAAAAAGATACTTACCGTATTTATCATTTGACATATAGTCATAAAGAAGACAAATGTCTTAAATTTGTAGAGATGGAAAATATTGAAATAGTAAAAGAGTTTTTGGAAAGACAATTTATTGATGAGTATTTGTAATAATACTTATAGAATTCACATTTAATGAGCTATGGAGGAAACTAGATTTGACTGAATTTGAACCGATTGATTGGGTAGAATATGATGACGATATTGATGACAACGAAGAACGTGCAAAAAACATAATTCAAAAATACAGATTTGATTTCGACAAAATCCCCAAGCCGGAAATAGTAGAATTGATTCAAAAAGAAATAGAAAACTATCAAGAAGGAAGTTCTGAATACATCAGAGTTCTTTGCGGATATCTTTACTGCATTGGGAATGCTTCTGATGCAGAGTTAATCAAGAGAGCGAAGTATGGAATCAATTTTGATGTTGGATGTATGATTGATGGAGAATGGATTGAGTCATTATTAAGTAATGATGTGGACGGACAGCGTAACGCCATAATACAATACTTTATTGAATACTACTGTTCATATTTGGATGAATAGCTAGATTTCTATTTTGCCGTTTATGAGGAGGAATAAAAATGGATTTCCCATTTGAAGATGCACCTAACACAGCTTGTATAGTGTGTAGACATGTAATGGATAAAGAAAAAGCAATAACATATATATCACATGATGCTGATGATGGAATGTGGCAATTCTTATGTGATGAAGAGCATGCTGAAGAAGATGCTCAAATTATATCATTATATTCTGCGTATATGATGGATCAGAGTATAGGACAAGTATTTGATATGCCATGCGGTTGTTATATACAAAGAAAAAATGGCGAAGATAACTGGAAATGATATTTAATTGAATTCATATTTAATCAACTGAAGGAGAAGAAAGTTATGAATAATCCAGTAGAGAAGATAAACAATATTAAACCTGAATCCGTGAAACTGAATATCTTTTTATGCCGATACGATTAATTTCTTCGAATCGGCATATACTTGACAAACCCATTTTAGTTTTTTTTATCAACAGTTCCATTTAATTTCTTTCTTATTTTATGTATTGCAAATATAAGTGCCATCACAATTTCCACAAATCCAGCAAGCAAAGTAATCTTAGCAGTGATAGCAATGAAGCGATTACTTTTAGTCAAGGCATAATCACATACAGAATATATGTTTACAATGGTATAGTATTCTCCATTTTTCCCATTATAAGCAGACACTTCATTTGCAAACAGAACAAGACCATCGTTTTGGGCAGATGCTTTATCTAAATAGCTAAGATTACTTGGCATAAGAAGATCCTCCTCGTAATCACCATCTAAAAATGCAGAACGATGCGCATGGAAATGGATATAGTCTACTCCGTTCAAGGTTATGTTTTTCTCCCGGTTGCAAATATAATAGGAATTCTCATAGCCTGCCTTTTGGGCTTCTGTTTGTTCTTCACAAAATTTGTTCCATGCATAGTTGTAATAGCCTAAGGTAAAGACATCCAATGCGACAGTACTTACAAATATAAGAAGCATAATGTGTAAAAATTTTTTCCAAGAAGTTTTCTTTTTTGAATTTTGCACATGCATCTATTGTTCGCCCCTTCCACTTTAGTTCTATTTGTATCTTTGTATATCATGCAACATTATCTCACACTCTCGCTACATCAGTATAAGTCCTCTGAACAGATAATATGTAGTGACCTCACATTTGCACAAACGTGGATTTACCTGTAAGATGTTAAGTAGAAACACAAAAACATCGGTAACAGGGATTACCGCATACAAAAGGAGGCCACTACTATGAATTATAACACAGTTTACGTTGGAATGGATGTCCATAAAAAAAGTTTTACACTTTGTTGCATGACTCTTGACATGGAAAATGCAAAATATGTCACAAAAGTTGATGCTGACTACAAAAATATTTTGATTTATCTCGATACCATGCGAGGTGAGTTTTATGGTGACGACACCCATTTTATATGCGGTTATGAAGCTGGTTGCTTAGGGTATACACTTTATCACCAGCTAACGGCAGCTAATGTTGAATGCGTTATTCTTGCACCATCTACAATGACTGTGGAACAAAAGAAAAAACGAATCAAAACAGACAAACGTGATGCTGCCAATATCGCCAGATGTCTTGCATATCGTCAATATAGTCCGGTGCACATACCTACAGAGGAAGAACTACAGATTAAAGAGTTCATTCGTATGCGGGATGATCATAAACATCAGTTAAAAAGTGTCAAGCAACAAATACTTGCATTTTGTCTGAGACACGGACTTCACTGCGATGAAAGTAAAAGCAACTGGACCATTGCCCACATTAAATGGCTGCGTTCCGTTGAAACTGATTCTTTATATCGTGAAATACTTAACGAGTATCTTGCAACCTATGACCAGCTGACTGATAAAATTGAACGGTTTGATAACCGTATTCAGGAATTATCAGAAACAGATGATTACAAAGAAAAAGTGAGCCGTTTGCGTTGTCTGAAAGGAATTGAAACACATACCGCATTATCCGTAATCGTGGAAGTGGGTGACTTTAACCGTTTCCCTTCTGCTGAAAAATTTGCTTCTTATCTAGACCTGACTCCGGGCGAAGATTCCAGCGGTGACGTTCGTAACCGTTTAGGGATCACCAAAGCAGGTAATCAGCATGTGAGACGATTACTTACAGAAGCAGCACAATGCTACAGTCGTGGAAATTTTGCCCAAAAATCGAAGGCCTTAAAAGCAAGGCAAAAAGGAAATCTGACGGAGGTAATCCAATATGCTGACAAAGCAAGTGAAAGACTTCGACGTAAATATATGAGAATGATAATGCATGGAAAAAACGGCAATACAGCAAAGACTGCGATTGCAGGGAACTGGCATGCTTTATTTGGGGAATGATGACGGATAAAATCGCATAATCCCCGATGTAACAATAAGCCGTCCGCCACCCTTGACATGGCATGAAATAAATGCAGTCAGGGGGACACCGATGGCGAAGAACTCAGAAACAGATAACTTTTGCCATCGTTGAAGGCAGTGTAGCATTTATTTCATACCCTATCAAGGGCAAGCACCTAGCGGAGTGGCTAGATACAAAACCGAGGCTCAGAATCTCGAAACAGATAATGAGTCTTTGGCTAACGGAAAACAACAATTGCAAACCTGAAGGTATCTTGAAGAGGTTATGGGCCACTTCAAAGTTCGAGTCATCCACGACGTAACTGTGTCGGGGCATATGTGACAGTATGTTTCATTCGCTATCCACGAGAACAGATAATGGGGCTCACGGCGGACCATTGACCTGTAGGTAACCAATCCACGTATATCAGAGTGGCCAATGCCGGGATCTGAAACCCTGACCTTTTCAAAATGCCTTCAGTTTACAAAAGTGTTTCTTGTAAATCTTGCAAATTTACACTTGAC
>JBGVMW010000101.1:0-1672 GCA_045125095.1 Lachnospiraceae bacterium
CATATTAATCTCCATTCCGCCGCCTTTCAGTTGGCGGCACAAATAGTCATTAAAGATTTTCAACTGCCTTCCCTTTTTGTAAAATAGACTTTAGAAGCTATACTACAAAGCACGGGAGGAGGAGTTGTAAATTCTTTCTCGTTTTAGACAGCATATTAATCAGTGTAAGTTCTGCCTTTTCAAGCACAAATAAGTGGTACTACGAGTCCGTACACTAAAAATTGTTTAAGCTCTTCGTTTAATTGTGTGGCAGCTCAGTCAATGGCTTCTTATCTTTTTCGAAAGGAGTCTGACTTATGAAAGTTACTTATCAAACCTGTTGTGGTGTCGATGTTCACAAATCTTTTCTCGTTGCCACGATCATTAAAACTACGAATGGTTTTGAACCTTCCTATCAAAAGAAACGCTTCTCTACCTTCAACAACTCTATTCTTCAGTTCAAGAACTGGCTTCTTGAAAATAACTGCTATGATGTCTGCATGGAGTCCACCGGTAAATATTGGATTCCTGTCTTTAATCTTTTGGAAGATGACATCAATGTTACTATTGCTAACCCTAAATGGGTAAAAGCTGTCAAAGGCAATAAAGACGATACGAAAGATTCTAAATGGATTGGGGATTTGTTCCGGCTTGGACTTGTTCGCGGCAGTTACGTTCCTTGTAAAAAAATTCGTATTTTAAGAGAATACACAAGGTATCGTTACAAACTCGTTTCCTGCCGTTCCAGTGAAAAGAATAGATATCAGAATGCACTTACTGTTTGCAATGTTGCGTTAGATTCTGTTGTTTCTGATATCTTTGGGAAGTCATCCACATCCATCATTGACTACCTGCTTGAACAATCGGGTACGTCCATCAATCATGAAGAAATCGCTTCTAAACTTCTTAAACGCCTCAAATCTAAAGAAGATGCAGTGATTGAATCCATTGAAGGTTATCAGATGACTGATTCCCAAAAATATCGTATGCGCCTCGTCCGCGCACATATGGATTATATCACAGCAGAAATCAATGATGTTGATTCTATGATAGAAAATATGATTTCTTCTGATACTGATTATCAAAATGCTGTTCAGTTACTCTGTACTATTCCGGGTGTTAAACATGATAGTGCTGTCACCATCATCTCCGAAATAGGTATTGATATGTCTCAATTCTGTAACTCAAAACGTTTATGCTGCTGGGCAGGTCTTACACCCGGCAGTAACGAATCTGCTGGTAAGAAAAAATCTGTTAGAATTACACGTGCCGGTGTCTACCTCAAACCTGCATTGGTACAGTGTTCCCATGCAGCCGTGAAATCTGACAAATCTCCTTACTACAAAAAGAAATATGAATCCCTTGTAAAACGTCGTGGTAAGAAAAGAGCCATTATCGCAATTGCTCGTATGATTCTCACTGCAATCTACCAAATGCTTTCTACTGGTGAAGCATGGAATCCGAGCGACTTATACAAAATCGATATGCCACAAGCTCTTGTTGACAAACAAAAAGCCAAGGCTATCAAGCAAGCCAAGAAACTATTGCAGCAAGAAGGAATTCTTCCTCCTGATGAACCGATAGCTTCTTGATCTGATTTTCAAAAATCTATATTACTTCAAAAAGTTGTCTATTTTAGACAGCTTAGATAAGTGCGCCATTTATTGGCTTACCTCTACTTTCTTTCACACTA
>JBGVMW010000102.1:0-2104 GCA_045125095.1 Lachnospiraceae bacterium
AATTTCCGAGTTCTTTTTCTCTACCTATAAACATATTAAGATCTCCAATTTACTTGTTTACGATTTACTTAATTATAATTTACTAAAATGTCAGAGTCAATACATAAAATATATCTTTGTAAAGTGCATTTTAAAAATTGATGTCCTATCTCAAAAACATCTTCAATAACTTCCCATATATTCCTCGATTATATGGCTGATATCTCATCGGCAGATCCATCCATGTCTTTTTATCCACGATGCTCTTTGTATGAGAAAACGCAGCAAATCCATCTTTTCCATGGTAGCCTCCCATACCACTTTCGCCTACACCGCCAAATGCCATCTCGCTTGTTGCAAGGGGGCTGTAAAAAAACGCCCTTAAAGAGTTAGCCACCGAGCGCATTGCGCTCGGTGGCTCTTTGGTTATATAGCTTGTTTAACATTTCCTGTTTTTGGGGTACACAAATCAGACCACGTACCTTACGTGATCATAAATCTACATTCGAAGAAATATGTTATGCACATTTCATACTTCGTTGATGTTTGTTGTGATACTTATATAAGTTAAAACCACAGGAAATTAAGCAAAACTCTAAAAATACACTTTTTAAACCTCGACGGAATGCCCGTTTATAGCTCCGATCCCATTTCATTATACCGAATGTTCCTTCAGATTGGATGCTTCTATTCATACATAATAATGCTCCATGGATAGAACAAAGATTATTTATTACTTCTTCATGTATTGCTGTTAATTCCTGGTTCATTCGAATGGTACGGTTCCCTTTTGCTCGTGGACAGCATTTCTCTCTATGCGGACAGCCTTCACAGTTTTCACATTCATAGACTTCTTCTGTTCGACCATATTTGTTTCCACGAACGGGACGTGTATATTTTAAGTGAAATTTTTGATTTTGTGGACAGATCAGATTTCCTTCTGCATCCTGTCTGAAATTCACAGCTCTATATGGATCGTCTCTGTACTTCTTGTCTTTGATTTCTTTTTCAAACATGGTAAATTTCATAAACTTTTCCATTCCGTGAACCTGACAGAAAATATAATTATTGAAAGAACCATATCCTGCATCTGCTACTGGATATTTCGGATAATGCCCATAAAGCTGCTTGAACTTTTCCATTAGCGGAACAAAACAATCCATATCTGAAGCATACTGTTTTACATCAATTGCTGCGATGTATTCATCACATACGGCAATCTGCATGTTATACGCTGGTAAAAGCTGGTCATTCCCCATGTAATCCTTTTTTACTCGCATAAAAGTTGCACTTTGGTCTGTTTTTGAATAACTGTTTCGTGATTCACCACATACTTCTATGTACTCGGCATACTGGGAAAGTCTGTTCCGATACTCCTCCAGTAATTGGTATCTTCTTTGTTGCACGCTTTTTCTGTGACCTCTTCCAGACACAAACTCCTGTGGGTTCAGTTTATATATTTCTATATATTTTTGAAGGATCTGATCCAGATACTCAATCGCATACTCCGTCCTCGTTTCGAATTCGACGCCTAAAAAACAGAGTTCTTCCTTATTTATCTGTTCCAGTAATTCTGTGGTTTTCAGAAATACTTTGTCACGATTTTTTATACAGGATTTTTTCCATACCCATGTATATTTATTAGCATTTGCTTCGATTTTCGTCCCATCAATGTAAACATGATTCAAATCAACCTGGTCTTTTTTAAAGATAACCTGATTAATGGCCAAAAAGATATTTTCAATAGAGTCGGTCAATTCATCTCTGATGAAATTTCCGAAAGTAGCAAAGGAAGGGGCAGCCATACCATCCAGAAGCCACATATAACGAATGTCAGTTTTACATGATTTTTCAATGTTTCTCAGTGATAGGTAACCGTTTTCCATAAAAGAAAAAAGAACGATTTTCAGCATAATTGTTGAATTGTATTTTGGGCGACCTGTTTTGCTCTCCTTAACTGCAAAATATGATGTAAAGTCAATACCATCCACAATTTCGCTGAAACTGTAAACTGGATCAGAAATATCAATAATTTTTTCGATATCCAATGGTAATTTTAGCTGTCTTATTATATAATTATCATTGGTGTTTTTAGTTAGTTGCATAATTAATTATACCAAAAAAC
>JBGVMW010000103.1:0-1571 GCA_045125095.1 Lachnospiraceae bacterium
CTAAAACTTCCCACACCTAAAAATAGGTTAGAACCTTGAAAACTCAATATTTCAGCCAATAAAAAAGGCATAAACCGTATCCCTTTGGTATAATTAAAGCGCTAACAAAATCAAAGCAAAGGGGATTTATGCCATGTCTATTTTAACACAAAACACCGATGTAAACCAACTAAAAAATGATGTTTCTTGCTTTTTTTCTAAGTTCAATGTTGGCAAACTGCTTTACAAGTGCAATTCAACTAAAGAAAAGGGGATTTCACCGATAAAATTACTGAAATTTAAGGTTGAAAACATCTTTAACGGACAAAGTATGTATTTGCAGCAAAAACTTGGCTGTTTCAGAGAAGATTTCAGCAAGAACTCTTTATATAGATTTCTCAACAATCCCAGAACCAACTGGGAGAAATTTACTGTTGCCCTGTCTAAGAAAGTTGCCGATGCAATCAGACCGCTTACAAGCGAATCCCGAGTTAATGCGTTCATCATTGACGACAGCCTTTTTGAAAGAACCAGCGGTAAATGTACAGAGCTTTGCTCCAAGGTTTTTGATCACACAACACATCGTTACAAGCTAGGATACAGGCTGCTTACTCTAGGGTGGACTGACGGCAACACCTTTATTCCTGTAAACGGAACCCTTCTAGCTTCTCCTAACGATAAAAACATCACTTGCGGCAGCCAAAGTTTTGACGGACGCTCTGTTGCTGCCAAGAGGCGTAAAACAGCAAGAACCAAGGCTACTCAAGTTATGCTTGAACAGCTCAAATCCGCTATGGCAGAAGGTCATACTGCGGACTACGTATTGTTTGACACGTGGTTTTCCAACCCCGCACAGCTTGTTGCAGTCAAGAATCTTGGCTTAGACGCCATTGGTATGGTAAAAAGATCTCCCAAAATTCATTATGAATTCGACGGCAAGCAAATGACTCTTAGCGAGATTTATAACAAATGCAAAAAACGTCGTGGGCGCAGCAGATACCTTGTTTCTGTAAACGTCGTAGTTCGCAAGGATTTCGAGCAAATACCTGCTAAAATTGTCTGTGTCAGGAACAAAAGCAACAGAAAAGACTGGATTGCTATTATTTGCACGAATCCCAACCTTTCAGAGGATGAGATTATCCGAATCTATGGGAAAAGATGGCAGATAGAGGTGTTTTTTAAGACATGCAAATCCTACCTAAACCTTGTAAAAGAGTGCCGCTCCTTGAGCTACGATGCGCTGACAGCACATGTAGCAACGGTATTCGTGCGCTATATGTTTCTTGCGCTTGCTCAAAGAGAGAATACTGATGATCGCAGTCTTGGAGAAATATTCTACATGATGTGCCAAGAACTGGAGGACATCAGATTTTCAAGCGCATTAAAGTTGTTGATGACTGTTATGTTAGAAAGTTTACTAGACAAGTTTATTCTTAAAAAAGATCAATTGCAAGATTACGTCAGTGAATTTGTTGAGAAATTACCGTTGTATATTCAACGGGCTATTTTGGTGCGCTAAAATTAGCTGAAATATTGAGTTTTCAAGGAGCAAAATGTGTTTTTGCAGTATTTTTCATGTGGGAAGTTTTAGT
>JBGVMW010000104.1:0-3620 GCA_045125095.1 Lachnospiraceae bacterium
ACATATTCAAAGTTATCCATATACAAGTCTGCATTTTTTATGAACTCAACAACCTTTTGCTGTAACTGATTCTTATTCTTCATAAGTTCAATCGTATGCTGCATAGGTATGTTATTCATATTAATGATATCAATTTTCTCAGCAAATCCGACAAGAATCTGCTTCATCTCGTTTATATGTTCAAATTTACTTGTATCTACTACATAACATAGCAAATTATTTTTCGATACAACTGAAATCATAGTCTGCACAGCTTCATCAATACATTCATATATTTCACTAATTGTATCCTTTTTCAACCAGCAAACTTCTTTTTCATTGTTGTACTGATCTTTGAATATCTCAGAAAATGATTCATATATATATTCTTCTTTTTCTGCATCATACTTAAAATCATACGAAAACTTTCTTCCAGATGCCATAAATGTAACGCCTAACTCACATACATCACTCTCTGCGAATATATTAGGCATTAATCCATTTTTTTTATTTAGAAGCACATTTTTTATTGCCCTAATGCACTTAATTAAACAAGTTTTTCCTGCATTGTTTGGCCCATATATTCCTACCGTTTTAAGAACATTAAAATTGTTCTCTTTATGAACATTGGCTCCAAATTTCTTATTTCGCATATCTGCTTTCATTGAAAATGTAATGTCTTCCTCAAATGCATAACAGTTTTTTGCTCTTACCTCTATAATCATGGCTCATTCCTCCAAGTAACTTTTCTTCTTTACTTATCATTATTATATCATAAAATATTTTTTATGCAACTTTTTTTCATAAAAAATATTTACTTTTAAGAATTAATGATATTTTACACAGCAAATAGGCAGCCTCTCAGCTGCCCCTCTACATATGCACTACATCACATTAGTTTCATTCTCTAATCTCACTCAATGCAATTTGCCTCTATACTTTCTTAATTGGATGTCTGATTACAGTTTTCCATTTTTCAGGAGCAACCTTTCTTGCATCGGACATATAAATCTCATGGTGTAAACGCTGTTCATTTATATCATTCTCATAGCCCTGCTCCTTCAAATAATCCTCCAGCAAAGCTACTGTTGCAGGTTCCGAATCAAATGAACCTTGATGCATAATCTGGACGCAAAGCCCTTCATCAATCGTTAAAAACTCTGCCAGTGAACAATCTATCTTTTTCTTCTTGGTTGCTGTTTGTACCGCCCAGGCAAAATCTTTTTCGGTTATAAAATCAGGCAAACGAATAACAGAAATCCAATTAAATGTATCTTTGTTGCTATAATCAATTCCTTTGATATTTTCTCGCCTGCCGGCTCGGTCGGTTCGCATCTCAGCATCCACCGGATGCTGCTCACCCTGCCACCAGAAGCCTTCCAGAGGCGGTACTACATATTCAAAAAATCCTTCAATTTTATAATCTGTCTTATAACTCATTTTTAATGTATAAGCAACTGCATATAAAATGCTTATTGCATGCTGGTAATCACCACCCTCTACATTCGGATTTCCCTTTCCTCGAACTGCAACATAATTCATTGAAGGAATTTTTACAATTTCCGGTTTATTCTTCGGCATATAAAATTCCTTGTATTCTTTTTTAAAATCAAATGCCATCTTTTTTCATCCTTTCTTTAATCTGTCTACTCGCTCCTGTATATTACGTTCGAATTCTTCCTCTGTAAAAACAGGGTCTTTTGTTTTTCTCCATATCTCACAAGGAATATGCTCGCACTCTCCACATCCTTTCATGTCTTTTTGATTTATCACACATTCATATATTGGACACGCCTGACCATTCGGTGCATGAAATACTTTTCCAAGACTTGCATTACACCCCTTGCACATATTTCTAAAGCACCCGCACTTGGAGCAATCTGCGCCGCAACAGCTTATTATATTTACCGGTTGAACCACTTCTAATATTTCCCTCTGCTTCTTTTTACTAAATCCGCCAAGCACTAGTTGATACGATTTATCCAATAAGTCCTTCAATAAATCATCAGGCACTTCACCATCTGGCTTTACCGAATTCCAATGGGTTTTATTCATATAATATCCGGGAATAATATCCTCGTACTGTTGACGCAAAAAGTCACCTTCCGCCGGTTCAAGCTTCAGCGTAATATAATATGGCTCATCACTCTCACCCAAACAAACAGCTGCAAACATTTTCCCACCTATTTGATAACGAACCCAATTCCAGTCCTTCTGAAGATCTTTTGTCACTCCCGCCTTACTAAGTAAATATTCGTCAATCCATGTATATCTCATAAATCATTTCTCCTTTTTTTATTTTATAACCGAAATTTCACCTTCATATTTCTTTTTTATACATTCGATGCTGACCTTAATTTCCTCCCGTATTTCTTCTGGTTCCAGTAATTCTACCTTTTCCCTGAACGATAACAGCCACGTAATCAGGTTATCCTTATCTGTATAATCTGCGTGAAACAAAAGTTTTCCATCCTGCTGTACACTGAAACATTCCGGTCCAAATTCCTCAACCAATCTCCATTTGCAGTCTTTCTCAAATAATGCTTTGACTTTTATCCCTCCGGGAAATATCTTTTCATCGCTTAAATCCGGCATTGGCACCTGCCTTCGGGGAAACTCCTGCTCCGATAGTTTTACCTCATCCATTCGGTTCAATTTGAACAATCGAAAATCTCTACGTTTTATACACCATCCCCATACATACCAGCTTGACCACCGAAAAATCAGATAATACGGCTCAATGCAACGTGCAGACTCTCCTTTTGGAGAATAATAGACGAATTCCAGTTTTCTGCATTTATCAATTGCTGCGCGTATCAATTCGATTTTAGGTGCAAGCGAATCCTTATACCAAGAGGATAGATCAATCAATACCGTCTGGTTACCCACCATAAAATCAGATGAACCAACTGACAGTTTTTCCATCAAATGTCCATACCTGTTTGTTCCATTCACACTGTCCAGACTGCGCAGTCCTGCAAGAATATCCTGCATTTCTCCCTGTGTAAATAGTGTCTTATCCAGTTTATAGTTCTCCATAATGGAAATACCGCCATTCACGCCCTGTTTTGTTACAATGGGAATCCCCGCTTTGCACAAATCTTCTATGTCTCTGTTTATGGTTCGCCGGGATACTTCAAACTTTTCCGCAAGATAAGGTGCGGTAACCGTATCTTTTTGTAACAGCATTGACAAAATCCCAATCTGTCTGTCTATTTTCATGATTTCTCCTTTAACAACTCTTATGATACTATACAAAACACGTCAGCTGTATGTCATGTTTAATTATACTTATAAAAAGTCTTGTCTTCAATTATTTTATCATTCTTATCAAAACACGGAGCAGATAAACTGCTCCGCATCCATCACACATACACCACCTCCCTCACCACAATCTCCTCCGCACAAGCAATAATATTATTCATCTTTCCCACCCAAAGCATCTGATTCTCTGCTTTCAGTTGCTCTGTCACACCTTGTTTATCCTTCATCTGCTCTACAAGCTGGTCCAGCATCTCATAGCATTCCTCATCAACCTCATGCAGATATTCATTCAGCTTACCACCGAGCAAAAGTTCCATATAATACCCATGTTTGAACTCTTTCAGATACTCACATCTCATATGACCAAACTTACCAAT
>JBGVMW010000105.1:0-3669 GCA_045125095.1 Lachnospiraceae bacterium
CTTCGCACATAAATTTTAGCTATGCACCTTGAAAATTCAATACCTGGCAGTTATTCAGTTGTCAATGTTCAGACCTTAAGCGGCTTGGAGCTGCGTTTTCAACAATACTGGTAGTGTGTTCATAAATGCATCCACTAGCTCAGAGATTTTCTCATCTGATAACTCGGTGTTTTCCGTAAGCATGGTTCTGAACATTTGAAGCAGCATTTGAAAAGCCTGTATCCATGTAATATCAGACATCTCATCAGAAAAGTATAAAAAGAGTTCGCCAAGAGACCGGTTATCATTGGATTCCCGGTTTTCAAGTGACAGCATCATGTATCGTGTAAAAACAACTGCGGTATGTGCAGTCATTGCATCATAGGACAGAGAATTGCATTCTTTGCTCAGATTCAGATAGCTTTTGCATACCTTGAAGAACACCTCTATATCCCAGCGTTTTCCATAAATCCGGATGATTTCATTCTCATCCAGATTTATATCTGTGGAAATGAGGCAGAGGTATTCCTTGCGTTTATTACGGTTGCGGACATAAACTACTTTTGCAGGAATGATTTCACCATCCTTCACTACATCAACCATAACAGAAAGCAGATATTTTGATCTGCCTCTTCTCTTTTTATTTTTGTTGTAAATGGAGACCAGAGACATATCTTCACCATCGTAGCGAAAAAACATTTTCGGAGATTTTTTAACCATGCCGATTACATCAAAATCCATCTGTTTAATAGCATGAAGGGTGCTTGGAGAGGTAAACCAGCTGTCAAAAAGGACGTATTTCGCCGGAATTGCAACTTTTTTAGCTGCATCCAGAAGCGTAAGCATGGCATGGGTTCCCTTTTCCATGGACAGCTTCCTGCGCTTGTAACCAACGGTTCTTTTGTCCACTTCAGCCGCTTCATTGATGCGATTCTTCTTGTTTTCTGTAGAAAGAAGAATGCTGTTTACCGGCAGAAAAGTACTTCCATCTGACCATCCAAGGGTAAGCATTCTAAACCCGAAGCGGTATTTATGCTTTGCATGGTCATAGACTTTTGCAAGAAGCTCCACCTTTTTGGAGCGGTTTCGTTCAAACATAGAATCATCGATGATAAGGACATTGGCGCGATCTTCAGAATCCAGCGGAAGTATGGCATCTTTAATAATTCTGGATGCAAGTATTGTGGTAAAACGCATCCAATTAATCTGAACCATCTTCATGAAACGATACACGGTATCTTTTGCAAAATCAGGAGTATTTCTTCCTGTAAGCAGACTCATATACATACTTCTGTTGGAAAAAATCAGTAAAAACAGGTACTGGAAAATTTCTGTTACCGGTATCCCCTTCCTTTTGTAGGCGTTCGACGATTTCAAGGCTGAGGAAATATGAAACCTTGTAAAAAATCTTTTGATAGATTTCGAAATCTGCTTATCATTTTGTGTTGCTTGTGTTATACTTGTATTCATAGCATGAGCCTCCGGTTTGTAATTGTTTCTAGCAACTCAATTATACCAAAACCTTCGGTTTCATGCTATTTTTATGCCAGTTATTATTGAATTTTCAAGGTGCATAGGCACATTTTAATGTGCGAAGTTTGAGTAATTTATTTCAAAATGAAATCCTCATCTGTAAGTGTTCTATCATCTCCGCGAATCAGAAGCACTTCTAGATTTTTGTCCTTTAAATCGAAATCATAAAAGTATTCAAGGTCAATACTATTATCCTCTTTATTACCTAGGTCTCTAAATACAATATGTATTTTTTTTAGCATTGGCATATGATTAATAAACTTAAAAATTCCAATAATCAAAATATGGAAGTATTTCATCAACATTTCTTACTGGTAACCAATCTATTACTCGTAAATCTGTATCCTCCGCCTTGATAGATTTCAATTTTGACATATCCTTTAGCGGTGAAAAATCATTAACTGTTGTACCACTTATATCTAGATTTACTAATTCTTTACTCATGTTTAATGCTGAAATATCGTCAACATCTGTTTCACTTATATCTAAGCAGGTTAGTTTTTCTTTTCCATCCAATGCTGAAATATCCTTAATTCTGCAATCTGAAATATTTAATATTTCTAAATCATTCATTCCTGCTACTGCATCCAAATTACTGATTGACGAACCTTCAAGATTGAGTTCTTTTAAATTTGTCAGATCTGCTAAGAAACTATAGTCACTAATACTTGAGTTTTGTAAATTAAGTGACTCCAAATTCTTGAGACCTGATAATGCTGATGCATCTGAAAGGTCCATTGACGCTAATGACAATGTCTTTAAATTAATTAATTGTGGCAATACAGATAAATCTGCAATTTCGGTTCCAGCCAAATATAATTGCTCTAATGTTGATATATTTGATAATACTGATATATCTGATACATGGGTTCCAGAAATATCTAATGACTTCAGAGCAGACATATTTGCTAATACTGATATATCGGACACGTCTGTTATGCTAATGTCTAACTGCTCTAAATCAGGTATATTCGATAATACTGATATATCTGTAATTCCCGTTCCACTAAGATTTATTCTCTTTAAATTTGGCATATTAGATAATATTGATATATCGGACACATTTCTTTGCGAACCTGTAATATCCAATTCTTCTAACCAATACATCTCTCCTAAAACAGATATGTCACTTATGCAATTATCCTTTGCTCCATATAAACTCAGGCTCTTTATTTTTGTAAGTTGCGGAATCGTACTTAAATTAATTGGTGTCTCCTTATATTGACTTATTTCAAGTGTATTTAATGTCTGCAAATTATTTAATCCAGTATAATTATCTATTTGAATATCTCCTGATAATTCCAGTTCCTCTAAGCCGACCATACATGAAATATCTTCTATTATCTCATTTGTTATTGAACCAATATTACATAACTCAAGTCTTTTACAGTTTTCTAAAACTGATAAATCCAAATCGAAATTTTTATCAATTTTATCAATTTTTAATGTCGATATTTTTACATTCTTTAGGCCATTTACTATATTTTGAGTTATATTCACATCTGAAATAATAGTAATTTCATGATCCAATGTTTCTAAGCCCGCTAAATTATTGACCAAGCCAGCATCCTCTAATTTATCATCTGAATAAGAAGCGTTTATTTTTACTGAATGTAATTTTTTTAACTTTGATAAATCTCCAAATCCATCAATTATTGCGTTCTGTATTGTCAACTTTTCTAAATTAGTCATATCACCAAGAAAACTTTTTTCACAAATTTTCTCATCTATAAGTACAAGTTTTGAAACATTATTAAGACCTTTAAAATTAACAGGTTGTTTTTCATAATTATAGCCCGTTACTGTCATCTGAGTTATATGTCCTATGTTTCCTAATGGAGCAAGTGATTTATCATCTACTTTACTTAAAAATACTTCTACAGTTTTATCCTTTAAATCAAAATCATTAAAGTATTCAAGTTCAATATCATTCTCATCTTCTCTTATATCCCTAAAATAAATATTTATGTTTTTAAGCATTGGCATATGGTTAATGCCATATTCTATTCTCTTATGATTTTCTTCATTAAGTTTATCAATGCTAACCTGATCTACACTTTCCAAAGCCTCCAAAAAAGCGTCCTCTTCTTCATAAAAAGAAGCGTCAGAAACTTTAAAACCTAAATCTTCAAGCATGGTCTTTCTCTCTGTGATTTT
>JBGVMW010000106.1:0-17415 GCA_045125095.1 Lachnospiraceae bacterium
ATAGTCTATATGTGACCCTCTGAAAACGTCGGCACATGGGCTGTGTATTTTACAGCCTTAGTGTCCGCTACGTTTGAAGGGAGCGAGAGCGCGTCAAATATAGACTATGTAGTAAGCAGCTATTTGCACAAACAATTCTGACAATTTGCGGATGGGCTTCACTTTCGCAATTACCTATAATATCAGTAAATGAAAGGAGGGAGTACATATGACCTACGCAGAAGCATGCGGAATTCTAGGCATACCATATTACGCCGACAATGACGCTCTAAAAAAAGCCTACCGCACCCGTTGCAAGCAATATCACCCGGATGAAAACAAAAGTCCCCAGGCAGCTATATATTACGAACAAGTACAGCAGGCCTACCGTGTGATACTCGAATATATGGATGCCATACGCCTGCAAAATGCAGAATATGCGGAGATGGCAAGAACCCAGGCGAATGCAGCCGTGCGGCAACCGAAAGTCTTTGGTTCCTCGGCAGCGGCAAAGCAATGGGAGCAGAATCGTGAACACAATGAAAAACTTCACCGCAAAATGGAAAAAAAGGAAGCCTTAAAAAAACAGGAACAGCAGCGTGCAGAGCAACAGCAGAAACAGGAAGAACGGATAGACAAAGATTTAGAAATGCATCGCATGAGTGCCAATCGTGTGGCAGATATCATTCAGGATATGATTAAGGAAGAACAGCATGAAAAATTTGCGGAGCAGCAAGCGAAGAAAGCATTTGCAGCCAGACAACGCCAGATAGAGGAAGAACAGAAGCGTTGGAACCACTGGTAAATTAGTTTTATTTTATTAAAAATTAGAAAAATAAAAATTATTAAAAAAATATTGAAAAGTTCTTGACAAACAGAAAACTATGGTGTATTATTAATTCTGTTGTGAGCGACAGCTTGCAGAATAAGAACTATGTGTGTGTAGCTCAGCTGGATAGAGCACTTGGCTACGGACCAAGGTGTCGGGAGTTCGAATCTTCTCACGCACGTAACATGAAAAGCTTGAAAACTTTGTTTTCAGGCTTTTTTGTATGCTAGTGTACTGTACCGAAAAAAATACAGCTAAGTAACTTTACAATTCTTTTATATAGTGCTATTTTGTAGAAAAAGACAGATAGGGGGCATGACGATGCAGCAGATTATTTTAGATACTTCCAAGCTAAAAGTATATGAATTATTTCACCAGATGGGAGAACTTGCCCACCGATCAGAAGACTGGATTGTGGATATCTGGGGCAAAATGTTGACAAACGAACCAATTTATGATGAATTTGTGTACTATTTAGAGCATCGCGAGCTGAAAGCACAATACAGCGTAGAAGGTTACACCATGGTAGACTTGTTTGTATACCAGATAGACCACTACAATCTGATTCACGATACAGGAAAAAACGATGGCAGGTGCAACAAAGATATCATGGTATTTAATGCCTTTGCATTTATGTTGCAGATGCAGGAATGTCCGGAAGAATATAAGAAGCGATTAGAACGAGGAGAAGGAATGGATAAACTATAAAAATAGAATGCGCACTCGCATGAAATGCAGTGTGTCGCAAGCAACCGTGCACTAAAAAAAGAGTTCTGCAAGCAGAACTCTTTTTTCAGTGCGCCTAGTGGCGTACGTTATGTATTCACTATTAATATAAGTACCAGGATGTTGAGCAAATAGAAGTAACACCCTTAGCAACCGGTTTTACATATACATAATATGTCTTAGCTGTACTAATTTTAGTACCTCTGAATTTCTTTAATGTATAGGAAGTTTTCTTGTTGCTCAAAGTAGCAACCTTTTTGTATCCGCTTTTTAAATTGTAAGAAACATATACTTCATACTTAGTAGCCTTAGGAACTTTTTTCCAAGAGATAGACAACTTACCAGTTTTCTGCTTTAAGGATACATTAGGCTGGATGATGTAAGCTTTTGAAGCACCAGCACTATATACCTTCTTACCGTTAATCTCTAAATAAGAATACGCCTTTACCTTACGGTAAGCACCGTACTTGATTACAGCGCTGCCAGGATATACGTTAGATGTGGTAAAATTATAAGCATCCGTATATTTTTCTGTGATTAATTTACCTTTTTCATTATAGAAACGTAACAGATATCCATCTGCATTTGTAGCCGGTAATACGAATTCTTTAGCGCTTGCATTATAACTGATAGTTGGTTTTTTAGCAAGTGTAGTTACATCTACATAAGGGATAAAACTTGTATATTCCGCTACATAACCACTTACAGACTGCTTATATGGTGATACATAGAATCTATATTCGGTATCAGGTGTTAAATTACCTACTTCAAAAGAGTTAGTAGGCGCAGTGCCAAGTAAGATGTACTGACCATTGGATTCCGTATAAATGTGGTAACCGGTTGCACCAGGAGCTTCTCCCCATGAGAATGTAGCGGAAGTCTTAGTGGCTTTTGTCTGGAATCTGGTTGTAGAAGTTGATATATTGGAATTATCCGGAATCGTAACTACTTCAAATGGAGCAGACCAGGCGCCTTGCTCGCCGTCGTAAGCAGCAACCTGTACAAGGTAACTGCCACCAGCGTTTAACTTGAAAATAGAATCGTCTGTACCGTAAGCATTTTCGGCATCACACCAGGTAACACCGTTATCGAATGAGTAACGTGTTACATACTTGCTAGCCCCATTCACTGGGTTCCACTGAAAGGTAACAGAGCGGGAAGTAGCTTCTGTCTGAGCGGTAATGACTGGTGCATCTAACGCTTCGGCTGTGATAGAAAATGCAGCACTGAGTGAAAGAACTGCTGCAGTAGCAGAAACGGCAGTAGCAATTTTTTTGAAATTAAAATTCATGTGTATCCTCCTCTAAAATAAAAAATGAAAACCGGAAACGCATTTGCGTACCAGCATAACAATATTGAGAATAGCAAAAAAGGAAATCTCTGTCAACGAAAAGACACCGCATAAAGTGGGAAAAAAGTACTAATTACTTAGGGAGATGTGTATGGGAAACTCCAAAATCGTCATAATCATTATAAGGAAAAACTTTGGCTGAATAAGCTTCCAAATAATAGGAATAATAGTATTCTAAATGGATTTTTGCCTCGTAATAATATTGTAAAATGCCTTCCTGTAAATGAAAAACGATAGCCGGCAGAAAACAATTTTTAAGCACGCAGATTAGAGAAAAATAGTTTGTGTAAGGAAAAAAACGAAAAATAATCTTAAATTTTAAAATTAGACCTTTAAAAAAAAAAAGATATCGTATATAATATGATTAATTATGTGTAACTATGTGTAGAAAAAGATATAATGTACCAGACAGGAAAGAAATTTTTGTCGATAAGCACATGGTGAAAAACAGAATTTAGGAATGTTGTCCAATTGATGGCATATGAATATAGAATCCTGAAAGTAGGAAAGGGGACATAGAAATGGCAGCAGATATAGGAATCGATTTAGGAACTGCAAGTATTCTTGTTTATATAAAAGGAAAGGGCGTAGTGCTAAAGGAACCTTCCGTTGTGGCATTTGACAGAGATACCAACAAGATTAAAGCAATTGGTGAAGATGCAAGACAGATGTTAGGTAGAACACCGGGCAATATTGTGGCGGTAAGACCGTTGCGCCAGGGTGTTATTTCGGATTATACCGTTACAGAAAAAATGGTAAAATATTTTATTCACAAAGCAATTGGTAAGAAAACTCTTCGTAAGCCACGTGTCAGTGTATGTGTGCCAAGTGGTGCAACAGAAGTAGAGATTCGTGCGGTAGAGGATGCGACTTTACAGGCAGGAGCAAGAGAAGTATCAATTATTGAGGAGCCGATTGCAGCAGCCATTGGAGCCGGAATCGATATTTCCAAGCCTTGTGGAAATATGATTGTAGATATCGGTGGTGGTACAGCAGATATTGCCGTTATTTCATTAGGAGGTACTGTTGTCAGCACATCCATCAAGATAGCTGGTGATGATTTTGATGAAGCCATTGTACGTTACATGAGAAAGAAACACAATCTTTTAATCGGTGAACGTACAGCAGAAGATATAAAGATTAATGTAGGTTCTGCATATCCAAGAGCAGAAGTTGATTATATGGATGTTAGAGGACGTAACTTAGTAACCGGTCTTCCGAAAACAGTGACGGTAAGTTCAGAGGAGACAGAAGAAGCGTTGCGTGATACCACGGCACAGATTGTCGAAGCAGTGCACAGTGTATTGGAGAAGACGCCGCCGGAATTGGCATCCGATATTGCCGACAGAGGTATCGTAATGACTGGAGGAGGAAGCTTACTTCGTGGTCTGGACGAATTAATAGAAAGCAAAACAGGCATTAATACAATGGTAGCGGAAGAACCAATGACAGCAGTTGCAATTGGTACAGGACGTTTCGTAGAATTTATGAGCGGACACCGTGATCCGGAATAAGAGATAAAATGGAGGTATACAATGGTTAAGGGGTTATATACAGCTTACACAGGAATGAAATATCAGCAGGAGAAAATGGATGTTATTACAAACAACCTTGCAAATTCTGCTACAGTAGGCTTTAAGCGTGAAGGCGCAACTGCACAGACATTTAAGGATGTGCTGGCAGTTAAGATAAAGGATGCTTCGGAAGCGTTCGTGGATAAAGGGATTGGCGATATGTCCATGGGTGTACACTTTGGTGAGACATACCGTGATTACTCTCAGGGTTCCTTGAGGGAAACAAGCAGTAATACAGATGTGGCATTAGAGGGAAGTGGTTTCTTTACCATTTCCTATACGAATAAAGCGGGAGAAACATCACAGAAGTATACAAGAGATGGTTCTTTTATAATGACGCAGGAAGGTTATCTGACAACAAAGGATGGGGATTTTGTGCTGGGTAATAACTCGGCTCCGATTCAGTTAGATACAGCGGCAGAGATAGAGATTGATTCGCTGGGACGTATTTATCAGAATGGTGAGTTTAAGAACCAGCTTCGTATTGTAGATGTGGAGGATACGAACTATTTAAAAAAATTCGGTGAAAATCTTTATGATCTGGTGGAAGGTGGCACAGAGACAGAAGCACAGGCAACGGTACGCCAGAGCTATTTAGAACAGTCTAATGTGCAGGTTGTTTCTGAAATGGTAGAATTAATTACGGTGACAAGAGCATACGAAGCGAACCAGAAAATGATTCAGAACATTGACAATACATTAGATAAATCTGTGAATACAGTAGGAAGAGTATAAAGAATATAGATAAGTGATTGGAGGGTATCAATTATGATGAGATCATTATGGACTGCTGCAAGCGGTATGATTGCACAGCAGCAGAGTATGGACAATATTTCAAATAATATTGCTAATATTAACACAGTAGGATATAAGACACAGACAGCAGAATTTAAGTCTTTGTTATACCAGAATTTACAGTCTGAGACAACAACTGCAAATGCAGATCCAAAGCCAATCAATGCAGAAGTAGGCTTGGGAACCAGATTGTCTTCTATTACAACACAGTTTACGCAGGGTCCATTTACAGACTCTGAGAGTGATACAGACTTTGCGTTAAGTGGCAAGGGATTTTTCGCTATTAGAGGTGTGGATGGTAATACATATTACACAAGAAACGGACATTTTCAGTTAGTGGAGAATGGAAGTGGCGGACTGATGTTAACGAATTCTGACGGACTTGCAGTACTTGATACGAATGGTCAGGCGATTGAATTAGACGCTGGTTGTGTGGCATCAAAAGTGACGATTACGACAGATGGTAAGGTATATTATCCGGATGCAGATGGCAAGCTTCAGGATTTAGACATGCAATTTGGATTGTATCAGTTCAATAATCCGGCAGGTTTGACAAAGATGTCCGATAGTTTATATGCGGTATCTGCTTCTTCCGGTGAGCCATTAAATGAAGCTACAGATGAGAATTTAGAAAAAACACAAGTTGTACAGGGCTATTTAGAAGCTTCCAATGTACAGTTAGCAGACGAAATGGTAAATATGATTGTAACACAGCGTGCTTATGAAATGAATTCCAAAGCAATTCAGGCATCTGATACTATGTTAGAGCAGGCAAACAACTTGAGACGTTAATAGGAGGAAACAAAAATGGATATGTTGACATCGAGCATAAGCAGCTTGTATGATACTACAAGCACAACAGCAACGACGCAGCTAGAAAGCACACTTTCCACAGATTATTCCTCAAAAACAGACGAAGAATTGATGGAGGCCTGCAAAGACTTTGAAGCGTATTTATATGAGCAGATGTTCAAGTCAATGCGTAAGATGATTCCAGAGACTGAGAATGAGGGTTCTACCTCTATGTTGAAAGAGTACTTTGAAGATGAATTGTATTCTCAGTATGCAGATACTCTGGCAGACCAGAACGCAGACGCAGGCGTAGGCATCGCCCAGACAATGTACGAACAAATGAAACGTAACTATAATTTGTAAATCAAAATACCTGTGCCTTACCTTGAGGTGCAGGTATTTTCGCATAATAATTTGTAATTGGTTTATGAGGAATCTTTGCAGTGGTAGTTCATGGAGCAATTACAAATAAGTAACAAGAGACGCACCCGTAACGAAAGGCAGGCAATT
Source organism: Lachnospiraceae bacterium (assembly GCA_045125095.1). Taxonomy (GTDB): domain Bacteria; phylum Bacillota; class Clostridia; order Lachnospirales; family Lachnospiraceae; genus JBGVMW01. The sequence goes on from JBGVMW010000106.1 coordinate 6,557, forward strand.
CATGGCAGTAGAACAGATAAGGGGTTACATAGACCATATCATATTTCGAAATGAAGAAAATGGATACACCGTGTTAGTACTCGTCAGCGAAGACGAAGAAATAAGCTGCGTAGGCTGTATTCCTTTTATAGAGGAGGGAGAAAGTGTACAGATAGAAGGCGAGCAGACGGAGCATCCGGTCTATGGGACACAGATAAAAATGCATTCAATTGCTGTCATTCCGCCGGAAGATACCGTATCTATAGAACGCTATTTAGGTAGTGGTGCAATCAAGGGAGTGGGACCAGCTCTGGCTGCCCGGATTGTAAAGAAATTCAAGAAGGATACCTTTCGCATTATAGAGGAAGAACCGGAACGATTAGTAGAAGTTAAGGGAATAAGCGAGCGGATTGCCAGAGAAATCGCAGAGCAGGTTTGTGGCAAAAAAGAACTGCGGGAGGCGATGATTTTTTTGCAGGATTATGGAATAACCCAGAATCTGGCGGTAAAAATATACAGCACCTATGGACCGGACATGTACCGGGTTATGAAAGAAAATCCATACAAGATGGCAGATGATATTCAGGGAGTAGGGTTCCGTATCGCAGATGAAATTGCGATCAAATCAGGAATACAGGCAGATTCTGATTTTCGAATTCGAAGTGGTGTATTGTATACTATGTTACAGGCATCGGCAGAGGGGCATACCTATCTTCCCTGGGAAGACTTAGCAAACCGAACGGGTGTCCTGCTGGGAGTGAGTTCCCAATCAGTGGAAGCCTGCTTTACAGACTTATTGGTGGAAAAGAAAATTATTATCAAAGAGAAGGATGAACGCAGACAGGTGTATGCCTCATCTATTTATTATCAGGAACTGAACATAGCCAAAATGTTGTGGGATATGGATATCTTTTCTTCTGAAAAAGATGAAAAGATTTATAAACGGATTGAACGGATAGAAGTTGCTGAAAATATAGAATTGGATGACAAGCAGCGTTTGGCAGTAGCTGAGGCTGCAAAAAGAGGGCTGCTTATTATTACAGGGGGTCCCGGTACCGGTAAAACGACAACGATTAACACGATTATCCGTTATTTTGAATCAGAAGATTATGAAATTGCATTAGCGGCACCTACCGGTCGTGCAGCCAAACGAATGACAGAAGCTACCGGCTACGAGGCACGCACCATTCACCGCCTGTTGGAAATTAATGGCGGAATGGAGGAGGACAGAAACAGTTCCTTTGAGCGAAATGAAGAAAATCCATTAGAGGCAGATGTGGTTATCATTGATGAAATGTCCATGGTTGACATTTATCTGATGAATGCCTTGTTGAAGGCAGTAGTCCCTGGAACCAGACTGATTTTGGTGGGGGACGTAGACCAGCTTCCTTCTGTTGGACCGGGAAGTGTATTGCGGGATATTATTTCCTCGGAAAAATTTCCAGTGGTGTGCTTAGAAAAGGTATTCCGCCAGGCGGCAAAAAGTAATATTGTTGTCAATGCGCATAAGATTAATGAGGGAAAGCCATTAGATTTAGCAAATAAGCATACCGATTTCTTTATTATGCGCAGGTATGACATTGAGTCAGTGCAGAGTATGATGGAAAAATTGATCAAAGAGATTTTGCCGCCGAATCTGGATGTGGCTCCTTTTGATATTCAGGTTCTTACACCCATGCGAAAAACGGCATTAGGTGTAGAGTCATTAAATGTGTGGCTTCAGGAGATATTAAATCCAAAGGAGAAAAAGAAGCGGGAAAAGGAAGTGGCAGGGCGCTTGTTCCGGGAAGGTGACAAGGTCATGCAGACCAAGAATAATTATCAGTTGGAGTGGGAAGTGGTAAATCGCTATGGTATTTCGGAAGAAAAAGGAATTGGTGTGTTTAATGGAGATATTGGCAAAATAATAGAAATCAATGATTTCAGTGAAACGGTAAAAGTAGTATTTGATGATGACAGACAGGTGGAATATTCCTTTAAGCAGTTAGAGGAGTTAGAGCTTGCTTATGCGATTACCATACACAAATCTCAAGGTAGCGAATACCCGGTAGTACTTATGCCATTAATCAGCGGACCGAGAATGCTGATGAACAGAAATCTGCTATATACAGCCGTAACCCGTGCGAAAAAGTGTGTTACCATTGTTGGCAATGAACAGACGGTACAGGAAATGATACAGAATGTAAGGGAACAGACACGCTATACCGGGCTGAAGGAGCGTATTGTAGAAATGGGGGAAATCGAATTTGATAATCAGTGATGGAAAAAAACAAAAGCTGGACATGGTGATACGGATTCTGTATCCACGCAGATGTCCGATATGTCAGGAAATTATAGTGGGAAATGGATATGTATGCAGTGCCTGCAAGAAAGAGCTTCCATATATCAAAGAACCACGCTGCAAGAAATGCGGAAAAAGTCTGGATGAGGATGTACAGGAATACTGTTTTGACTGTGCAAAAGGAAAGCATGTGTTCGATAAGGGTGTTGCAGTATGGCGGTATACAAAGGCAATGAAGCAATCTATTCATAGATTTAAGTATGATAATAAGAGAGAATACGCAGATTTTTTTGTGGAAGAAGTGATAAAGCATTATGGGGAATGGATAGGAAGTATGCAGGTGGATGCGGTAATACCGGTGCCGTTGCATCGTTCCAAACAGAGGATGCGGGGATTTAACCAGGCGGAATTGATAGCAAAGGGTATTGGAAAAGCGTTGGATTTGCCGGTAGAAACGAAGTATGTAGAACGATATCGAAAAACAAAAGTGCAAAATGTGTTAAATGATACAGAGAGAAAAAATAATGTAAAAAAAGCTTTTAAAATCACCTGTAATGATGTAAAATTAAAGAGAATATTATTGGTTGATGATATTTATACTACGGGCAGTACAATAGATGCAATAGCAGAGGTTTTGAAAACAGCAGGAGCAGAACAAGTGTATTTCTGTTGCCTTTGTGCAGGTCGTGGGTATTAGAGTTATACTTAGGGGAGAGAAAATAGCTTTATACAATAACATTGGATGTTAGGAGGGTACAGCAATGGATGTAAGAAATTGTAAAATGTGTGGGAAATTATTCAACTATTATCAGGGACCACCGATTTGTAAAGCATGTGAAGATGAATTGGAGAAGAAGTTTTTCGAAGTGAGAGATTATATATATGCCAATCCAAAAGCGTCTATCAATGAGGTGGCGAAGGAAAATGACATATCGGTAAAGCAGATTCAGAAATGGGTTCGTGAGGAGCGTCTGGCTTTTTCAGATGATTCCCCGGTTACGATTGCCTGTGAGAATTGTGGTGCTATGATTAAGACTGGACGTTTTTGTAAACAATGCAAAAGCACGCTGAAAAATGACTTGACCAGTGCATATTATGTTGAGCCGGTGCATGAAGAAAGTAAGAAGCATGGAAGTAACAAAGGACAGGTGCGCTTCTTGAATAAGTTGTAAATTTAGAAAGACGGAAGAAAAACAAGGCAGGGCAAAGAATGGTTTCAATCAAGGATGTAGCAGAACATGCCGGTGTAGCAATCTCCACGGTATCGAAGGTGTTAAATCATTACCCGAATGTGAGTGAGCGCACGAGAAAGCAAGTTGAAAAAGCAATTGAAGAATTGCATTATGTGCCGAATACGATTGCTGCGGCGTTGTCATCGAAACAGTTTGCAAGAGTGGCATTGATTGTCAACTTGACAACGCAGACGCAGGCAATTGATGAGATAACGATGCAGTACTTGGCTGGGGGCATCAGTAAGGCAAAGGAATTGAATATTGAAGTGGTTACCATCTTTTTTTCCATGATTAGTGAAATGTCGTTGGAAGAATTAACACGGTATCTTCAGTCTCTTAGTATCACTGGGGTGGTGCTGTATGGTATTTCAAAAGAAGATCATATATTAGCAGAACTGGTGAACCGAGAGATATTCAAATGTGTTATTGTAGATGCACCATTAGTGAATACAAGCACCAGTTGCGTGTGGGTGGATCAGGAGCAGGCACAGTATGATGTTGTCAGCAAAGCGTTAGAAGACGAAAAACGAAAAAGAATTCTTTATATAGCAGGCAAAAGAAATGGTTTTGTTACAGATGGAAGATTGAGAGGTATTTACAGAATTGCAAAAGAGCGTGGGCTGACTGTCAAGACTTATTATGGAGACTTCAGTGAATTACAGGCCCGCAATATTGCACTGAAGTATGCAAAGTATGTAGATATGATTGTTTGTGCCTCTGACCTTATGGCAATCGGAGCAATGAACGCCTGCATAGATATGGATATTTTCCGTCCGGTTTGTGGATTTGATGGAATTACTTTGATGGGGTATGTAGGTAAGCAGATGAATACAGTCAAACAGAATTTTTTCCAGATATCAAGTAAGGCAGTGGAAGAATTGTATCGCCTGATGAATGGCGGCGAGGGAATGGAGTGTATTCTGCCCCATGAGATTATTAAATTATATTATAGAGATATTATTTGTTAGTAGAAAAAGCAGTTGCTACAAAGATATCTAAAAAGATGGATTTTCATTTGTGCAAGTATTACAAAATGAAAAAAAAAGTAAAAAAAGGGTTGCGGAAAACGTTTTCCTATATTATACTTCAAGTAAAGGAAGCGGGAAAACGTTTTCTTAAAACTTGGATTACCGTATATGTGCGCTCATTCGTTGCGCAGGGTAGTTCAGTTCATAAAGATAACGATAAGATGTATTTCAAAGCAGGTGCCACGGTCTGAGTAGAAAGATGTGGCGGAATGGAGGAAAAATGAAAGTAACAGAAAGTTTACAGACAGCTTTACAGCAGAAGTATGGCAAAAAAGTAGCAGATTGTACAGATGCAGAGATTTACTACACACTTTTAGAAGTAACTAAGAAGATGATGGAAGAAACTCCTGCAATCAAAGGACCTAAAAAAATCTACTACATTTCAGCAGAGTTCTTAATTGGTAGATTATTATCTAACAACTTAATCAACTTAGGTGTATATGATGAATTAAAAGAGTTCTTAGCTGCAAACGGCAAAACTTTAACTGCAATCGAAGAAGTAGAACCAGAACCATCTTTAGGTAATGGTGGACTTGGACGTTTAGCTGCATGTTTCTTAGATTCTATTGCAACATTAGGTCTTCCGGGCGAAGGTATCGGTTTGAACTACCACTATGGTCTGTTTAAGCAGGTATTCAAAGATAACTTACAGAAAGAAACAAAGAATGACTGGATTGAAGAACAGGGCTGGCTTACAAAGACAGATGTTAGCTTCGATGTAGCATTTGGTGATTTAAAGGTTAAATCAAGATTATATGACATCGATGTAGTTGGTTACAAGGAAGGTGTAAACAAACTTCGTTTATTCGATATTGAAACTATCGATGAGAGCCTTGTAAAAGATGGTATCGATTTTGATAAAGAGGATATTGAAAAGAACTTAACATTATTCTTATATCCGGATGATAGTGATGAAGCAGGTCGCTTACTTCGTGTTTACCAGCAGTACTTCATGGTAAGCAATGGTGCTCAGCTTATCTTAAAGGAAATGAAAGAAAATGGTTACGACTTACACAAGTTATATGACCATGCAGTAATCCAGATCAACGATACACATCCATCTATGGTAATTCCTGAAATGATTCGTTTATTACAGTTAGAAGGAATCAGCTTAGATGAAGCTATCGAAATCGTATCTAAGACTTGTGCATACACAAACCACACAATCTTAGCAGAAGCATTAGAGAAATGGCCAATCGCATACTTAGAGAAGGCTGTTCCACAGTTAATGCCAATCATCAAAGAATTAGACAAGCGTGTAGCTGCGAAGTACAAAGACCCAGCTGTACAGATCATTGATAAGGAAAACAGAGTGCATATGGCACACATTGATATTCACTATGGATACAGTGTAAACGGTGTTGCTGCACTTCATACAGAGATTTTGAAGAACTCTGAGTTAAAGCATTTCTATGATATTTACCCAGAGAAGTTCAACAACAAGACAAATGGTATCACATTCCGTAGATGGTTATTATCTTGTAACCCAGAGCTTGCTAAGTTATTAATCGATACAATCGGTGATGGCTTCTTAAAGGATGCTGCTGAGTTAGAGAAATTAATGAAGTTTGCAGATGACAAGAAAGTATTAGACAGCATTTATGAAATCAAGGGACAGAAGAAGTTAGCACTTAAGAAGTTCTTAAAAGAAACACAGGGTGTTGACATTGATGAAAATTCTGTATTTGATATCCAGATTAAGCGTCTCCATGAGTACAAACGTCAGCAGATGAACTTACTCTACATGATTTACAAATACTTACAGATTAAGAATGGTACAAAGCCAGCTACACCTATGACATTCATCTTCGGTGCTAAGGCAGCTCCTGCTTATATCATTGCTAAGGATATCATTCATGCAATCTTAACATTATCTGAAATCGTAAACAACGATCCGGATGTGAACAAGTACATGAAGGTTGTTATGGTAGAAAACTACAACGTAAGCAAGGCTGAGAAGTTAATCCCAGCATGTGATATCTCTGAGCAGATCTCCCTTGCTTCTAAGGAAGCTTCTGGTACAGGTAACATGAAGTTCATGTTAAACGGTGCTGTTACATTAGGTACAATGGATGGTGCTAACGTAGAGATCAGTGATTTAGTAGGCGAAGATAACATTTACATCTTCGGTGAAAGCAGTGAAACAGTTATCGACTTATATGACAAGGCTACTTACAACAGTGGTGCTATCTATAAGAGAGATAAGCTTGTTCGCAAGGTTGTTGATTTCTTAGTAAGTGATGAAATGTTAAAGGCAGGCAACAAAGAGAACTTAGAGAGATTACATCACGAATTAATCAGCAAAGACTGGTTCATGACATTATTAGATATCAAGGATTACATCGCAACAAAAGATGGTATGTTCGATGACTTCGCTGACAAAGAGCAGTGGAAGAAGATGATGTTAGTGAATATTGCTAAGGCAGGATTCTTCTCATCAGACAGAACAATCGCTGAATACAACGATGATATCTGGAAATTAAAATAATTAAAAAAATTATAATAGAATAATATTTTTGCACAATTACCACCCGGGCGAAAACCCGAGTGGTATAAGTGCGTTAGAAAGGGGTATTCACAATGAAAAGAGGTAGTGGTGTATTATTACCGGTATCCAGCATTCCATCAAAATATGGTATTGGAGCATTCTCAAAAGAAGCATATGATTTTGTTGATAAACTTGCAAAGGGAGGACAGCAGTATTGGCAGATTCTTCCATTAGGAGCAACTGGTTATGGAGATTCTCCTTATCAGTCCTTCTCTACTTTTGCAGGCAATCCATATTACATAGATTTAGAAGCATTAATTGAAGAAGGTTTACTGACAGCAGAAGAATGTGATAGTGTAGATTTTGGCGGAGACGAGAGAACAGTAGATTATGAAAAGATTTACTTCAATCGTTTTGACGTATTGCGCAAGGCATATGAGCGTAGCGAGCATAAGACTACAGATGAATACAAGGAATTTATTAAGAAGAACAAAGACTGGTTAGAAGACTATGCTCTTTACATGGCAGTAAAGAATAGCATGGATGGTAAGAGCTGGATTGAATGGGATGAAGACATCCGTATGCGTCAGCCGGAAGCAATTACCAGATATAAGAAGGAATTGAAAGACGAGATCGATTTCTATAAATTCCAGCAGTACAAATTTGCACAGCAGTGGACAAAATTAAAAAGCTATGCAAATGAAAATGGCGTAAAGATTATTGGCGATATCCCGATTTATGTAGCATTTGACAGTGCAGATGCATGGGCTGGTCCTGAATTATTCCAGTTCGATGAAGCTGGCTATCCAACAGGTGTAGCCGGATGCCCTCCGGATGCATTCTCTGCAACCGGTCAGTTATGGGGAAATCCACTTTATAAGTGGGAATACCACAAAGAGACTGGCTACAAATGGTGGATTAAGAGAATTGATTACTGCTTCGATCTTTATGATGTAGTAAGAATTGATCATTTCCGTGGTTTTGATGAATATTATGATATCCCATATGGTGATAAGACTGCTGAAAATGGATGCTGGAGAAAAGGTCCTGGCATTGATTTATTCAAGGCTATGAATAAGAAATTAGGCGAGCGTGAAATCATCGCAGAGGATTTAGGTTTCTTAACAGATACGGTTCTTCAGTTATTAGAAGATACCGGATATCCGGGAATGAAGGTATTGCAGTTTGCATTTGATTCCAGAGAAGAAAGTGATTACTTACCACACAATTACACAAAGAACAGTGTAGTTTATACCGGAACACATGACAATGATACACTTCAGGGCTGGTATGCAGTATTAAATGAAGATGATAAGCAGTTATCTAAGGATTATTTAAACAATGCAGATACACCAGTGGAAGATGTACATTGGGATTTCATCCGCAGTGCAATGGCAAGTGTTTCCAACCTTTGTGTAATTCCGGTACAGGATTACTTAGGACTGGGTAACGAAGCAAGAATCAATCTTCCATCCACATTAGGTAATAACTGGGTTTGGAGAATGACACCAGCAGAGTTAGATGATGTCATCATTGATAAGATGTATGAATTGACAAAACTGTATGGTCGTTTAGCTGCAAAGGAAAAAAGCGAAGAAGCATAAGATATAATAAAAAGAACATCGTGTCACCTAGAAAGGTGGCGCGATGTTCTTTTTATATCCTAGTACAACGACTAGGAAAGGTATAACGTCCTGCTGTGTGATGTGAGACACGCTCTACTATATAAAAAAGGATGTGCACGCTTTGTTCTTGTGTTAGTTCGTACGGCTCATGGTACTGTTATGATAAGCTGCATCAAATGTAACATCCTCCCCAAACCATTCAGGTGGGACAAATGCATTTGCTTCTTCAATCGATGGGAACTCCACCTCCGCCAGAAGCAAATCATTCATTGGCTTGTAAAATTCATCTAACTCGATGGTAAGTTGTTCGCTAAGTGGAATCAGATAGCGCTTTTTGGAAATAATAGCTCCATCCGCCTTTGTGAGAAGGTGTTCGTAAGCTTCTTTATTTAAAGGCAAATTATATTCTTCTCGTGCCATCATGCCACTTCCTTTGTAGGTTAAGATATAGTCCTCGTCCTGGCGTCGGACGCGTACTACCGGATTGGTGCAGAGATACGCCTGTTCGATAATATGAAAGGGATATTCTTTGATGTTCTCCGGTAGCTTGTTAATTAAAAATTTACGTTCGATTTCCATGTTGACCTCAATTCTCTGCCAAAACCGGCAAGGTATAAAAGTGTGATGCGCCCTAATTAATGCTTAAACATAATAGATTTTTTTATTGTGTCGGCAGTATTTTTGTCTTTCAGCTGTTCAATCAGGGACAGTGCAAATGGAATGGCAGTGCCAACTCCCTGACTTGTAGTGACGGTACCATCTTGTTCCACTTCATTTCCGGTAACTGCAGCTTCTGTTAAGCGGTCTTCAAATCCCGGATAGCAACAGGCAATCTTACCTTTTAAAATGCCAAGATCCCCAAGAATACTAGGTGCGGCACAGATGGCAGCTACGCGTTTTCCGGTCTTAAAATATTCTGTAACAGTGTCAGTTACCTGTTTGCAGTTAGCTAAATGCAAAGTACCCGGCATACCACCTGGGAGTACTACCATGTCTCCATCAGAAAGTGCGGCATCGCTAATAAGAGTATCTGCCAATACAGAAATATTATGTGCACCGGTTACCGTAAGGGAATCAGAAATACTGACAGTTTCAACAGTGATATCTGCACGACGCAGTAAGTCAACAACAGTAAGACCTTCGATTTCTTCAAATCCATTTGCTAAAAAAACAATTACTTTACTCATTATATTCTCCATTTCTCCGCATAAGCGGCTTTAAAATTATGAAACAATTGTAATCAAACAGATTAGTAGCCTAGTGATTCGCCAATTAAAAAGACTTTAATACGTCCCTTTACACGGCTATTTCGCGTAATCACAGTCTGGCAACACATACTCTGACTACCAACACAGTTGCCACAACGTCCGGTGACGGCACATGGGGTAGTCAAGTTCAGGCGTATACCATTTGGTGGGGCGGCAACATTATGTACCCGTTCAATGCCAGAGGCAACATCCGGCACTAGTTTATTCATACCAGCCACAATGATGACAGTTTCCGGACCGAAAACCAGACAGGATACACGGTTGCCGGTGCCATCAATATTGACCAGCTCCCCGTCATAGGTAATGGCATTTGTACTCATTAAATAGTAATCTGCCAGCATGGTTTTTGCATGAAATTCACGGCTTTCCTGAGGCGAAGTGGCTTTTCTTCGGTCAATTAACTGGAAATTACCGTTTTCTAATGCGGTCAATAACCCTAATTCTTTTACTGTCTCAGAACCGCCAAAGCCCACAGTAGACTGCTCCGGAATGAGAGAAAGAATCTGTTCAAATGCCTCCATTTTCGTGTGACAATAGTAGCCTTCCATATTGCGCTTTTTCAAATTGGCAATCACAGAGGTGGCTAAATGTTCGTTATGGGTTTCGATTGCTGTCATAGAGATACCTCCTTTTACCTGTATTCATAAGTAAACCCTATCATAAAAGTAGCTGTTTTTCAAGGTAAACAATTGTCTTGCTTTCATTATTAAAATGGTATAGAATGTTAGTTACGGCTATTTGTACGAATGATAAGAATGGTATAGTTATTTACAAAACGATGTACTAGGAAGGTACGGTATAGTTTCGAACAGTGAAAAATAGGCATTTGCGAAAGTGAAACCCATCCGCAAATTGTCAGAATTGTTTGTGCAAATAACTGCTTACTACATAGTCTATATTTGACGCGCTCTCGCTCCCTTCAAACGTAGCGGACACTAAGGCTGTAAAATACACAGCC
>JBGVMW010000107.1:0-1716 GCA_045125095.1 Lachnospiraceae bacterium
CCAACCTTGCCCACGAATGCGGCGTAGACGAAGAATTAAAGGCTTGTGACGCACTCAAATGGGTTGCCGAGATGAACAACATTAAGGTAAGCGCGGAAGATATCCGATGCTTAAATTTTTATTATCAATCTCAAAAATAACGAAAAATGCCTTGATTTATTCACAAAATAGTGATATAATATCTACGCTAAACTAACTAAATAGAAAAACGATTATTTGATATCCAAGGGGGTACTATACCCTTTTGTATATTCCTATCGTTAGAATTTGATAAAAATGCAAATTCCACTTGATAGGATTATACAGTAATGTTTTTCTATGTAAGGTTAGTTTAGCGACTCGGAGTTTGTGTTTTTTGTGCGTGGCTTCGGTCACGCACTTTTTAATTTGGAGGGAAAATGAAAGCTATTGTTTATACATCTAATACAGGACATACCGCTGAGTATGCGAAAATACTTGGTGAAAAAACGGGATTGCCCGTATATGCTTTGAGCGGAGCCCAAAAACAGTTGTCAAGCGGAACGGAGATTATATATCTTGGTTGGCTATTTGCCAACGGAATCAAGGGATACAAAAAGGCGGCGAAGAAATACAAGATTTCTGCCATTTGTGCCGTCGGTCTTTGCGATACCGGAACTGCCCTTGATGAAGTTCGTAAGGCAAACGCTCTTTCCGAAGAAATTCCGCTTTTCACTATGCAGGGCGGTATGGATAAGACCAAGCTCCGTGGAATCAATAAGTTTATGATAAATATGCTGACAAAAGGAATAGATTCCAAAAAAGATAGGACGGAAGAAGATGAGCGAATGCTTTATCTTTTGAAGAACGACAAAAACTATGTCAGCGAAGATAACACATCCGCTTTTATGGAGTGGTATTGCAAACAGTGAGGCGAAAAATGAAAAGGCTTATCGCAATAATTATATCAGCACTATTACTCGTGTGCTTTGTTGGTTGTGGTGATTCTACGAATACAAACGGCGTCCCCGATCCCGACAAAATCGTTCCAAAACGAGAAATTCTCATAGAAAATTTAGAAGATAAGGGCTATCAAATTAAAACGCAAACTACCGTTGAAGGCTCTGATTTGGTTGTTGACCGCGTTATAGCACAAAAAGAAAGCAAATTTATTGATATAGTATATGGACTATCTGCTGAAGATTCTGCGAAAATTTTTGAACTGTACTGTGAACTATATTCCGACGACTATTACATTCTTGCTCAAAACGGAAACTATGTTTATTGTGTTAGCGATAAAAAGACTTTCAAAAATGCAGGATTTACAACAACGGACAATGTTGGTGTTCAGTATATAAACAATTGACCTATATTTTCGGAGGTGATAGATTGAATCCATCAACATACATACCGATAATCTTCCTATGGATTATCATATTTATTCTGTTCCGCAATCGACGGAAAGCTGTAATTGTAAGAAAAATAATAGAAAAAAGAAAAACAGGAGGAAATATAGAAATGAAAGAGCTTGCAGCAAAATTTATTGAAAAAGAGTGCATTATCTCTTCTTTTGACGGAAGCCATCAGTATGAGGGCGTAATAAAAGAAGTTACTGATGGAGCAATTCTTGTGGAAAAGGACGGCAAGATTGAAGCTATCAACCTTGACTTTGTTATCCGTATCAGAGAGTATCCAAAAAATAAGAACGGAAAGAAAAAATCCGTAGTATTGGACTAATAAATTCCAAATTGACACGAA
>JBGVMW010000108.1:0-2207 GCA_045125095.1 Lachnospiraceae bacterium
TATCCTTCAAAAAATATTTCATCATCGTATATATTCTGTTGTGCCATCTTATCCTCCATTCATTACAAATTTCTTAATCCACTATAATCTAACTCGTATATTTTATCACATACCTCATCAATATACTTTCTATCGTGAGAAATACTGATAATAGCTCCCGGGAACTCTCTAAGCATTTTTCTGATTACAGGTCCCGATAAGGGCGAAAAGTTTCTTGTTGGTTCATCTAAAATAAGCACATTTGCTCCGCTCAAACTCATACTTAAAAGAAGCACCTTGGCCTTTTGCCCTCCGGACAGTTCCCTTATAGGATGTTCCATTTCATCCGCAGTATATTTAAGGGAACCAAGATATGTTCTAATTCTTGTTCTTTCTTCCTTGTCTCCGGATTTATCAAGAAAATCAACAGGAGTCATATCCAAATCAAGTATCTCTTCATAGTTTTGCGGCATATACTCTGCCTTAATATCATCTCGCTGCGAAAGTTCTTCCGCTATTTTTCTTAAAAGAGTCGTTTTTCCCACTCCATTAGCGCCAATAATACATATTTTCTCCGAGCCTCTTATTTTCAAGTTAATGTCTTCAGCCAAAATCCTTTCCTCATCCCTAGTCGTAAGTTTTGCAAGAGTATACTCTATAACTGTTTTTCCTGCCGGAATAGATGAATCTTTGTCTCCCAGTTTAAAGAAAATAGCCTCCTCCTGTTCCGGCATCACCGTCATGTTTTCATCTTCCTTTTCAAATCTTCGTTCCATAGACTTAACTGTGTGCATTTTATCTTTTAAGTTTTTGGCTTCGGCTGGTGACTGTCTGGAACAGTTCCCTAATGCGTTCTGAACACTTTGCATGATTTTTCTGTATTTTTCATCACGAATCTTTTTTTCTTTTCGATCATTTAATGCTTGTCTTTCCTGGCTCTCAAATTTATGAAATCTTTCTTCTAAATATTTTCTGTAAGGAATTTTTGCGACTGTATATCTGGTCTTTGTTTTTCGCACAATCTGTTCAATATGAATTACCATATTCGCTGTATTTTCTATCAAAGTTTCATCATGAGAAATGAAAAGTACTATGTGCTCCCAGTCATTTATTATTTTTTCAAGGATTTCCAGCGTATTGATATCTATATCATTTGAAGGTTCATCCAACAAAAGCACAGTCACATCCTGAATAATAAGTCTCATTAGGTGTGCCTTAACTTTTTCTCCACCCGAAAGACTTCCCATTTTCTGGTCACTATAGAAAAATTCACTTGTCATTCCGAATTTTCCGGTAATTTCAGATAACTCTTTCGGTGTTCTATTCCAAAACATTTCTTCTGCAGAAAAGAACTCATAAATAGTTTTTTCTTTATCTTCTTCAGATATTTCCTGTGGAAGATAACCGAGTATTTCTTTTCCGACCAACCTTTCTCCTTCAGCTTCTATATAATTATCAATAAGTAATGGATTGTAAATCCACTTCATCAATGTTGATTTTCCATTTCCTTCTTCACCAATGATTACCGCCTTATCACCTTTATTTAGTACAAGGTTAAATTCACTAAGTATGACTCTTAAATCCTTTTTATGTGTTAAATTTAAATTTTTTATCTGTAACATATTGGTTCCTCCTTTCGCCTGTGTGCAAAAGTAAAAAACGAGCCTTTTTTGCATACACAAAAAGACCCGCCAAATAAACCTTTATATATTCTCACAAATGAAAACAAAGGAAAATCTCTTGCGATAATCTAATTCAAGCGTACACAAAAACAAGCCTGTTTACCACAGGGCTTAAATCATATATGTCTTGCTCAAACCAAATTATCTGTTATACATCTCCTCACCTTTCACTTCATGTGCCTTTCTTTTTTCTGTTAATCATACTAACACATTGTTACGTAATTGTATATAGTTTTTATTATCCACCTCTGCAAGCCTATCTGCAGTATAAAAAATCATTGTCTAATATAATTCATTTATCTCACCGCCAAATTCTAGTTTGTCGAACTGTTTAACAGTTCTTTTTATACCCCTATTATACACGATACCATAAAAAATAGAAACCCTTTCGGATTTCTATCTTCCTCGCCCTCTGTATATTCTTTGTACTTCTTGCTCTATCTGATTTTCACTTGGCATATTCTCGCAAACATTCTCCTCTATCTTAGAGCCAATGTCCAACTTATCAACTAATCGGTCAACTGTTCTGTCTATTGCTCCGGTTAA